>QHPX01000068.1:19201-31134 GCA_003219195.1 Verrucomicrobiota bacterium
ATTAAGTTTTGCTCCGTTAGTTGCGCCCTTTGCGTTTTTTATTGTCTATCAACGGGCGACTCGCAACCAGCGGCTGCGCGATCTGGCTCTGTTCCTGGCCACGCTTTTCATTGCTCTTGGGCCGACGTGGATTCTCTGGGCGCGCGCACCAACTCAGTTCGTCTTCGACAATTTCGTTTACAACGGCAAGCTCAACCGCATTTACCAATCGAGCATCGGTACGCACGGCGTCTGGTTGTCTCGAAGACTGCTCTTTCCATTCACACTCCTGAAATTCCCGCAGAACGCCATTCTCATCCTCGCCTTCATCTATCTCGCGGTCTGGCTACCGGCGCGCGGGGGCTGGAAGATTTTATTGGCAGACCGGCGGCTGCGACTGATCACATTCTCTCTTCCTTTCCTTTTGCTCGGCGCCCTCGCGCCCTCCCCGTCCTATAAACAATATTATTACGCGGTCGTTCCGTTTCTTTTGCTCGGCGTCGTCTTTGGACTCGCCCGCGCCTGGCACACCATCGATCGCCACCGTGCGCGCGTCGTCGCCGGCCTTTTGACGGTGATCAGCGTAATCAACCTGATAATTGATCTGCCGTCCGTGCGGGATTTCATTTCACCGCAACGGTGGACGCCCTTGCGGGTTCACGAGATTGGCCGAAACCTTTGCGCGGTAACAAATGGCGAAATTTTAACTCTGGTGCCGATTTTTCCCCTCGAAGGTAATGCGCCGATCTACAAAGAGTTTGCGACTGGACCGTTCGCCTGGCGCGTCGCGCCTTTCATTCCTGAACAGTTCCAGCCCACGGTTGGGATCGTGGATGCCGTGCATCTGGAAACCTATCTGGCGGCAGCCCCACCCGCGGCAATCCTCACCGGAGGCGAGACGAGCGTTCTCGAGCAACCGTTAAACGATTACGCACGGAGACACCGCTATCGACTCCGCCGCGTTTCGGACCTTTATCTCTGGGTGCGATGACGATGATCTGCACCTAAATTATTGCGTTGCGTCGAGATCACTGTCTAATTATTGATCCCATGCCAAAGCTCATCATCAGCGGAACTGCCCATGAGCTTGCCGAAGAACTGATCACGATCGGTCGCGCGCCCGAGAACGCGATCGTGATCGATGATCCCTCGGTCTCAAGCCGTCACGCGCAGTTGGAACTGAGCGGCGAAACTTATCGGCTGAAAGATCTCGAATCCACTAACGGCACTCGCGTCAACGGCATTCCCATCATGGAAACGGTGTTGCGTTTCGACGACCGAATCCGCTTCGGAGGGGTCGAAGCGCGTTTCGAGCCGGACACACGCGGCTCACAGCCCTTGCCCCAGCCCGAAAAAATTGAAGCGAAACCGGCCGAGTCTAGCGCGGTCCCTCTCGATTTTACAAACGCCTCTCCATTCCCGCGCCGAAACCGCGAGCAAGACCCCACTGGTGCTGTCATTTTTGGCGCCGCCGGCGTTGCCCTGCTCGCTTTCCTCGGGAGCGTGATCGCCGTGCTGCTGATGAGCGCGCCGGCGCTCTGATTGTAGGGGCGGTCTAGAAACCGTCGCACTAATTTCGGCGCTCATCGAGCGCCGCTACAGAAATGTCGATCCAGGCCTCGATACTCGAAATGACAAGCGCGCAATTTAATGAAAACATGTCTCTCGATCCATTCGACTTCGCTCAGCCGGAAAACAAATCGCTCGACATGACAGAACAGCAAAAGCGTCTCCTCCTTTTCGACATCGACGGCACCCTCATCCATTCGGGCGGCGCAGGCGTCCACGCGCTCAAATTGACGCTGGCGGAGCGGTTCGAGATTGCAGACGATCTGCACGACATCGAAATTGCGGGCATGACCGATTCCGGCATCGTCGCCAGCATCTTGCGGAAGCACAAGATTCCGGCGACGAGCGAAAACATTACCGCGTTTCTCGACAGCTACGTCCATTTTCTTTCGCTTGAGCTGCCGCGCCGCCAAGGAAAACTGCTTCCCGGCGTGCTCGAGTTGTTGCAGAAGCTGAAATCGAGAAAACATCTCGTGCTCGCGCTTCTCACCGGAAATGTTTCGCGCGGCGCGCAACTAAAACTCGAACACTACGGCGTCTGGCATTTTTTTGAATTCGGAGCGTTTGCCGACGATCATCAAGATCGCAATGAACTTGGTCTTTTCGCTCGCTCACGCGCAAAGGAAAAACATGGCCGCGAATTCTCCGCCGGCGACATCGATGTGATCGGCGATACGCCGCGCGACATCGCCTGCGGGAAAGCCTTTGGCGCGCGCACCATTGCCGTGGCCACCGGCACCTGGCATCGCGAGCAGCTCGCGGAACATCAGCCAGATTTTTTGATCGACGATCTTTCCGATGTCGACCGCGTAATCGGTGCGCTCGGATGGTGATCGATTGACGATTGGGAAATGAATGAAAGAAACTGAGTCAGCTGCCAGCCCGATGCCGCGCAAGGATCAACCCAATGTTCTGCCGCTGGAAGGCGAAATCGATCTGCACGTTTCGCCTAACATCGCCGCATCGCTCCAAATGATGATCGAAAAAAAGCCGCCAAAGTTGATTGTCGATCTTGCCCGCGTGACCTACATCGACAGCTCCGGCCTCGCCGCCTTGATCGAAGGCATGCAGAATGTGCAGGAATACGGCGGCAAGTTCGCCCTCGCCGGTTTGCAGGAGCCAGTCCGCACCATTTTCGAAATCGCCCGCCTCGACCAGGTCTTCCGCATTTTCCCGAACGTGAACGCCGCCCTCGCTAGTGGTAAAAAATGAAAATAAACCTAGTTAGACGAAAAATTTTCGTCTAAATCCGCTGGGCTTCGAATGACGACCGCTAGCGCAAAGTACTTCGCCTCTGCGGACGGCAAACAACTTGGCCCGTTTACTGGACGGCAGATCCGCACAAAGCTATTTCGGAAGACAATCACGCCAGACGATTATGTCTGGCGTGATGGCCTCGGTGATCAGTGGGTTCCAATTCGCTCGATTCTCGACGAGCTTCCGTCCGATGTGGCTCCGCCGCCAGCGCCCGAAACTCCGGAGCTCCGCCACATCGAGATCACTCATCCCGATGGCTCACCTAGTACGTTGGTTGAGGTGCCGGAAAAGGTGTTTACGAACCACCGGCAACGCTTAAGCAAAAGAATAGTCCGACTGAGGCGGATGATTCGACCGGCAGGCACTTTTTGGCTCCTGCCCGCTGGCTTCTGATCTCTGACTTCTGTCCTCTGACCTCTGACACTATGAAGCTTACCGCGTTCGCCATCGTAGTAGCACTATCCACCAGCACTATCGGCCAGCAGAGAGCTGAAGCACCGGGCGACACCCGCGGCGATTTGCTTTGGAAGAAGCTCGAGGCTCGCGTCGAGGAAATTACCTCTCGACTCGATGGCGTTATGGGTGTGGCTATTCTCGACCTAACGGACGGTCGGATTCTTTTGCGCAACGCCGACCACGTTTTCCCCGCCGCCAGTTCCATCAAGCTAGCGATCCTGCTAGAATTGTATCGTCAGGACCAGGAAGCTCGCGCGGGAGCGCAAGGGAAAGCCAAGCTGGATGACATTTACACCTTCGATTCCAAGGACCTGGTCGAAGACAGCCAGATCATGGCCGGTCTTAGTGCCGGTGTCACGCGGCTTACAAACCGCGACTTAGCGCAGTTCACGGTTGCCGTAAGCGATAATACCGCCGCCAACATCCTGTACGGCCGCGTAGGCAGGGAAAACGTAAATGCAATGCTACGCGGCCTAGGGCTGTCCAAGGTGATGCTGCGGCGCAAAATGATGGATGTCGCAGCCGCTCGACGCGGCGAGGAGAACGTAGCTACCCCGCAGGAAATGGTCCGGCTGCTGGAAGCCATCCATAAAGAAAAGGTGCTAAACAAGAAATCGACAGCGGAGTTCATCAAGCAGTTATCGACGTTGAAAGAGAGTTACATTCCACGCTGCCTGCCGAATGGCATTCAGGTGGCTAACAAGCCTGGAAACTTGGAAGGTGTGCGGACGGACTCAGGTATTGTTTTTGTGCTAAACCGACCGTTTGCCATCAGTGTGATGACGGCTTACGACCGAGACGAGCGGGCTGCTGAGCGTGCGATCAGCAAGGTTGCTCTCGAAGCGTACCACTACTTCGAGATGCGCAGCAAGACTTCCGAGTACGGCCGCATACTCTCTCCGTGAAATTCCGGGTAGCGCGCGCGTCACGCGTGCGCTACCCGGGAGACGCGGCTTGAAGTAAAATCACGAGGGTTTGCTCGACGTTTTTTGAAATGTCGAATTGCGACGCGCGTTCGGCATTTATCGATCTTGCAAGCGCGCGGCGGGACAAATCCGACCAAAATCGAATGGCGTCGCGCAATCCGAGCAGGTCGTTCGCAAGATCGACAATCGTGCCGTGGACGCCGTCCTCGATGACTTCACTGAAGCCGTTTGCATGCGTCGTGATCACGGGCAAGCCGCTGGCGAGCGCTTCGAGGCAGGCGTTGGAAAATGGGTCGTAAATGGTTGGTAGAATAAAGATGTCGGCGGCGGCGTAGATGGGCACGAGATCGTGAATTTCGCCGAGAAACTTGACCCGCTTCGATTTGTAGAAGCACGGGTTGCCGTGACCGGCGACGAGCAAGCGCATTTTTCGGTTGCGGCACAGCGCCATCGCTTTGACGGCGAAGCGCAATCCTTTGCGTTCCCAGCCGGAGCCGGCGAAAAGAAGGGCGATTTGGTCCGGCTTCAATTTTAAATCCTCGCGCGCTTTTTCTCGCAACTCCGGATCGAACCGGAATTTTTCGAGCGGCACGCCGTTGCGGACGATGTCGATCTTGTCCGCGGGATAATGGTAAAGATCGACAATCTCGTTTTTCACCATCTCCGAATTCGCGATCACGCGGCTGGCGCCGCGCTCGCCCCAAAGGGATTTCTCGAGAAGTAACAGATCGCGATGTTTCCGGTTGAAGCCGCGAACAAATTGTTGCAGCGGCAATTCAAATTTCCTTCTCCGCTGTAACCAGGCGCGATGTACGCCGTCGCCGGCGCGATAAACATCGCAGCGCCAGACGCGCTCGAGGCTCATCAAAACGTCGCAATGAATTTGCGGGCGCAGCTGCTCCACCTCGTCGGCGAAGGCGATTGTCGATCTTGCACGCAAATGATGAATCGAACCGGATGGCCACTCGTTAGACGGCCAGTCATCGCTCGTGATGAGTTGCGCTTCGTGGCCAAGATCGACAACTCCGCGTCCGAGGCGTTTCAGATAAGCTTCCGCGCCGCCACTGGCGGAATATCCGCGGCGGACAAAACCGATGCTGAGCTTTTGCGGCGACATCTCGCTGATTGTCATCCTGCGCCTTCGCGAAGGATCTCACAACCACCCTCTGCGTAAATTGCGAGGTTCCTCGCTCCGCTCGGAATGACACTTTACTTGCTGGCGTTCGGCCAGGATAATTGTAACCCCATGCCGGGTGAAATTCTAAACGCCCCTTCTCTACCACGTTCCGCCCCGCCGGCTGCGCGCGTGTTGCCGAGGCATTTGCTCTACTCGATCTTCGCCCGCATCGGCGGTTCCGGCCTGGACACGGACGCGTTCGAGGCCTTGCGCGCGTCGTATCGCGGCGGATTTCTCGGAAAAGCAATTGCCTATGACAATCGGCAAAAAGAGATTCCCGCATCACTGATCCATTCGCTGCGCTGGCATCCGGTCCGCCTCATCTCGTTTCTCGACCGGCCTTATTACTATGGCGCGAAAAAGAAATATGTTGATTGGATCGCGTCGCGGCATTTGGCGACCGGACGCTACGATTTATTTCACAGCTGGTCGGGCGATTGTTTGCTATCGCTCCGGGTGGCGAAAAAACATCGAATCCCATCGATCGTCGAAATTCCAACTTGGCATCGCGATCGCGGAAAACTGAAAGCGGAGGAGCCGGCCGGCGCTGGATCGACAAGCAGCTTATCGTGGTTTCGGAAAGGGAAGTCTGCATTGCTGCTCGAGCGCAAGCGCTTCATCGAAGAATACAAACTGGCGGATCTACTGGTCGTGTTATCGGAAATGGCAGCGGAGACTTTTCGTGTCCAAGGCTTCCCGGAAGAAAAATTATTTTATCTCCCGCGCGGCGTGGATGTGGAGCGTTTCAAGCCTGGACAACGTCCGGCAAAATTTCGGGCGATTTTTTCCGGCGCATTGATCGAACGCAAAGGAATTCACCATCTGCTCGAAGCGTGGCATCGCCTGAATCTACAAGATGCTGAGCTGTGGCTCGCCGGCTCTGTCCACGAGGAAGCGCAGCCTTATCTCAAAAAATTCTGGCGCGACAACATCCGCACGTTCGGGTTTGTGCGTGATCCGGAGAATTATCTCAACCAAAGCACGGTGCACGTTTTTCCTTCGCAATGGGAGGGCAGCGCCAAAGTCACGTATGAAGCTGCGGCCTGCGGTTTGCCGCAAATCACGACTCGCCAGGCGGGAGATGTCGTGCGTGATCAGGTGGAAGGAATTATTGTCCGGCCTGGAAATGTTGATTCCATCGCGGCC
This sequence comes from Verrucomicrobiota bacterium, assembly GCA_003219195.1. Lineage (GTDB taxonomy): Bacteria > Verrucomicrobiota > Verrucomicrobiia > Chthoniobacterales > UBA10450 > UBA10450. Next base: position 25,712 of record QHPX01000068.1, read on the forward strand.
GCGCTCGAATATTTTTATCGACATCCGGAAATGGTTGAGCAAATGGGCGGCGCGGCCCGGCGGCGTGTGGTTGAAAATTTTACCTGGGACCATTTCCGCACGCGATTGCTCGGTGCTTACGAAGTCGCCATGCGAATGGTGCGATAATCTTCTCAAGGAAGGGCGATTTCCAAATCGCCCCGGCGGTCTGGGGACCGCCGCTCCTTGTCAGCTGTGAAAATTTTGCTCCTCCAACTGAAACGGATTGGCGATTTGATTATGACAACGCCGGCCATCGAAGCGCTCCGTAAAAATTTCCCTGAAGCGAGGATCACGCTGGTGGTTTCGCGCGAATGCGCGGAGCTATTGCCCGCCATCTCGAGCGCCGACCGGACACTCGTCGCCAATCGCAACCTCAGTGACGTGGCCGTTTTTCTGACCGTCGCGCGAGAAAAATTCGACTATTGCGTTGACTTCACGCAAAGTGATCGCTCGGCGCTTCTTGCTTTTCTCTCCCGGGCACAAAAGCGCGTCGCTGCTCACAGGGTGAAGGATAACTCAGGCAATCGGGCCCGCGTCTACAATGAGTTCACGAAACTTCGCCTCAAGGAAATGCACACGCTCGATTATAATCTGGCTTTGCTCGAGCCGCTCGGGATTTGCAACGCTTCCCGCGTCCTCCAGCTGGAGGTACCCCGTCCCGCCCGCGAGAAAGCGGAGCAGCTCCTGGAAACAGCAAAGATCGACAGTCCCTTCATCATCTTCCATCCGGGTTCGGCGCGCACCGAAAAGTTTTGGGAGACGCGACGCTGGGCCGACGTGATCGGCCACGTCCGCTCCAATTGGCGGATTAACTGCGTGCTTACCGGCGGCGGCTCGGGACTCGAGCAGAAGCATATCTGTGAAATCAAAGCCAAATTGCGGCAGCCTGTTGATTCGCTTTCTCCCGAAGGCTCACCCGGTCGGGTCACCCATCCATCTCGCTCGACTCCCCGCCTGAGGCGAGCTTCGATTGTTGATCTTTCTCGTAAAACCGATTTGCTTACTCTAACCGCGCTTATCGCGCAGGCGCGGCTTCTCGTGACAGTTGACTCGGCCGCGATGCATCTCGCGGCGGCGAAACAAACGCCCCAAGTAGTTCTTTTCGGCCCAACCAACCCGTTTCACTGGCGGCCACGCGAAAGCCCGGCTTTGATCCTGCAAGGAGAATCGACCAAGCCGATGGCCGAGTTTTTCCCCAAGCAGGCGCGCGTCGCGATGAAGGAGATCTCGACGGAAGCCGTGATTAATGCTATGGACTTGCTGCTGTCGGCTCCGGCAGCGTAAAGCTCATGAGCAACGGAAAAGCCGCAAAGAAAAAAAACTCATTTTGGCAGACTGTTCGCGAGGCTTGGGGCCCGTATCGCCGGCTCTACAGTTACGTCAAACCATACAAATCGCGTTTCGGCCTCGGCCTCGGATTTGGAGTGGCCTTTGCCTTGCTTACCTCACTCCTTCCTCTAACCGTACTACAGGTCTCAAGCTTCGTTTTTCATGGGGCGGCGCCCAACCCGCGCGCTATCTTGGCTCATCGTGAGATGCTCAATGTCGGCCCCAGGATTAACTCGATCGCCTGGATCTGTCTCGCCATTCCGCTGGTCATGACTCTGCGCAGTTTCTGTTCGTACGGCAACGCTTATTACATGCAGTGGGTGAGCAACAAAGTGGTGACCGACATCCGGACGCAGCTCTTTCGGAAGATCGTGCGGCACTCCATGGAGTTCTTCAACAAAATGCGGGCCGGATTTCTTATCTCGCGCATCACCAACGACACGCGCGGGATGCAGGCTGCGCTTGCCACCGTGAGCAGCGATGCCTTTAAACAGCCCGTCACGATCATCGGCGCGGTGAGCGTTCTTCTGCTCATGGACTGGAAGTTTACTGTTGTGACCCTGGTTCTTTTTCCGATTTGCATTTTGCCGATTCGCCTTTTCGGTCGCCGCGCGCGCAGGGCCGTCCAATATGAGCAGGAAGATTTGGGACAAATGGTTGTGACCATGCAGGAAACCTTCGCGGGCATTCGCGTTATCAAGTCGTTTGGGCGGGAAGAGCATCAGGAAAAATCGTTCGTCCGCAGCAACCAGCTTCAGTTCTCCAACATGATGCGAATGATCAAATCGACGGAAGCAGTTGGACCGCTGGTGGAAACTATCGCGGCGATGGGGGTTGGCCTGGCGTTGCTATACGTTTACGCCGTCAATCTGAGTGCGGGCCGTTTCTTCGGACTGGTCTCCGGCATCTTCATTCTTTACGAGCCGATCAAAACGCTGAGCAAAATCCACATCGTGATGCAAAGGTCGATCTCCGCCACGACTGAGATTTTCAGGATTTTAGATTCGGAGCCGATGGTAAAGGACCGGCCCGGCGCCACTGACTTGCCTTCATCGAAAGGCCGGATTGATTTTGAGAAAGTTACTTTCCGGTACGCCCCCGGCTCGGCCGCTGCCGTCCAAGATCTCAATCTTGAGATCGAGCCGGGCAAGAGTTTCGCGCTGGTCGGCGCCAGTGGCGCGGGAAAATCGACTGTTCTCTCACTCATTCTGCGTTTGTACGATCCGACCTCCGGCGCGGTGAAGATTGACGGCCGCGATTTGCGCGCTCTCACGCAAAAATCTTTACGGGAACAAATTGGCCTTGTTACGCAGGACACATTTTTGTTTCACGATACAATCTTTAGCAACATCCGGTTTGGACGTCTCGGCGCCAATCCGGAAGAAGTTTACGCCGCCGCGCGCACCGCTTTCGCTCACGACTTCATTATCGCGCAGCCGCAGGGTTACGAAACGGTGATCGGCGATAAGGGTTGCCTGCTCTCCGGCGGCCAACAGCAACGGTTGGCCATTGCCCGCGCGCTTCTGAAGAATGCGCCTATTCTACTGCTCGATGAGGCGACGTCGTCGCTCGACTCCGAATCGGAAAAGCAGATTCAGGTTGCGCTGCAGACGTTGGCGGCAGGCCGAACCGTCATCGCCATCGCGCATCGGCTCTCCACCATCTTATCGGCCGACCAAATTGTGGTGATGGACCAGGGGCACATCAAGGAAATTGGAACGCATCGCGAGCTGCTCGAGAAATCGGGCTATTATCGGCGGCTTTATGACATGCAGTTCCATCGTCACGAAGAAGAAAAATCTGCAGAGCCAGGCGCGCTGGTTGACGCGCTGGTTTAGCAGCGCACCGCACCCAGCGTTTCGCAACCACCGTCCGCGCCGTCAAGCTGACGCTTTCCATTTTACCTTCTCCAAATTAACCTCCCCAAAATGCCGTTTAATATCGATCTGCACTCGCATTCGTTCTTTTCCGGCGATGGAGTTTCCAGTCCGGAGGATTTAATCGCCGCCGCCCGCGCGAAAGGGCTGCACGGTCTCGCCATCACCGATCACAACACATCCGAGGCCGTCACTTATCTGCTCGAAAAAGGATTGATGCGCCTCGACGGCTTGCCCGTCGACAACTTCCTTGTCTTGCCTGGCGTCGAAATAACAACCGCCGACGGCCATCTGCTTTGCATCGGCGCAACACTCCCCTATTTAAAGGGAAAACCGGCGCGCAAAGTTTGTGAGATGATCCACGAACGCGGCGGTCTCGCCATTCCACCACATCCATATGATTTGTTTCGAGCGGGAATTCGTTTTTCGACCTTGGAGAAATTGCCGATCGACGCGATCGAAGTTTTCAACGCGGCCACGACTTTGCGTCGCTACAATCGCTATGCATTTAAATATGCGCAGATTCGCGGCTTGCCCATGATTGCGGCGAGCGACGCGCACCACGCCGCCGCAGTCGGCACGGCCTATACCATTCTGAACACCAACGATTTTTCAGTGAAAGGAATCCTCGCCCAGATCCTCAAAAGTAACGAGCTCAACCAAAAATACCTCACACCACGAGACAGCATGCGCAAAACATGGAACAACTGGCTGCGGTTGCGACGGCGCAAAAAAAATCCCGAGTTGGCCGCAAAAGACGACAGCAACGGACGCTTTTGACTTCTGGCCTTTGAAATATGTCTGCTTACGTGATTGTTGAAATCGATATTGCCGATCCGGCGGGTTACGAGGAATACAAGAAGCAAGCTGCCGCGACAGTTCACAAGTACGGCGGGAAATACATCGTGCGCAAAGAGTGGCTGAATTGCGAGGAATACCGCGAGCCGCGGAAAATGCGCCACCGCACGGCTAAAACAAAAATGATCCTCGTCGAAGGCGTTTAATCCGCTATTACGATGACGAGGCGAGCTTGCCTTCAAGCGTGACGGCTGATTGCCAAGCTGACTGACTCTTTGAGGAATTCATTACGCTCGGCATGAGCAGACTAGTCACTGCGCTTCGGTCGATCAAAGAACACCACGCTTAGTCATGTCTCGGTCCCCGAATGGATCTAAAATCGTCTCGTGGAGAGGGTGAGATCACTATTTGGCCGGGGCTTTCAATCTCTCGCGCGCGTATTGCAGGTTGTTTCGTGCCAATTCGAGGTTCGGTTTATAACGCAGTGCCTGCTCGCAGGCCGCGGCCGCTTCCTCGTAGCGACCGAGCTTATTGTAAGCGGCGCCGATGTTGTTCCATGCTTCGGCGTAGCCGGGTCGAAGGTCGAGCGCACGCCGGCTAGCGGCAATTGATTCGACGTAGCGCTCTTCGCGATAAAGCTGGAGGCTGAGGTCGAGGTAATACTCCGGAGTTTGCGTTGCCGGTTGATTGCGTGCCTGACCATCTGCTTGCGCCAGAAGTTGGCGCGCGGTGAGGTCTGAAGGACTGAGCTCCAGCGCACTGCGCAGGAACGCGCGTGCGTCCTCGGCGCGCGAGTGCGAGAGCAAGTAGCGTGCATAGTAGGTGTAGCTGTCGGGACTCGTCGGCGCGAGTCGCAGCGCATCCTTGAAATGTTGCTCCGCTGCCGCGCTCTGCTTGGTTGCGTTTTCCGCAATCGCGAGATTGATTAGCAACACCGAATACTGCGGCGCCAACGCGAGCGCGCGGTGAAAATAATCGAGCGCCCCTTCGTAATCGCCTCTCGCCATGAGCGTGTTGCCATAGTTCATCAACCCGCGCGGGTTGCGCGGACTCCTCGTCACCACGTCGTGCCAAAGCGATTCTTCGGTTTTCCAAACTTTGTTTCGCTGAAACGTCGCGTAGCCGTTTCCGCACAAGAAGAGTCCGACCGCGACAGCGGCAGCGACTTTGGCCCACAAGCTATATCGAACGTCGCGATTGATCAGCAACGACACCGCGCCAGCCATCGCGATCACGAGCCCGATGTACGGAAGGAACGTGCGATGATCATTCATCACTTCGGCGAGAGGGAAGAGTGACGTCGCCAGAAGCGCGATCAGGAACCAGAGCAGACCGAAACCGATCACGCGCGTTTTCTTGAAAACGGCAGCCGCGATCACGGTCGTGGTGAAAAGAGCA
>QHPX01000069.1 GCA_003219195.1 Verrucomicrobiota bacterium
GGCCTGAAAATAAACGCCAACCGCTCTGACCAACGGCGTAGGCATGTCAGGACCTGCCGACCATCCCGACGGCGTGCAACCACCCGAAACATTAACCACGCCAGTCATACCAAGAGCGCAGTGCGCGGCGCAGAAATAAGAATACCTGCCAGGCTGCGTGAAGGTATGCGTATAAACCGTGCCTGAATTGGAGAGAACCCCGGAAGCGCAATTCATATCGTTAGGAGAACAATATTGTGAATCGGCCGCGCAAGGAAGACCGCTGGTGACACTGTGGCCGCTGGTGGCCCATGTCCACCGCACCGTGTCGCCCACCGAGATGTTGACTGTGCTGGGCACAAACACGAAGCCGCCCTGCCCCACGGCTACATCGAAAATCGCGCTGATAGCCGACGGCACGCCGTTCACGGCTGGCTGGCCATTTTGATCGATAATTCGAATCGGCGCCGGCGGCGCGCTCTTTGTGTCGGGCATTCTTGTGCGCCTGTCGCCAGATTCAGCTCGCACCAAAAATACGATCGCAAACATCGATGCCACCCAAAAAATCGTCCGTAATGCATTTGATCTTTTCATGCTTTTTACTCCTTCTTCTGCACGCCAGCGTTCCATATTTTCTTTTGCATTGAGCCGCAGCTGACGCTCTGCGGTTCAACGTCAGGGTGGATATTGCGCAGGAGCTTTCAAGAAAGCCAAGCAGAATCTTTTGGTCGAACGCCACCGAAACCTAATCACCTTCACAAGAGAAAGGTAACACAACTGTTACCAATGCAGCGCAGCGATTTGTTTCCTCCGGTTTTGCAAGATCCCGCCGCGAGAACGGACGCGAAGAAATTTCAGACATCCGATGCTTTAAACGGAGGACTTTGGCAGAGGATTTGAGAGCTCTCCGATCGAAGGAACAAAGAGGCTATTTTTTGTGGCGGCTGATTTCTTCCAATAACTCGATCTGGATTTGCTGAATCTCGAACAACCGGTTGTATTGCCGGCGCAGCAGGTGATCGATTTTCTCATGCAAGTGCCGAATCTCCAGCTCGGCTTTCAAATTGACTTTGTAATCGTTCTCGGCCCGCAACCGATCGCGCGCCTCGGCTCGGTTTTGACTCATCATGATAACCGGCGCTTGGACAGCGGCCAGGCAGGAGAGAATCAGATTGAGGAGAATGAATGGAAAAGGATCGAATGCGCGTGTCGCGAGAATGACGCCGTTGATGGCGATCCAGATGAAGAGCACTGCCCCAAAACTAATAAGAAATTTCCAACTGCCGCCAAACTCTGCGATGTGGTCGGAGAGGCGCTCGCCGAAAGTGAGTTTCCTTTCGAACTGTTTGCTGAGGTCGCTGGAAAGTATCTCGTGCTGTTCCAGGCTTTCGATCACTTCCTGGTCCAGCGCGGAAAGTTCGCCAATCTCGTCTTCTAAAACCTCTTTGATGTAATCCTTCCGGAATTCCCCCAAGTCGTCGAAGCAGATGAACCCTTTGCTATCCAAGTCGGGCAATCGCTTTTTGATGAACTCGAGAAGCGACGGCCGGATCAATTCCGCGATCATTCCGCTGTTCGGCGACTTCGGTTTTTTGCAAATCTGGCAGACCAGTGGTGCAGTTACGATTTTGCTCATTGAGATTTCGCCGCTGAATTAAACTGCTGTCCTGCCGCTTGTCGATTCTATCTTGAATCAACGATGGTCGATCTTAAGGTTTCGCGATGGAAGAAGCGGAAGTGCCTCTCGAGCATTTGCAGGAGCAGGTCCACGAAAGCGCCGAACACAGCGGTGAAACGTGGATTTCGTGGGTTGCGTTGAGCACTGCGATTCTCGCCGTCCTCGCGGCGATCGCTGGACTTCTCTCCGGGCAACACGCGAACGAGGCCATGATGAACCAAATCGAAGCGTCCGATCAATGGAGTTACTATCAAGCCAAAAGCATCAAGGCTTCGCTGCTTGAGGCTAAGATTTCGCTTGCCGGTACGCCCAACGAATCCGACGCATCCAAACGCGATCGTTACGAAAAAGAGCAGGAAGAAATCAAGTCGGAAGCGGAGCACAAGGAAGCCGCGGCGAAATCAAATTTTCACAAGCACGAAGTGTTCGCGCGCGGCGTGACAATGTTCCAAATCGCAATTGCCATCGCGGCAATTTCCGCGCTTACAAGGAAACCCCGGTTTTGGATCGTAAGCTTGCTTTTCGGGGCAGCCGGCTGCGCCTTTCTCGTCCTCGCCGCCATCGCAAGATAGGGGCGGTTCACCCGAACCGCCCGGGCGATTGCGGTCAATCGCCGCTACCTCCTTTTTTCCCAGAACTTCGTTCGGTCGTTTCCGTAGAAGTAAGTGAGAAATGCAAATACCCCCCGGATTGGCAGTGTGCCTCGCAGCCTACTGCGAGAACGGCACCAGTTGCTACGAGCTTCATTCCCGGGTGGTCTTGAAGGGAATATTAGTTTCCATAATTATCGGAATGTCTTTTTTCGTTCCTTTGGAAACGATTCTAGCGGTGAAACGCCCACTATTTCCGATTAAAGCAGAAGCGCCGGACGCTGGGCATTGGGTCATTATGAGCACAAACGAGGAAACAAGATGAAACATCGTTATAAACAACTCGGCAAACTCTCGCTGGCCAACATGCTGCGGGCAAGACACGTAAGGAAAGGCAATGCCACTGCGACCAATCGAAAAAAGAGGCTGCTGATGAAAGCGAAAAGCTCACGTTTTGACAGATTGATCGCTCGTTACTATCCCGCCGTTTACAGTTTCGCTTCTCGATTGACGGATGATCCCCGGAAAGCAGTTACGTTAACGCGTGACGCATTCAACAGCACACGAGAACAACTCACGAACCGTCGTAATAAGACCGCGCTAGCGTCAATCCTGATCTTGGCTGTAATCCGCGCAGGTCTTGCCGCCGCTTGATGCTCAGGCATTTTGCGGTGTACCGGAAGCACGAGCGACAAGAACGCTCGCACTGTACATTTTTCGGGAACTTGGCCCTGCCCTTTCCGTAGAAAAAAGGTGCGAACGAATCGTGCCGGGCGATGGCTTAAGAATTTTTCGTAAAAGACGCAATTAAATTGATGCGCTTAAAGGGGAACTGAAAGAGCAAAGCGCGTTCATCCAAAAAGTGAACGACAAAGTGGAACTAAACAGACCTGCGCCGAAAACGGTTCTCAATAATCAGTAAGAGCTGCGAGAAGGTAGGGGCGGTTCACCCGAACCGCCCGGGCGATTGAGGTCAATCGCCCCTACCTACACTGTCGCAGAGGCAAGCCGCGCTCGCCGAACCATGGGAACGCGCGTCGACGGCGCGCAACGCGTTTGAGACCGAATGGTTCGATCGCTTTGGTTCGGATGTGTTCGATAGCTTCTTCCACAGAATCGGTCGCGTAAATCAGGCTTAGGTCAGAAGGGGCGATCATTCCGCGCTGCGCCATTTTGTTGATGAAGCCGATCAGTTCCTTCCAATAGTCGGTTCCCATAATCACGATGGGGAAATTTTTGATCTTCCCTGTTTGAATCAGAGTGACCGCCTCGAACAACTCATCGAGCGTGCCTGCGCCACCGGGCATGACAACGAAGGCGTAGGAATATTTTACGAGCAGCGCTTTGCGGACGAAAAAATAATGCATCCGCACGCAGCGATCGAGATAGGCATTCGCCGGCTGCTCCGACGGCAGTTCAATGGTGCAACCGACGGAGCGGCCACCGGCTTCTTTGGCGCCGCGGTTTGCCGCTTCCATAATGCCAGGGCCGCCGCCAGTCATAACGGTGAACCCCAGACGCGCAATGGCTGCACCCATTTTCCTGGCCAGCTCGTAATGCGGATCGTCGCGCTGAATCCGGGCTGAGCCGAACACGGTTACGCACGGACCGACAAAATGGAGTGTGCGAAATCCGCGCAGGAAATCGCGCATCACTCGCAAAAGTGTGAAGAATTCAGCAAAACGTGAACGCGGTCCTTCGAGGAAAATTTCGTCCGCGCATTCCGGAGGTGTCGTTAAGCTCGAACGCGCTGCGCTGATGGAATCGTCCTTGTTCTGCACGTAAATTTGATTAACCGGTGCAGCAGCCGACGCAAAGCTAAACCGGATCGGTACTCGGCAGGACGGCAGCACGTAAGCGATCGAGAAATGGAATCTGTGCCGGCTTCATTTTCTGGCGCGCAATCTCCTCGGTGAAAAATTCGGCGCGATCAATTTCTGGAAATTCCTTGAGCTTACTGGAGCGCGGCGGCCATTCCATTTCGAACAGATTTGATTTGACCTCGAATGGTTCTGGCAAATCGCCTTCGAACGCCCAGGCATGCACAGTTTTGCCGCCCTTTTGCTTGATTGAGCCGAGCGCAATCCAGCCCCGAAAGGTTTTGGGCCGGAATCCAAGCTCTTCCTCAAACTCAATTTGAGCGCGCGTCAGTAAATCTTCTCCCGGAGCCGCCTCGCCCTTCGGGATTGTCCATGCGCCGTCGTCTTTGCGGGCGAAGAACGGTCCGCCGGGATGGGCGAGCAAAACTTCGAGTTCATTGTTTCTGCGCCGGAACATCAGCAGACCAGCACTGATGCGGCTCCGCGGAGACGTCGAGTTGTTCGGCACAGCTTATTTTGCGCCCGCAACGGGCTCGGGGCGTTTTCCTGATGGCTCCGTCTCCTTTTTGTCGCCCCAGAGATGAAATGTGTAGGTGAAAACTATGTAGCCAAACAGATCGTGTTTGGGACCATTGCTGACGTAGAGCGCCGGGTTGAACTGGAAATCGCGTGTGACGTTGCAGGTGAAACCGATCGTCGATGAGTTTTCGGAGCCGCTCAGCCAATCAACCTGCACTCGCCACCTCTCATTGAAGTCGTAGGCATAACCGAGGATTGCTTCGTTTTTGTAGCCGCTATGAATAGCCCCGCCGAACACTTTGTGATGCTCGGTGCAGTAGCCAGCTTCTATAAATGGTTGAGGATCCACATTCAGGTGAGGCGACCAATTAACAAACCCGACGGAAAGAAGATAAGGCTCTTTCGTTAACAATCCGATCTCCGTCGCAAAGATCCAATCGTCCGGTTGGAATCCGCGAAACACCGCTACCTCAGCCCATTTCGTCAGACCCAACTCGGCTTGCAATTCATAGGGGTTCGCAATCCGCTTGTCTTGAATTTGCAGACTTAAGGAGAGATTTCCTTCTGGCTGCAGGTCTGGCGTTACGATTTGGCTCAACCCTTTCGTTGTGGCCATCGCAGAAGGAATATTCGCGATACTCATCATCAGCAGAATGATCGCCGCCGCGAGGTTGATTCGCTCATCTCCAAATCCGCCAATCTTTTTGCCACTCTTCGCCACGATGTCGGGAGTAAAACCGTTGCTTGGGAATTTGTCGATTCCGTGTTGAACCTACGCCGCGTGATTTTAAGATTAGGATAATGCGCGTGCTTGCCATTGACGCTTCTCTGCGCAACACGGGTGTCGCGATCGTCGATGCAAACAATGGCAAACCGTGTCCGGTTTATTTCGGGACTATTCACAACGCGAGCGCGATGCGTTCGTCCTCATGTCTGGTCGCGATCCGCGACCGGCTGGTTGAACTTATTCGGGAACACCAACCGGATTGTTGCGCGCTGGAGTCGGTCATTTACGTGCAAAGTTACAAGACCGCGATCATCCTCGGAGCTGCGCGAGGCGCAGCCATTCTCGCCGCGGCCGAAAACGGACTGCCGGTTTTTGAATATTCACCGAAGCGAATCAAGCAATCCACCGTTGGGCGCGGCGCGGCCGGCAAAGATCAGGTAGCGTTCATGGTGCGGGCGCTTCTTGGCTTAACCGAAACGCCGGATGCCGACGCCGCGGATGCGCTGGCGATCGGGCTCACTCACTTGCGCGCGCAAGAGATTGCAAGCTTAGGCCTCCCGGGACCAACGCAGATATGAGCGCCGCGGTTATTGATCTTCACGTGCATTGGCTTGGGCGAAAGGATTTCGCTAGTGCGCTCGCGTTACAGGAGAAAATTGTCGCGGCGAAGCGAGAAGATCCTTCCCAACTGGACGAATTGCTCTTGCTCGAGCATGAACCCGTTTACACAATCGGGCGCACTCCTGATCAATCCAGTCTGCTGGCCGCTGCGCATCTGCCGCATCCGCTCTTCGCTATCAATCGTGGTGGCCAGGCGACCTATCATGGACCCGGCCAGCTGATGGGCTATCCCATTATCGATCTGCGTCGGTGTGGCCAGGATCTACACAAATATTTGCGCTGGCTCGAGCACCTGCTCATTGAAGTGCTGGCCGAATACGGTATTGCCGCGACGCAACGCGAAGCGCTCACGGGAGTTTGGGTAGAAGATCGCAAGATCGCTTCCATTGGCGTCGGTGTGCGGCATTGGATTACGATGCACGGGTTCGCGTTGAATGTGTGCGGCGACCTTTCGCCATTTAATCACATTGTTCCCTGTGGCATTAACAATGTCGCGATGACGTCGATGGAAAAGGAAACCGGCCAGGCATTTTCAGTCGCCGTCGTTGCTGACTGGCTTGAGAACTTGGCGCGGAATCGGATCAGCGACTTGCGCAGCGCGCCAGATGCAGAACCGGTCAATGTTTAACAAATAGAAACATGATTCCGCTCGAAGACAATGTCGGTGACATTATTGGAAAAGCGCAACGCGGTTTGGGCATTTCCGATTCTAAACTGGCCGAAAAAGCGCGCGTCAATTCGGAAGCAATCCGCAAGCTGCGTGACGGCGATTTCGACGAACCCGCTCTCCTCAACGTTGCTCCAATCCTCGGCCTTAACGGGCAGGCCCTTTGCGAATTGGCCAAAAGCGAATGGCATCCAGAAAAAATCGAAGCGGAAGGCCTCGCGCAATTCAACACGGATTATCACGGCATGGCTGTTAACGCCTACCTTGCCTGGAACCCGGCGAGTCGCGCCGCAGTCGCGTTTGATACAGGCGCTGATTCTAATGAGATGGTCCGCTTTGCGAACCGCCACAAGCTGAATGTACAACTCATTCTCCTTACGCACGCTCACGCCGATCATGTCGCAGACCTGCCGCGCCTCCGCGAAGAAACCGGCGCAGAGGTTTTTACTCCAGCACGCGAACCGGTTCCTGGCGCGGAGCCTATCGAGGAAGGAAAACAGTTTCGCCTCGGAAATCTCCAAATCGATACGCGACTGACCTGGGGTCATTCCCCCGGCGGCATGACATACGTGGTGACGGGTCTCGCGCGCCCAATCGCGATCGTGGGCGACTCGCTTTTTGCCGGATCAATGGGCGGCGGAAACGTGTCGTACCGCGATGCGTTACGAAATAATCTCGAGAAAATCCTGACGTTGCCGGAGGAAACAATCATTTGTCCGGGACACGGCCCGATGACGACGGTGGGAGAGGAAAAAGTGCACAATCCATTTTTCGCGGGAAAGATTTGATGATCGATGTGTCCATGAACCAGGATCGCATGATCGTTCCAAAAGTTTTGACGCGGTCATCCTGAACGGAGTGAAGGATCTCGCATAGGGCGATTGATCCCGTTGACTACCTCGTGCGTTCCAAGCTTCGAGTGTGAGGTCCCTCTCCCGAGACTGCGGGATCGGGATGACAATGCTAATTAATTTGGATTACAGTTCCGCATGAACATCGGTTTTGTTGGAGTCGGTCGCATGGGCGCGAACATGGCGCGCAGATTGAAGGACCGGCAATTTCATATCACGGCGGTTTATGATACGAATCGCGCGGCTGCGACATCGATTGCTGCTGAACTTGGCTGTGCAGCCGCTCAAGATTTATCGGAAGTCACAGCGGAATCCGACGTGATTTTCACAGTGGTGACCGATGACAACGCAATGCGTCAGATCTTCGGCGGAACCGGCGACAATCTGCTTGTAAATGCGCGCGGCAAATTGTTCGTAAACTGCGCGACGATCTCACCGCAAGTTCATGTCGATATTGAAAAGCTGGCCGAGAAAGCCGGTGCGCAAACGCTCGAAGCGTGCATGGCCTCGAGCATTCCGCAGGCGCGCGAAGGGAATCTCTATCTGATGTGCGGCGGGAAAGAGGAGGCATTCCGAACAGCGGAACCCATCCTGAAGGAACTCGCCGCCCAGATTCGCTTCATCGGCAAAGCAGGCGAAGCAGCCAAGGTGAAAGCGCTTGTCAACATGGTGATGAACATCAACACCGCTGGTCTGGCAGAAGGACTTGCCCTCGGCGCGGCGCTGGGCCTTGATCTGGGAATGTTGAGAGAGGTTTTTTCGCAGACCGGCGCGGCCTCGCGCGTGCTCGAAACCGATGGCGAAGATATGCAAAATCGCGAGCACAGCTGCTTTTTCTCTGCTGCGCACGCGGCCAAAGACAGCGGGATTGCTCTCGAGGCCGGGCGCAGTCTCGATCTTGATTTACCGCTCGCGCGCGCCACCAAGGAACAATATGACCGCATGGTCGCAGAAGGCTTGGGCGAGCTCGACAAATCAGGAATCGCCGAGCTCACCTTCAAAGATCGCCATAAACATTCCGGCGATCGTGTGTGAGGCAGCGTGAAGGCCAGCACGGGAGCGTTGTTTTGGAACGATTAAGGCGATTACCTTTGGTCATAATTCCATTCGGTAAATGTCGGTAGCAGTCGAATTGACTGCTAATGCGCCTCTTGTTCAGCGGGAGCTAAAAAGCGAAAAAGGCACATTTTCCCTCAAAACCCTTCAGCTCGAATTCGCCAAGCGAACGCGTTGGAACGAGTCCTTGTAGCCTTGTATGCGCTGTTTCGCTCAGGCAGCAAAGTTCGCCTAACGAGCTGGCCAGCTTTTCCAGGCGGAAAATCAAATTCACTTCGCCTCCCATCAAGCTTTCCTCGCCCATCGATGCGATGCCGCCGATCGCAACTGGTCCGAAATGCACTACAAAGCGGAAGTCAGGCCCGCCTTTCTTTTGGAATTCTTTGAGCGCGGAGATGACCGACACGATCTCCTCCGGGCTCGTAACGGCATTCGGCCAATAGGCAAGAAAACCATCACCGAGGTATTTGTTAATTATCCCGTGCTGATTCTCGATGATCTCCTTGCAACTGAAAATCCACGCTCCGAGAAGGACGTCCAAGTCCTCGCTCTGCATGTGGCGGCTGAGGGGCGTAAAACCGCGAATGTCCGCGACGAGAAGCCAGCAAGGAATATTTTCGATCTCCCGCAGCGTTCGTTGCACTACGTCCGTTTTGTACTCCTCCGAAATGGTGACGGGCTGCCGGAGCGTGAAAACCTGATCTCCGATTGTGATTTGATCGCCGTCGCTTAATCGAATCGGGTGATGAATCCGTCGTTTGTTCAAAAAAGTTCCGTTGCTGCTGCCGAAATCGATCAGCCAAAGTTCGCCGAGGTTTTGCAGATGGATGAGAGCGTGCCGGCGCGACACTTTGGGCGATTCCAGCACGATCGTATTAGCAGCCGTTCGTCCGAGCGAACAACTGCCCTTGATCGGATGGCGTGTGCCATCGGACGCTTCCAACCAGGCACCTTCATCTGGGGGTGCGTTCACCAGAAACATTCTACTAAGAAGTGATCATAGACGCAAAGTGTCTAAGATAACGAGGAACGACTGCAAGCCGGGCGCGAAGCTGAACAGCGTTGTAGGAGTCGGCCCTTCTAGCTTTTAGCTTCCTTCCTACCCTAGTAATGTATACTTCATCAAAGTGAGTAACGAACGCGCAGGCGATGTCATGGGCGCGACTTCGCGTGAGTTTGCCAGCGGACAAAAAGTTTTTGGCCGTTACACGCTGGTCAAGGTCCTCGGGCGAGGCGGAATGGGAGTAGTCTGGCTTGCACGCGACGAGGAACTGGAGCGCGATGTCGCGCTAAAATTTCTTCCCGACCTGATGATTCAGGATCGTGCGCTGTTGGATCAACTCAAGCGCGAGACGAAGCGTTGTCTCGAATTGACGCATCCGCACATCGTTCGGATTCACGACTTCGTGCACGACGAACGCTCTGGCTGTATTTCCATGGAATACGTCAATGGCGAAACGCTTTCAAACTTGCGCGCCGGGAAAGAGCGCCAGGTTTTTGAACCGCATGAGATCGCCGGCTGGATGACTCAGCTTTGTGAGGCGCTCGATTATGCGCACAATCGCGCCCGGGTAATTCATCGTGATTTGAAGCCTGGCAACCTGATGGTGAATCAGCGAGGCGATCTGAAAGTGGCGGACTTTGGGATCGCGCGCAGCCTCGCCGATTCAGCGAGCCGTTTGACCAAGGAGCAAGGTCGTAGTGGCACGCTCGTTTATATGAGTCCCCAGCAACTCAACGGCGAGCGCTCTACGCACCTCGACGACATCTACTCGTTAGGCGCGACGGTTTACGAATTGCTTACGAGCAAGCCGCCGTTTTATTCGGGCAACGTCGATCGGCAGATTTGCGAGCGAGTCGTCCCTTCGATGACCGAGCGGCGGAAAGAATTCAACATTGAGCCGGCATCCATTCCACAGATTTGGGAAAAAACGGTGGCAGATTGCCTTACAAAAAATCCGTTGCGACGGCCGCAATCGGCAGTTGAAGTTGCACAATGCCTCCAGCTTCCGTCAGGACCGGCGCGAATAGCTATCGGTCATGCGAAACCTGCAAAGAAGAGGCTGTTGCTCATGGGCGGCATTGCAGCGGCATCGGCGCTGGTGCTCGCTGCCGTGTATTTCGGGGAATTTAAGCGGCATGCGGCATCAGTCTCACCCGTGCCGGCGATTCCGGAAAAATCGATTGCTGTTTTACCGTTCGAAAATCTAAGTGATGAGAAGGCCAATGCCTACTTCGCCGATGGCATTCAGGACGAGATCCTGACGCGCTTATCCAAGATCGCCGATCTGAAGGTGATCTCGCGTACTTCGACCCAGCATTACAAAAGCGCCCCTGAAAACCTGCGCGAGATCGCAAAGCAACTCGGCGTCGCCCATGTCCTGGAAGGCAGCGTGCAAAAGAGCGGCGACGCTGTCCGCGTGAACGTGCAGTTAATCAAAGCAGCCAACGATTCGCATCTTTGGGCTGATACGTTTGATCGCAAACTGACTGACATCTTTTCGGTCGAGAGTGAGATCGCCAAAGCTGTCGCCGACCAGTTGAACGCTTCGCTCACAGGCAGGGAAGAGCAGGCCGTCAACGCCAAACCGACAGACAATCCCGATGCTTACGATGCCTACCTTCGCGGTCTGGCTTATATTCTGAAAACGCAAATCACAACAGCGCGCGCTCTCGGTGCTCGGAAGTATCTGACAGAAGCGGTGCGGTTGGATCCGAAGTTCGCCCTTGCCTGGGCGCTGCTGTCATACAACAATGCGCGCGGCTACATCACAGCGATGCTCCAACCAACCCTCGCACTTCGTGAGGAGACACGGCAGGCAGCCGAAACTGCGCTCGCTCTTCAGCCCAATCTCGGCGAGGCCGTATTGGCCAAGGGATTTTATCATTACGCCTGTCTGAAGGATTACGGCACCGCAGTGCATTATTTTGAGCAAGCGCGCTCATCCCTGCCGAATAGCAGTCAGATTCCTGCAGCGCTGGCTTATGTCATGCGGCGGCGCGGCCAGTGGCAGCGGAGCGAGGCATACTTCAATGAAGCTGAGCGGCTTGGCCCGCGCGACACTGAAGCACTGAGTGAACACGCATATTCCTATATTGCCCTTCGGCGTTTCCCGGAAGCGCTTCGGAAGCTTGAGCAGGTTCTCGATATCACGCCGGACGACGTAGATGCTCTCGCGCTAAAGGCGGCAATCGCACAAGCCGAAGGCGACCTGACGCATGCTTCGATGCTCCTTTCGCCGCTGCATCCGAACCCCGAAGACACCAGAGTGCTGGAAATACAAGTTTATCAAGCAATCCTGGAGCGCCGCCCTGCACCAATGATCGCTCGGCTAGAGGAAATACTCGCTAAGCCTGATCCGGCGTTGGGTTACATCAATGGGGAACTGCGCTTTTGGTTAGGCTGGGCGCAAGAAGTCGCGGGCGACCAGGCCGCTGCCCAGGGAACTTGGCGGCAGGCACGCACTGAGCTGGAACCCTTCGTCAAAGAGCAGCCGGATAATTATCAACTCATTGGAGACCTCGCCCTAACCAATATGGGCCTGGGTGACAAGGCCGCTGCGTTCACTCTGGCGCAGCGCGCCATGGCCGCGATCCCGCTCGAGAAGGACGCCTACCTTGGTGCATGTCCGATCGAGATCTTTGCCCGGGTCGCGGCGCGGCTAGGGGAACCCGATCGCGCCATCGCCGCTTTACAGCAAGTGCTCTCGATGCCGTATGCAGTGCCGCTGGCTGTGGCGCCACTTACTCCGGCACTGCTCCGGCTCGATCCGATGTTCGATCCGCTTCGAAATGATCCGCGCTTCCAAAAACTCGCCGCCTTGCCCGCGCCAAAACCTTAGGCGTTGTAGCGGCGCTTGCGCCAAGCGCCGAAGCAAAAACAATAGGCGCTTGACACAAGCGCCTCTACAACATCCACGACCTTGCGAGGCGTGATTGTCGATCTTATATTTGAGGGCACGCCCAAAGAAAAGGAACGACGTCTATGCAAACAACAATTGCCGCTCCGAAAAAAGCTCCCGCCGTCGAAGCAGATTTTCTCCCGCTTCAGGGAACTGATTACATCGAGTTTTATGTCGGAAACGCGAGACAGGCCGCGCATTTTTATAAAACCGCGTTCGGATTTCAAAGCCTCGCCTATTCCGGACCGGAAACGGGAACGAAAGACCGCGCGAGCTACGCGATTTGTCAGAACAAGCTTACGTTTGTCCTAACCACTCCGATCCGCCCGAATAATCCAATCGCTGATCACATTGCCAAACACGGCGACGGCGTGAAGGCAATCGCGCTGAAAGTGGAAGACGCAACTTCGGCCTGGAACGAAACGACCAAGCGCGGCGGCAAAAGTTTCATGAAACCGACGACGCTCACCGACGACGACGGCGAGCTGGTCATGAGCGGCATCCATACTTACGGCGAGGTCGTGCATTTGTTTATCGAGCGCGAAAATTACAACGGCGTCTTCATGCCGGGCTTCCGCAAATGGGAGTCGGTCTACAATCCGCCGGAAGCCGGATTGCTCTATTGCGATCACTGCGTGGGCAACGTCGGATGGAACCAGATGAATCCGTGGGTGAAGTTTTATGAGGATGTGATGGGCTTTCGCAACATTCTCTCTTTCGACGATAAAGATATTTCGACCGAATACTCCGCGCTCATGAGCAAGGTGATGAGCAATGGAAACGGCTTCGTGAAATTTCCGATCAACGAGCCGGCCGAAGGCAAAAAGAAATCACAGGTGGAGGAGTATCTCGAATTTTACAACGGCGAAGGTGTGCAGCATGTGGCCATCGCGACCAAGGATATCGTTAAAACGGTAACCGATCTGCAGAAACGCGGCGTCGAATTTCTCAACATCCCCTCGACGTATTACGACACGCTGCCCGATCGCGTGGGACATATCGATGAGGACTTCGAACCGTTGAAGCGACTCGGCATTTTGGTCGATCGCGACGACGAAGGTTACTTACTTCAGATATTTACCAAGCCAGTGGAAGACCGGCCGACGCTCTTTTTCGAAATCATCCAGCGCAAAGGCGCGAAAAGCTTCGGCAAAGGTAATTTCAAAGCGTTGTTTGAAGCGCTGGAGAAGGAACAGGAAGCACGAGGCAATTTGTAAAGAGAGGAAAGATCGACATGCCGTATTATCAAAAACTCGGACAGATTCCGCGGAAACATCACATCTGGTTTCATCGCAACGGCGCGGCGCCGACTTACAAAAACGAAGGCATCGCCTACGAACACGTCTTCACGACGCAAGGGTTCGACGAAGCCTACTCGATCATGTATCACCTGCGCCCGCCCACGCGTGTGCGCAACGTCGAGTTGATCAAGCATTGGGAGCCAAAAAAAGTCGCCGACAGTCCGCTGCGCCATCATCATCTGAAAACGGCGAACATTCCGCGTCGCGGCGATCTGTATGCCAGCCGTATTCCGATGTTGTTCAATCAAGACATGACCGCGTACCGCGCGCGGCCGGCGAAAGCGTACGACAAGTTTCAGTATTACAAGAACGGCGGCGCGGACGAAATCATCTTCGTCTTTCACGGGGGCGGCGTGGTCGAAACTGTTTTCGGCAAACTGCCTTATCGCGCAGAAGATTACATCGTCATTCCCCGCGGCATCACTTACCGAATCGTTCCCGATAAGGTCGAAGAAGAAGATTATCTCATTCTTGAGTCAGTTGGCCCGGTGCGAATTCCGCAACGCTACTTGAATCACGAAGGACAAATTAAGATGGGCGCGCCTTATTCCGAGCGCGATCTGCATGCACCGACCGAATTGATGACGATCGATAAAGAGGAGGATGTCGATATTCTGGTGAAGGACGGCCCGCGATTCACGCGGGTCACCCTCGCGCATCATCCGTTCGATGCCGTCGGTTGGGACGGCTATCTTTATCCGTTCACGTTCAACGCGCAGGATTTCGAACCGATCACGGGGACGGTTCATCAGCCGCCGCCAATTCATCAGACGTTCGAAATCCGCGGCTACGTTGTTTGCACCTTCGCGCCGCGTTTTCTCGATAGGATCGCGCCGCGGGATCGAAAGTGGTTCCATCACCTTGCACCCGCGCGGCATTCCACATGGCCCGCACCCGGGCACGATCATGGCGAGCAAGAACGCAACGCGGACCGAAGAGCTTGCCGTAATGTTCGATACGCAACACACGCTCGAGCTGACCGAGGAATCACTCGCCCTCGACGATCCGAAATATCCGCAGAGTTGGCTCGATTAGCAATTGTCGATCTTGCGCACATCAAATTCTGAAATTGAAACTGAGGATCGGCTGGCGCGCCATGCCGAGCCGTTGCCGCCGGGTCAGATCGGCAGGCTAACGAAAATCTATGGCGATTTGCTCGATGCGATCGGCGAAGATTCCTCGCGACAAGGACTGGTAAGGACACCGGCACGGGCCGCGCGCGCATTGGAATTTCTCACGCAAGGTTACCGCCAAAGCGTGGAGGAGATCGTTAACAATGCTATCTTCGATTCCGAGGCGAGCGAGATCATTCTCGTCAAAGACATCGAGCTTTACTCGTTGTGCGAACATCATCTGCTCCCGTTCATCGGCCGCGCGCACGTCGCTTATATTCCGAACGGAAAAGTCGTCGGGCTCTCGAAAGTGGCGCGCATTGTCGATATCTTCGCGCGCCGTTTGCAGATTCAGGAAAATCTTACGACGCAGATCGCGGAATCGCTCATGAATTGTCTCGAGCCGAACGGCGTCGCCGTCGTGGTGGAAGCAAAACATCTTTGCATGATGATGCGCGGCGTGGAGAAACAGAATTCGATCATGAAAACTTCCTGCCTGCTCGGCTCGTTCAAGGACGACGCGCGCACGCGCTCGGAATTTCTCTCGCTCTTGAAAGAATAGCGCGCGCTGCGTCATGCTTCTGACGGTCAGCAAACGCCTCGAATTTTCCGCTTCGCGCCGCTTGTTTGTTCCGCGCTGGACCGACAGCGAAAATGCGGTCGCTTTTGGTCCCGAGACAGAGGCGCTTCACGGCACCGGCCGCAACTACACCGCGTATTTTGTCTTTACCGGCCCGGTGAATCCAGGCAACGGAATGCTTATTAATATCAGCGAAATCAAGGAGCGGGCAGGCAAAATTGTCCACGACCATTTCGATCACAAGTTTTTGAATGAGGACAATCCCGCGTTCCGCGAGCGGCCGCCGACGCCGGAAAATATTTCACAACAACTCTACCTCGATGTTGCGCCGCTGTTTTCCGACGTCGATGCAAAGCTCGCCGCTTGCCACCTCACCGAATCGCCTCAGCGAAGCGCGACATTTTATTCCGATGGCGCGTGTGAAGGAAATTATTGGTTCGAATTTTCTGCGGCGCGTCAAACCATGTCGCCGCATCTTGGCGCGAAGGAAAATAAGCGGCTCTTCGGTGAGGCCGCTTCAATTCACGGTCATAATTACCGTGCGCGCCTCACTTTCCGGGCGGAAACAGGACCCGGCGAAAGCCCGCTCGTTCGTTTCGACAAGATCGACAATTGCATTCAGTCGCTGCGGTCGGAACTGGATCATCGGCATTTGAACAAGGAGGTCGCCGGTTTGAAAAAGCGCCCCATCACGACCGAAAGTCTCGTCGGTTACATTTACGAACGCATCAACGCGTTCCTGCCGTTGCATCGCGTGCGCTTGCACGAGCGCGACGACTTTTTTGCCGAGGTATGGGACGACGAAAGCGTTTTTCTTGGAATGCAGATGCCGTTCAACGCCGCCCATCGCCTCCGGACTGTCTTGCTTTCCGAATCCGAAAACGCGGAGCTTTATGGCCGGTGCAATAACCCGCTAGGCCATGGCCACCGCTATCTCACCGAGACAACGATTGGCGGAGAATACGATAAGCGAAGTGGCACGCTCTACGATTTCCTGGCGCTCAAAAGCGCCATCGAAGAATCGCTGCGGCCCTGGCAAGATCGACATCTCGACCTCGATGTCGACGATTTTCGCGAAATGCCTTCGACCGGTGAAAACATTGTGCGCGCACTCTGGTCGAAGATCGACAATCGCCTCAATCATCAATTGGTGCGGCTGCGTTTATGGGAAACAGCCAACAATCGGTTTACGTTGCGAAGACTGTAGCGGCGGTCTACGACCGCCGACCGTTCTAATTTCGGCGCTCATAGACCGCCGCTACAGTATAAACCATGAAACGCTACTTGATCACCGGCGCGAGTCGCGGGATCGGTCGCGCGATTGCGGAAAAGCTGGCCGCGCCCGACGTCGCACTGCTCTTGCACGGTCGCGATACGATTGCGCTGGCTGCGACTTGTAAATCGGTGAAGTCGGGTTGTGCGCGCGTCATTCCACTCATTCATGATCTCGCTCTTTCAACGGGAGTTTCAGACTTGATCGCCGAAGTTGGAGACGAACCTCTTGATCTTTTCGTAAACAACGCCGGCATCGCAGTGGTAAAGCCTTTCGGCGAAATCACCTCAGTCGAATGGGAGCAAACACTCGGCGTAAATCTGACCGCGCCGTTTCAGCTCATCCAGCATTTCGCGCCGCAAATGCCCCCGGGCGCCAGCATCGTCAATGTTCTTTCCATCGCGGCGAAGACGGGGTTTGCAAACTGGAGTGCTTATTGCATGAGCAAGTTCGCGATGGAAGGTTTTTCCCAATCAGTCCGCGAGGAGCTGCGCGATCGCAAAATTCGCGTCATTAACATTTATCCTGCTGCCACCGACACCGAGATCTGGAACAACGTGGAAGGAAACTGGCCGCGCGACAAAATGATCAGCGCGGCGCAAGTGGCAGACGCAGTTGCGTTCTCCCTGGCCCAGCCGCCGGAGGTTCTCGTCGCAAATATCACGCTCGGCAATCTAGGCGGCGATTTGTAAAGTTCGCGTCAACCAGCACACATGATCAAAGGCAGCGACATTACCGTCAATCTGATCGCGTCGGTTATTGCGTCGCTCATTCTGCTCGCGGTCGGTTTTCTTTGGGGAAAATACAAGGAGCGGCGCAAGTTTGGCCGCAATCTGGAGGAGTACGATTTTTATCCGTACACGATCAATCGCGACAATGTGCCGGAGTTTAACCTGAAAGATTTTCGGCTCGGCATGCATTATTTTTTGAAGAACCACGATTACACCGCTGCGCGACAATTGATTTTCATCGGCGAGCAAAACAACGTGCGCGCGCAGCTTGAGCCGGCGGAGCAAAAAGTTTACGCAAAACTATTCGACAAATACGAAGGCGGGAAGATCGCTGACGATACGACAGAATATTTGGAAAATTATGTGCGCATCGTTCGGCTCATCGGCAAATCATTCCCGAATACCGGAATCGAGATTTTACTGCACAACCTGGCCGATCCGTCCCATTCGCTTATCGCACTCGAGAACGACGTGACCGGCCGGCATCTGCGCGACGGCACGACGAGCCTGCTCATCGATTTGAAAAAGCGGCACATGCAACATGAGGATAAACTGAATTACGAGCTCAACATCGGCGCACGGAAATTCAAATGTACGACGATCCCAATCCTTCGAAAGGAATTCGGCGTCGTCGGCGCGATCTGCATCAATCTCGATACGAATTATCTCACCGGTGACGTGATGCAGAACAGGGAGCGGATCGAGGCGTTTTTTAAGAACCTTTGCCGCACGGACATGCAGCTCGATGAAAATATCTTAAGCAAAGACGAGTTCGCCAAAGCGCAGAAGGGCAAACGTCACTTCAAGGACGAGGCGTTCTGAGGGGTCAGGATGGCTCTCCGACCTCCATGACCCCCGAAGGTGAATCCGGTCCGAAGGTTGAGATCGGCCATGTTCTGATGCTGGATGTGGTGGAGTACTCGACGCTGCTCATTACCGAGCAAAGTAGGATTATGAGCGAGCTCAAGCGGATCGTGCGAAGCACCGCTCGACTTCAGCAAGCCGAAGCCGATGGCAAACTCGTTTGCGTTCCCACCGGGGACGGAATGTTGCTCGTGTTTTTTAACGAGCCGGAAGCACCGATCGTATGCGCGATGGAGATCAGCGCTGCCATTAAAAATCATCCTGAGATTCGATTGCGGATGGGGATCCATAGCGGACCGGTCAATCAAGTTCTCGATGTTAACGAGCGGGCCAATGTCGCCGGTGCCGGTATCGATATGGCGCAGCGAGTGATGGATTGCGGCGATGCCGGGCATATTCTCTTGTCGAAACGCGTGGCGGACGATCTCGCACCTTTTCCGCGCTGGAACCCGCATCTCCACGATCTCGGCGAATGCGAGGTAAAACATGGGCGCAAAGTTTCTCTGGTGAACTTTTACACGGACACGGTTGGCAACCCGGAGCTGCCCAAGAAGTGCGCCCTAGCAAAAGCGAAACCGCTTTTGCCGCGCCGACGCGCGTTGATCGGCGCGACGGTCCTTTTGATTCTCGCGCTGGTTATCGGCAGCTTAATTTTCTTGCGCCGAACAACGTTGAGGCCGGGAACAATGACCTCATCCGCGCCGCAGCCAAACACCAAATCGATCGCGGTGTTACCGTTCGAAAACTTAAGCCACGATCCTGACAACGCCTATTTCGCCGACGGCATTCAGGAGGAAATTCTCAGCCGGCTTTCTAAGATCGCTGATCTGAAAGTGATCTCGCGCACTTCGACACAACGTTACAAGAGCAAACCCGACAATTTACTCGAGATCGCCAAGCAACTCGGCGTCGCGCACATTCTGGAAGGGACTGTGCAGAAGGCAGCCGATCAGGTGCGGGTTAATGTTCAACTCATCAACGCCCAGAACGACTCGCATCTGTGGGCTGACAAGTTCGATCGCAAGCTGGCCGACGTCTTTGCTGTCGAAACCGAGATCGCTTCAAAGATTGCCGACACACTGCAGGCAAAACTCACCGGCTCCGAGCAACACGCCATCTCGTCGCGTCCGACGGAAAGTAGCGAGGCGCACCAGCTTTATTTGCGAGGCCGTTACTTCGTCGGTAAGCGCGGAGCGGAGAATCTCACGAAAGCAGTCGACTACTTCAACCAATCGGTCGCCAAGGATCCGAATTACGCGCTGGCCTACGCCGGTCTATCTGACTGTTATGATCTTTTGCCCCAATGGTCCCAAATGAGTCGCGCCGAATACGTGTCGAAGGCGAAGTCGGCTGCGATCAAAGCTTTGCAGCTTGATGACAGCTTGGCCGAGGCGCATACGTCGCTTGCCGCGGCATTATTTAGTGAGCTGAATTTTCGTGAGTCGAAGCGCGAATTTGAGCGCGCGATCGAACTGAATCCCAATTATGCATTCGCGCACTATTCCTTTGGCTACACCGTTCTCCCGGCGCTCGGTGAATTTGATCTTGCAATAACTGAGCTGCGGCGTGCGGTCGATCTTGATCCGTTTTCGGTGATCATCAACGCGAACCTGGGATACGGCTACGTTGTCGCTCGTCGCTATCCCGAAGCAATAGCCCAGCTTCAAAAGACCCTGGAGCTTGATCCAAACTTTTGGACCACCCATAGAAATTTGGGCGAGGCTCTCGAACTCAGCGGCCAGCTCGACCAGGGCATCACTGAATACGAAAAAAGCTACAAGTTTAGCAATGATGACCATGCGTTAGCATATCTGGCGCATGCGTATGCGTTGAAAGGCGAGCGCGAAAAAGCGTTGCAACTGTTCACGCAAATGAGAGAACTGGAGCAACGGGGCATTGTCTGGAGCTTCGGCTTTGCTTTGGTTTACCTTGGCCTTGGTGATAAGAGCGAAGCAGTCAACCGTCTCGAACGAAGCTACCAAAACAAAGAGGCTGCGAAAATTAGCTTGATCAAAGTTGAACCGCTGCTCGATCCGCTGCGTGGCGATCCGCGTTTCGAAAAACTCGCCAACGAAATCGTGGCGCTCAATGTGAAGTAGCCGATTCCTTTTTGTCATGCCGAGCGAAAATGCCCGTCCGGCTCGGACCGAGACATCTCTCATTGACTGAGTGTTTGTAGCCACCGGCCTATGGCCGGTTCATAAACAATCACGGCTCACAGAGCCGTGGCTACAACAAGAGATCCCTAGTCCGCTCGGAATGACGCGGGCGAAACGCTTATGTCATCTCGGCGACGCCTGCATCGTCGCCTGGTATTCCGGTTTTTTGTGATACTCCACCAGCCGGAATCCCCATCCAATCAACGTCGAGAAATCTTTGGTCGTGGCTTTTTTCTCGTTCAGGAACTTCTCGATCTTTGCTTTCAACTCGGGTTGCTGATCGGTCGTGTCCAGGATCTCATAAATTTCCATCGACAACAGCCAGTCCTCGGGATGTTCCACTTGCTGCGTCTCCCAAATTTCCCCGAGTCGCTCGTAGCCGGTCTTGCTTTCGCGAATCTTTCGCACCTGCGCGTAGAGATTTTCCAGTTTTTTGCGTTTCGCGTCGGACGGCACTTTGATCGTGCGCTCTTTCGGAATGAGCGCGACCTGATTGTAAGCGTCCTTGTCAGCTGCGCCGTTGAAGACGGAACTGATGCGCTCGCCCACCGCCATATCGTACGTGCCCCAATCGGGATCGAACAAAACGCGATCGCCATACTTCGCCGTGCAATTGGAAAAGCTAATGAGCAATACTTTGCCGTTGCGACGAAGCACCTTGTCGATCTTGCCTTCGACTGTGATTCCGCTCTCGAATTCCAGCTTCGTCTTTTTCCCTTCGACAATCTCAGTTTGCTTCCACTTCCCGATCGGAGAGCCGAATCCTTCTTTGTGATAATCGACGCCGTGGCCTTCGAGCTCTTCGTTACCGACCGCGAGCGCCGTCTTGCCGGTTGTGCGCAGATAAATTGGCGAATTTTTTTCGTCAGTGATGACTTCGGTGAACACGCCGCTGACCTGGAGTCCCGATGAATATTCGCATGTCGCGACATTGCTGCATTCGATCGCTTTGTTGATTCCTTCGAATCCGCCGATCGAGTAGGCCATTTTGCTCGCAAACTCTTCCAGCACGTCCCTTAGATGTTTGAAATCGCGGCAGACGAAGAGCTGCGGCTGTTTTGTCGTGATGTCGAACGGCACATTCGCCGCGTCAATGGAGTAGGGGATTTTCTTCACCTCCGGCTCGAGGCAACTCACGCTCTCGCCGATCGATGAAAGCAATCCGGCGCCGTAAATCTTCGGGTTCTCCATTGTCCCGATAAGTCCGTACTCAACCGTCCACCAATGCAGCCGCGAGAGCAGGGCCATCTCAGAAGGGTTGCCGAGAGTTTTTTGTCGATGTTCGACCAGCTTTTGGGCTTCTTCGACTTCTTTTGGATCGCTGTTCGGTTGTTCCTTCAAGATCGACAAGTGGCGAATCGCTTGATAAAGCTCGAAATCTTTTTTTGACGACATCGCTTTCGCGCCGACTTCGCCAAAGCGTTGTAAATAATTTGAGTATTCGCGATCGACAATGATCGGTGCGTGCCCGGCCGCTTCATGCACAATGTCGGGCGCCGGGGTGTATTCAATGTGATGGATTTGGCGCATGTCGCACGCGATCACGAGAACTTTGTAAGCTTGAAATTCCATGAATGCAGCCGGCGGAATGAATCCGTCCACCGCTACCGCGCCCCATTCGATCTTCGCGAGGATATCGTTCATTTCCTGAATGCGCGGGACGCGTTCGAACGAAATCCCGGTGTCGAGCAGTCCCTGGAAATAAACTTTGTGCGCGTACTCGCGCAGGAAAAAAATGTTCTGCCGCATGATGAACCGCCACACGGCATGGTCGACCGGGGTGTAATCGTCGTAACGTTGATCGACTGCGAATTGCAACAGATGTTTGGGCGTTGCGGCCACGGCCGCGTTGTCCAGGCTGATACCACTGGTT
>QHPX01000070.1 GCA_003219195.1 Verrucomicrobiota bacterium
AACAAATCCTGATTTACGGCGCGGTGAGCGATGCCGACATGGAGAAAGGTCAACTTCGGTGCGACTGCAATGTCTCTGTGCGGCCCGAAAAACAGGCGGAACTCGGCGCGAAGATCGAGATTAAAAACATGAACTCGATCAGCGGCGTGCGGCGCGCGCTCGCATACGAAATTCAGCGGCAAATCAGTGCATTGAAGCGCGGCGAAAAACTTGAGCAGGAAACGCGCGGTTGGGATGAAGTCGCGGGCGAAACCTTTCTCATGCGCACGAAGGAATCGGCGCACGACTATCGTTATTTTCCCGATCCCGACCTTGTGCCCGTGAAGAGCGATGTGTTGCTCGCGGATGCCCGGGCGCGCGTTCCCGAATTGCCGAAGGCGAAACGGGCGCGCTTTGTGAAGCAATACGAAGTGACATCGTACGACGCCGGTGTTCTGTCCGATGATCTCGATCTTGCACGCTATTTTGAAACGGCGGCCAAAGGAGCGAAGAAACCGAAGAACGTTGCGAACTGGATTCTCAACGATCTGCAAAGCGCGCTGAGCAGCGCAAACAAGACGATCGGCGATTGTCCCATTCCACCCGAGGCGCTCGATGAGCTCGTCAACTTGATCGACAGCGGAAAAATCAGCGGCAAACAAGGCAAGGAAGTTTTCGCGGAGATGTTTGCCAGCGGTAAAGGAGCGGCCGCGATTGTGAAGGAAAAAGGCATTGAGCAACTAAGCGACGCGAGCGCGATCGAGAAGTTTTGTGATGAAGTGATCGCGGCGAATCCGAAACCGGCAGCGGATTTCAAGGCAGGTAACGCGGCGTCGCTTAATTTTCTGAAGGGCCAGGTCATGAAATTATCGAAGGGCAAAGCGAATCCGCAGTTGGCGGGCGAGATTCTTGAGCGGAGACTAAAGTAACCGCCCACCTTATTGCTTTGTCATTCCGAGCGGAGTCGAGGAATCTCTCACTGTTAAAAAGATAGCGACAAGAGATGTCTCGACTTCGCTCGACATGACAAGAACTGCCACGCGGATCTTAATTGCCCCAGATAAATTCAAAGGCTCGTTAGGCGCGCGCGACGTTGCGCAAAACATCGCCGCCGGTCTGCGCGAAGTTTTGTCGAACGCGAAGATCGACATCGTGCCGATGGCCGATGGCGGCGAGGGAACGGCGGAAGTGATTTGCGATGCACTCGAAGGTTTATGGGTTATGTGCAAAGCGCACGATCCCTTGGGCCGTGAGATCGATTGCCGCTACGCCTACATCGGGAACAGGAAGCTCGCGATCATGGAAATGAGCGAAGCGGCGGGAATACGACGCGTCCGGCCTGACGAGCGCGATGTCGATCTTGCAAGCACGTTCGGCGTCGGTGAAATGCTTCTCGAGGCGACGCGACATGGTGCGCGCGAAATAATCATCGGCCTCGGCGGCAGCGCAACAAATGATGGCGGTTTTGGCATGACGCTTTCTCTCGGCTTCCGATTTTTCGATCAATATGAAAAAGAAATCGGAAAAGTTGCCGATCTTATCGCGCTTCAGCGAATTGAAGGAAAAGATGATCTTCCGAAGATAGTTGCCGCCGCCGATGTGCGAAATCCGTTGCTCGGGCCAAACGGGGCGACGCGCGTGTTTGGTCCGCAAAAAGGCGCGACCGAGGATAAGATCGAGATATTGGAGTGCGCCTTAACTAAACTCGCAAACGTTGTTTCAAAAGATTTGGGCGTTGATTATCGGGACGAACCGGGCGCGGGCGCGGCGGGGGGACTCGGATTTGGTCTCATGAGTTTTTGCGACGCGAAAATTCGACCAGGCTTCGATGTCGTGGCCGAAGCGGTCGAGCTGAAATTCAAGATGGAAGATGTCGATCTTGTAATTACAGGTGAGGGAAGTTTGGATCGACAAACGCTCGAAGGAAAAACGCCGGCTGGTGTAGCGCGACTCGCGCGGAAACTTGGCAAACGCGTTTTCGCGATCGTCGGACGCGCCAGTGAAGATCGACAAGTGCGGGAAATTTTTGATCAAGTTTATGTAACGACTCGGCTTGGAATGAGTGAGGAGGAGAGTATTGCGCGTGTGACGGAATTGTTGCGCGAGAGAGCGCGGGAATTGGCGCAGTCACTGTAGCGGCGGTCTATGACCGCCGGACGATTAATGCGACGCTCATAGAGCGCCGCTACAGATTTTTGTAAAATTCGCGGAAATGTTTTGCAGTCTCGACGTAGCTCCAGGCCCAGCGCGCAATGTCGTTTTGTTCGTCGAGCGTGAGTTGCCGCCGGATTTTTGCCGGCGAGCCAAGGACGAGCGAGCCGGCCGGAATGCTCATCCCGAGAGTGACGAGCGCGTTCGCGCCGATGATGGAGCGCGCGCCGACTTCGGCGCCGTCGAGAACAATCGCGCCCATGCCGATGAGGACTTCATTGTCGATCTTGCAGGCGTGAACGATGGCGCCGTGGCCAACGGTGACAAGCTCGCCTATACTGGTCGGATCACCGGTATCGATATGGACGACGGCATTGTCCTGGATATTGGAACGCGGACCGATGACGATGCGGTTAATGTCGCCGCGCAAAACGGCGCCGTACCAGACGCTCGATTCCTTCTCGAGCGTAACGTCGCCGATGACCGTCGCGGCGGGAACGACCCATGCGCTTGGATGGATGGTCGGACCTTTGCGTAAACGCGCGTCGATTCCGGCGTGACCAGTGGGAAACGGGTCCACATTCATCAACGTCCAACGTTCAACGTCCAACGCTCAACGTCCAATAGAAGAAGGTGATGGCGCGGCGCCGGTTGTTTTCATTATGCTCGGCTCGGTGCGACATTAACCGCTCATGCAAGACCTCCCTCCAGACGCGCTGACGCCGTTTGTTTTCTCCGATCCGGCAGGCAAACGCTGGCCGCGGTTGCGCCTGATTCTGTTGGTGGTCGGAGTGTTATTTTTTCTCGGGACAGTGCTGTTCGTGCAAACACTTTTTGTTGCGCCGCAGATGCAGGTTCCCTTCGCGCTGCGGCAGTTAAAGGGCCAACTCAAGGCGTTGCAAAAAGAAAATCCGGCGGGACAAGTGACGCCGAGCTCATTGCTTTGGCAGAAATTCGGCGCGGCTCGGCAGGCGGCAAAAAAACTCGGCGGGCCAGCGCAACCTCCTCCGGCGCGCCCGCGCAAAAAATCTCTGGGCAACGAAGTCCGGCTCGCCTTCTACACCAACGGCGATCCTTACAGTTATGCGTCGCTCGAGCAGCATGCGGCGCAAATTACCCATCTCTGCCCGGAGTGGATGGCGGTGACCAACGGTCTGGGTGATTTACAAATCGACGCGGACGCGCGATTGCCGAAATTTACCGCGAGCCGCGGCATTGCGTTAATGCCGTTGTTGACCAACCTGGTCGGAGACAGCTGGCAACCGGAAGCAATTGAAAATCTCGCGCACGGTCCGCAAGATCGGCAAGATCGTTTTATTCGCAGCGTGCTCGCGGTGTTGCGAAACGCCCGCGCAGCGGGCGTCGTTCTCGACTGGGAGCAGGTCGATCCCGTCTATAAAAAAGATATCAGCGCTTTCATCGACAAACTTGCGGACGCACTGCATGACGATGAAAAGCAACTATGGCTCTGTGTCCAGCCAGGTCAGGAACTGGATTACATCGACTTCGAGGACCTCTCCGACAATGTCGATCGTTTTGTCGCGCTGCTCTTCGACGAGACCTCCGATATCGATCTACCCGGTCCGCTCGGGTCGCGTTCCTGGTTTGAAGGCTGGTTACACGTTTTGCTCGAAGATGCGGACACAAAACAATGGATCATCGCGCTGGGCAGTTATGGATACGATTGGACGATCGGCGGGAAAAAGGCGGAGCTAATCAGCTTTCCGGAAGCGATGAGCCGCGCCAATAACGCGGGAGTCGAGACCGCGGAAGTCAAAGCGCCCGGTTACAATCCCTATTTTTATTTTGAGGACGCGGATAAAGAGCACGCCGTTTGGTTTCTCGATGTAGTGACGTTTTTAAACGAGCTGCGCGAAGTGCGCGATCAAAAGGCCGGCGGCTTCGCGCTTTACCGGCTTGGCACGGAAGACCCGGCGATTTGGGACGCACTGAATCTTTCTCGCGATTTCAAGATCGACAACCAAACGCGCGCGTTGTTGGAAGTGCTCAGAGGGACGGACACGATCGCCGACGTGGGGGATGGTGAAATTGTCACGGTGGATGAAATCCGTTCGGATGGAATGCGAAATCTGGCGGCCGATTCTCAGGGTTACCTTACGGCGAAGTACGCGAAATTCCCGGAGTTTCCCACGCTTTATCACCAAGGGGCCGGAGGTGAACATCAGGTGGCAATCACCTTTGATGACGGTCCCGATCCGCGGTGGACGCCGAAGATTCTCGATATTCTGAAAGCGGCCAACGTGAAGGCCGCGTTTTTTCTCGTCGGTGCAAACGCCGAGCATTATCCCGGCTTAGTGCGCCGGATTGTCGATGAAGGACACGAGATTGGGAACCACACTTATTATCATCCGAATTTGGCGCTTTGCTGGCCGGAGCATGTGCGGCTGGAATTGAATGCGACGCAGCTTTTAATCGAAAGCATCACCGGCCGGGCCACGACATTATTTCGTCCGCCCTACGCGGCAGACACGAGCCCGTCGCAATTGAGCGAGCTGACTCCGTTGCAAATCGCACAGGACCTCAATTACCTCGTTGTTCTGGAAAACATCGATCCGCAAGATTGGGCAAAACCGGGCGCGGACATCATCCTGCAGCGCGTCAAACAGCAGCGGCGCGATGGCAGCATTATTTTGCTGCACGATGCCGGCGGCGATCGCTCGCAAACTGTCGAAGCGCTTCCGCGCATTTTAGATTGGCTGCACACGCGGGGCGATACGGTCGTCTCATTGAGCACGCTGCTTGGAACAACGCGCGACGCGCTTATGCCGCCATTACAGCAGAGTGGTCAATCGCTCATGCGGGTGGTGAGCAACACGGGATTTCGAATTTATCATGGGATCGAAGAATTTCTTTGGGCCTTCATGATCGTCGCGACCGCGCTGGTGGTCATTCGGACGCTGGTCGTGATCTGGCTCGCCTATCGTTTCCGGCGCGGGCCGAAAGCGGATTTTGCCGAACCGATCAGCGTAGTGATGGCTGCTTATAACGAAGGCAGAGTAATCGCCGAAACTTTGCGCGCTCTTCTCGACACGGAATATAAAGGCGCCATCGAAGTGATCGTGGTTGATGATGGTTCGCGAGACAAAACCGCCGGAGAAATCGAACGCGTCGCGGTTGTCGATCCACGTGTTCGTTTGATGCAACAGGAAAATCGCGGCAAGGCGCGAGCGTTGCAACGCGCGCTTTCCGCGGCGCGGCACGGAATTATCGTGTTCGTCGATGCCGACACGCACTTTCAGCGCGACACGCTCCCACGTTTGCTGGAACCGTTTGCTAACGAGCGGATCGGCGCGGTCTCAGGTCATGCGAAGGTCGGAAACTTGCGCACCTTCATCGCGCGTTGTCAGGCGCTGGAATACACGTGCGGCTTCAATCTTGATCGGCGCGCCTACAATCGCTGGAATTGCATCACGGTCGTGCCTGGCGCGATCAGCGCCATTCGTAAGGATGCGATCGATCAAGCGGGTGGCCTCAGTTTGCAAACGCTTGCCGAAGACACCGATCTGACTCTTTCGTTGCACAAACATCGGCAACGGATCGTCTACGTGCCGGGCGCGATCGCCTGGACGGAAGCGCCGGAGAGCGTGCGCACGCTGGCGCGACAACGTTTTCGCTGGGCCTACGGCACGTTGCAATGTCTC
Organism: Verrucomicrobiota bacterium; assembly: GCA_003219195.1. Taxonomy (GTDB): domain Bacteria; phylum Verrucomicrobiota; class Verrucomicrobiia; order Chthoniobacterales; family UBA10450; genus UBA10450. The sequence goes on from QHPX01000070.1 coordinate 5,793, forward strand.
TGGAAACACCGGGACATGGTGTTCAACTGGAACTATCGCGCGCTCGGCTGGTTCAGTTTGCCGAGCGTTTGGTTTTTTCAAATCATCCTCGTCGCCGTCACACCAATGGTGGATTTATTTTTGCTCGCCACACTTCCATTCGGCGCCTGGCGAGCGGTCATGCCGTTTGTCATCACGTTCCTCGCCATGGATGTCGTTCTCGCGACGCTGGCCTGCATTCTCGAACGAGAGCCGATTTTGCGCGCATGGCGCATTCTTCCCATGCGTTTGATTTACCGGCCAATGCTCAGCTACTGCATTTGGAAGGCGATCCTTCGCGCGCTGAAGGGTGCGCTGGTCGGCTGGGGCAAACTCGAGCGCACGGCCAGCGTGCCGGCGCGGGCATGAGGAGAGAATGCAGAAATTACGAATGACGAAGGAATGACGAAATCCGAATGATAAAGAGTGCTGTCCGGTTCGTCATTCGTCATTCGTGTTTCGTCATTTTGTTTGTCGTCATCGTCGGATTGGTCTCGTGCAAAAAGGCTAGCCTAACGAATGCGCACATCGATCCGAACGGCCCTGTCGAGGTCGTCGTCCCCGCGCATGGCGCGTACACCGGCGCGTTTATGGATTTCGGCGACGAGGAGGACGACGTCACGCTCGAAATGATTGAAGATTTTGAGACGATGGTCGGCAAACACCAGGCGATCATTGCCTCCTCGAGCTATTGGGGTGAGCAAGATTTTCCTACCGCGAACTTGAACGTGGAGTGGCGGCATGGCTCGCTGCCCCTTGTCTTTTGGTCGCCCTGGGACAAACCGTACACGCAAAATCGCGGGCCGGACAAATTCAATCTCAACGACATCATCGCGGGAAAATGGGATGATTACATCGACAAGTGGGCCGACGCGGCGCGCGCATTCGGTCATCCCATGATCGTCGCATTCGGCGTCGAGATGAATGGCGACTGGTTTCCGTGGTCAGGAACTTACTATGGCGCCGATAATTGGGATGACGATCGCGATAATTGGAAAGGTCCGGAAAATTTCCGGACGGCTTATCGCCATGTCGTCGATCGCGTCCGTGCGCGCGGCGCGTCCAATATCAAGTGGATGTTTCACGCCAATAATTATTCCTATCCGCTCGACACCTGGAATTTCACGCCCGCGTATTATCCCGGCGCGGATTACGTCGATTGGTTTGGACTGAGTGTTTACGGCCAGCAATTCAAAGACGAACCGTGGGCGAACGTTCCGTCACTGGTCGATTGGCCGTATCAGGAAATGTGCGGGCTCGATCCGAACAAGCCGATTATGATCGCCGAATGGGCGACGGGTGAGTTTCCGCATTCTGGGCCCAAAGGCGAATGGATCAAACAAGGACTCGATCTTTTTCGGACGCGCTATCCGCGGATCAAGGCCGCAGTTTACTGGCACGAACGCTGGCAAAACGTCGACCAGTCTTATAGCAACTTGCGGGTGAATTCCTCCGTCGAGTCGCTCAACGCTTACCGGGAAGGCGTGGCTAATCCCGATTGGTTAGGCAACTTGATCTTGCGAGCGCTTCCGAGCGCCAAATAATGCGCACTCAAAGATCGACAATTGAGCCGGGTAAAATGATGAGCGCAGAAGATAGATTTCCGGAAGAGCTTTTGCTGAATGAGCCAAACCGCGGGCGCCGTTTGGTTCAAGAGTTCTACCAACAGTATAGCAACACCAGGCAGAAACCCGCCTGCTATACAACGATCGGCACGTAGCATAAAGAGATCAAAAGAGCGTTCTATCGACGATGGCTGGAGGTAAATGGTCACGACCGCCAAAATCTGGGATTGGATGTGGGATGTCGTGGTGGAGTCCTTACCAAAATGGTGGGACTCATTCGCTGGATCAGGCGTGGAGAACGATGCGGATGAGGACGACGACAACGATGCCGACGACGAAGACATGGCCAGCCCGACCGGCGTTTCCTCGGTCTCTCTCATGCAATTCAGGCATCGCACTTGGGAGATTCACACCGTCCTGATCTAGCGGGAGCTCCACCGGGGCCTTAACCGTTCGCATTCCCGGTGGAGTTTTCCTTGCCCCGTGGCGCAAGTTTCCAACTTGGGTTCAGATAAATCGCAAGCAACGATTCATTTTTCGGAGGGACGGCCTCTGTGCCGTCCGCAACAATCCATGGGCGAGACGGAGCCCGCCCTCCGGCTCTGCTCCACGCCGGTTGGAGTGGCTTTTTTATGAGGAATCTAATTTTTTTATTGACTACCGAAGTTGGCCGTGAGCAGGCTGCGCCCAGCCTACAGCCCCACACCAGATCCTGCCGGGCGCATAATCGGGTAGCGAGCGCCGGCATCTTCCAGGAGAGGCTCCACCTGGGAGTTACTTACATGAAATCAGTTCCAGACGGCCGAGCACAAACTAATTATTTGGGCCTGAGCTCGAGTTTGTTTGGTCAATAAACATGCTCTATTGTCTCTTGTCTGCGAATCAGTCCACCGTTCTGAAAGCGAAATTATGAAAATGACCCAACCGATTCTTGCTGTGCTGGCCAGTCTTTGCCTAACGAGTCGCGCGTCCTGTGGCTTGATTACGCAACAGGACCTCAATCTGATTAGACCCGGCGATACAACCGAAATTAAGCTTGTCCACATGTTCGGTCCGCCCGACACGCGAACAGTCCAAGAAGACGGCAAGGAGTCGCTCAATTGGTTTAAGTGTAGTGCCGCACCGCCTCAAAGCTATATCCCGATCGTCGGTCCATGGTTCGTGAGGTTGGACGCGCGAGTGCAGCAACTTTCGGTGCTGGTGGGGGCAAATGGACGAGTCGAGCGTTACAACATGCACGATTCGAAAGACGACATGAAAATGCGAACGCAGGAACAGCTCGTACTGGCGGGTGCGCCAACTTCCAAGTGAGCTACGAAGGCGGTACCGGCAACGATCTGACCCTCACGGTTGTGCCTTAGCCCGGAAGCACAAGCCGATCGTGAAGGCGAGAGGCGATTGGGCCGTTAGTTCCCACCGTCCGAAAGAGCTCAATATATAAAATAACAATGCGACTCTCATCTGCTCCAATGGGTCATTGTATCTATCTATCTTTCCTTCTTCGTATCTAAAGCCGCCTTCATGGATGACAACTACCGCAGGTCCTGCAGACGGAGGCGCCGGCGTCGGAGCATAGCTTCGCCACGTGAGGAGAACGGTGCGATCTGGCGATCTCCCTACTCAGAAGAATCGCTCACCAGTGATGCTGGTAAATGGCCAAGCAACTTTCAAACCCTTGTTCCTCATAAACAGCATAACCGACAAAGGAATGCCCTACCACCAGATCGTTGACATGATCTGCGCGCTAAAGAGCGCTAACGTGGCCGACACCGCTTATAAAACGTTAACGGTACCAAATAGCTCCGAGCATGGATTCGCGTATTGGGACAGCTGGGATGGACAACTATGTGCGAATGCGTGCAAAACTGTAGCTGGTGAGGTGATTGATTTTCTTGATGCCCATCTCAAATAGTCGTTATCGGCAAGCGAGAGCAACAGGAGAAACAGCATGAAAAACCATACTAGTGATCATTATCGCCGAGCACTGCAGCATTTTATCCAATCGATGATTGTCGCCGCGTTTACGCCAGCATTAATTTTTGGCATAACCATAGGCACCAGCTGCGCGGGCAGCGGGACGTGGATCTTGAATCCCATTAACGACGACTGGAATACAGCTGCCAACTGGTCTTCCGATACCGTGCCCGGGCCGTTAGATGAAGCGACGTTTGGTGTTTCGAATCAAACGGATATCTCGGTATCGGCCCCAGCCTCCGTCGGTGGCATTACGTTCAATGCAGGTGCCGATGCTTACCAGATCACAGCTCCGCCAAGTCAGTCACTCGGGATTGAAGGCACCGGAATCGATAACGAGTCAGGGATTGTCCAAAATTTTGTCGCAGCGGTTGATGATGCCGGTAACGCAGGAGTGCTTGGTTTCGATACCCACGCAACGGCGGGTGGCTTAACGGTCTTCACGACGGAAGCGCGAACCGTGGTCGGGGGGAACACCGGGTTGGTTCAGTTCGTAGACCTGGCGAGCGGGGGAAGTGCCACGATTATCAACAATGGTGGAATCGTTAGCGGCGCGGGCGGTGGCGAAACGGATGTCGTTAACAGCTCGACGCTGGACATGGCCAACATTACCAACAAGGCCGGAGTAGTGAGTGGCGCTAGTGGCGGCGTCACGTCGTTCTTTCTCGAGAGTCCGAGCGCGGGCGATTCTGTTATTACTTGCGAAGGGGCTACAGTGAGCGGAGCAGCGGGCGGCACCACGATATTCCACGGCGACTCCCGGGGAGCCAACGCGACGTTGATCGCCAACGGCGGCGCGAATGGCGGCACAGGTGGTTCGATCCGATTCGAAGATAGCTCCAAGGGCACCGCAGGGCAGGTAAAGCTGTTCGGCGATGGCAGCTTGGATATCAGCGCACACGCGGGACAGCCAGTGACGATCGGTTCTCTGGAAGGGGACGGAGAGGTTTTTCTGGGAGCCAGAACTCTCACTGTGGGAGGCAACTCACTGAGCACCACCTTTTCCGGGATAATTCAGGACGGTGGCCTGGGTGGCGGTGTGGGTGGCTCGCTTTCCAAGATCGGCACGGGTACGCTAAGGCTCACCGGCGGGAACACCTACACCGGCGGCACGACCCTCACCAAAGGCGCACTCATCGTTAAGAACAAGACCGGTTCTGCCACTGGTACTGGCCCAGTGCAGGTTAACCTCGGCACACTGCAAGGTATCGGCAAGATTAGTGGCGCCGTGACAGTCGGAACAGGAACCACTTCCGGAGCAATCCCTGGCCGGTAACAACGCGACCAGCCCCGGCATCCTGACCATCAATAACACGCTGACCTTCAATTCCCTCTCCACCTACCAATGCGTGTTGAACCGGACCAAAGGCAAAGCCTCTACCCTGACCGCGCTCGGTGTGACCATTAACAGCAACGTGCCATTTACCTTTACTGATACCGGCACCGGCACCTTAACCGCCGGCACGATTTTCAAGGTGATTAACAATACCTCGGCCAACCCGATTTTCGGCACGTTCAGTAACCTGCCCGACGGCTCGACCTTCGCCAGCAATGGCAATAACTTCCAAGTCAGCTACGAAGGCGGTACCGGCAACGACCTGACGCTGACGGTGGTGCCTTAGTTCCGGAGCCGAAGATTGCGTTCGCCTTGATTGGGCACATGCCGGTGGAGTTTTCCCTTGCCGTTGTAGCGTCCGCTGTCTCAGCGACGGCGCATCGAATTGCTCACGTTAGCAGATCGCATGTTTCCGGGCCTCATTCATAGTTCGGAGTCCGCAACAATCCATGGACGAGACGAAGCTCGTCCCTGCGCCGCAGGTTTGCTGTTTGGTTGCATGTGATTCGTTTCCATAATTTTTCGTGGTGAAGGCTAATGAATGGGACCGTGTGAGAAGATTGAACAAGCCCTGACCTGGGCGACCTCTTCGCAAGAATGATTTCGTAACAGTTCTGTTACTTTGTGGCTTAAAACCGCACCGTGAATTGTGCGGCAAAAGTATGGCTAAAGTCCCATCTGCGCGATCGAGACTCTGCCAGGCGCTACTTGTTGTTGCGAATCGTAACGGTGGCGCTGTTTCGCGAACCGATGGTGTAGCTCGGATCGGGTGACAACGTGAGAATGACCGTCTCGTCGGGTCCGGGAATTCCGTCGTCGATGGGCTTGACCGTGATCGCCGCCTTCGGCGTGCCAGAGCGAATGGTAGCGCTACCGCTGAGCCTCCGGTAATCCACCCCATTTCTCGCGGTACCGCTGATCGCGTAGAACACGGTCAGATCGCTGTCGGTGCATCCCACGCGTTTGATGGAGAATTTGCCGGGGTCTAGCGGGACGAAAGACGCATTGGGATCGGGGGCGGTGATGGTAACAGTCGGCAGTGACGCGACGACAGTGAAGCTGGTGCCGGCATTATTAACAAACACGATCGGGCTCCCGATGAGAAGGTAATCGGCAGCGTTGTTGGTGCTAAAATCAGTGGCGCTTCCCTGGAATTCCAAAGCTCTGGTGCAGCTTGAAGGAAGTGCGTCGCCGAACGGCGGGCAGAAGTTGCCGTCGACATCGTTGTCGGTGCTGCCGGTGCAGGGGCCGGTGTAGGCGGCGCCGCCCCAACTGAGGCGCCAAAAAACAGTTCCGGCATTGCTTTCCCACGCGAGGCTGCCCGCAGCGAAATAGCTGGCCGGGATAAGATTGGCCATTGTGAAATCGGGGACTGCGGTCGGCATGGTGTGGCTGGGAAAGTTCACACTGGCAATGAGGACATGAGCGCCAACCGCGCCGTTGGCGACATTGCTGGCCACGTCGAGGACGGTAATGGGGTTGAGTCCAGCGGCGTCGAACACGACGAGTTTGCCCCCGCTGACAAAGTTTTGACCGGCCGCGCGCATGCGCAACTGGATGGCCTGTGCGGTCGTGTCGCCGTTGACGCTGCCGATGACCTGTTCGATCTGCATCAGGTGGAACGTGGCATGGGCGGCGGGTTGTAGAGCAAGAACACCCAGGAGGGTGATCAGACCGCAAGCGAATCTAGTATTCATGATTGGATTCTCCTTTTTCCCGTGAGATCCAGCTTCGGGGACAAGGTCCGCGCCGGATTTAAATTCGATCAGCGGGGACGCCGCTTGTCAATCCGAATCCTCCACCGAGCAAAAAAGGGAGTGCTGAAATGTGCGAAACGTCGCGCTCTATAGAGGGAAGCGTGATGGCGCCGGTTATTTTGTCATCGGGCCCAGCGGCAGCACAATTTTGCCGAACAATTCGTTGAGCACCTGGGCAAGGCCAGCGTAAATCGCGGAGAATCCGCAGAGGATTCCTTCATACCCGGTGACATGTTTGAATCCGGCACTCGCCGCGGTGAAATCACCGATGGCGAGCAGGAAGAACAGGACCGTGAGCGTGGCGAAAACAATTTGTAACGCACGGTTTAGCCGCAACGTGCCGACAAACATGACGGCGGTGAACAATCCCCACATAGCGAGATACGCGGCCATCGCCGTGTCGTTGGACGGAGCGCCCCATCCCAGTTTCGCAAGGATGATTAATGTCACGAGTGACAACCAGAACAAGCCGTAGGAAAGGAAAGCGGTGGCGGCGAAAGTATTCCCTTTTCTCCATTCCATGATCCCGGCGATGATTTGGGCGCCGCCGCCATAACAGATACCCATCGCTAGAATCATACTGTTGAGTTCGTAGAAGCCGGCGTTGTGCAGGTTGAGCAACACAGTGGTCATGCCAAAGCCGAGCAACCCGAGCGGAGCGGGATTGCCGGTGGTATCTTTGATTTGAGTGGTGGAATCGTTCATAGGCAATCTGCGGAAGGCTTAAAGGTTAGCGGAAGGTGGCAATGCGCAACGATCCAAACATTCTATCAACATTGACCAGACGCGAGATAAACTGTCAATAGTAAGCGTTGTTACATCCTTCGCTTTCGTCCCGGATAAAGCGCGGAATACTTTTGTGATAATGCGAATACTTTTGTTTATAGCCGCCATCGCGATTTTCTCTCCGCTCCGTGCCCAAACTGGTGCCAGTCCGGCTCGGACTTCTCCGTCGCCCAGCGCGCCGTCACTTGAGCAGCGCGTCGCCGACCTCGAAGCTTACATGAGCAATTCGGCGCGCGGTGCCGATGCCACAAACGCGCAAACGATTTCAAACATTTCCGGCTCCGGTCCCGGTCATAATTCCTGGATGATGACTTGTGCGGCGCTTGTCCTTTTCATGACGCTGCCGGGTCTCGCGCTTTTTTATGGCGGCCTGGTGCGAGCAAAAAATGTACTGTCGATCCTGGCGCAATGCCTCGGCATCGCCGGCCTCGTCGCGATCTTGTGGTGGGCGGTCGGATATTCCCTCGTATTTTCGCGCAGTTCGCCGTTTCTCGGCGGGTTTAAGTTCGCATTTCTGCGAGGAGTAAATTCGCAGCCGAACCCGGATTATTCCTACTGGGTTTCACAAAATGTCTTCGTGATGTTTCAGCTCATGTCATTACGCCGGCATTGATTATCGGCGCAGTGGCGGAGCGAATCAGATTCGCGGCGGTCATGATCTTCGTCGCGATTTGGATGTTCGCCGTTTAATTCCCGATCGCGCACATGGTCTGGGGCATCGACGGCTGGATGAACGGCGTTTGGAATCCAGCCGCGAAAATCAGGGCGATCGATTTTGCCGGCGGCACGGTCGTGCACATGTCGTCGGGTTGGTCGGCGCTGGTGCTTTGCATTTTGCTCGGACATCGCCTCGGTTTTCGCAAAGAGATCATGGCGCCCCACTCGATGGTTCTTTGCATGGTCGGGACGGGAATGCTCTGGGTTGGCTGGTACGGATTCAATGCGGGCAGCGCCCTCGGCGCGGATGGAATCGCTGCGAACGCCTTCACGACCACAACGCTCGCGACCGCCGTTGCGTCGTTCACCCTGCGGTTATGTCGATCCAACCGGCGCGGTCATCATCGGTCTGGCGGCGGGCAGCGTCTCATTCTTTGCCTGCACCAAACTGAAATCGTGGTTCCACTATGATGACGCGCTCGACACTTTCGGCGTGCACGCCGTCGGCGGGACGCTTGGCGCCTTTCTCACCGGCATTTTCGCAACGGCCAGCGTAAATCCAAACCTTTCTGCAAATCCGGCGAGCCAAAACGGTCTCGCCGGAATTGTCGGCCATATGTTGTGGCTCGAGCAATTGAAGGTCATTGGGATCGCAATCGCGCTCGCGATTGTCGGCACGGCATTGATCGGAGCGCTGGTTAATGCCGTCATCGGTTTACGCATCGCGCCCGAGGTCGAACGTCAAGGCCTCGACATCAACGAGCACGGCGAAGAAGGTTATATGACCTCGTGAACGCGCCGATCTTCCAAACGGATAATTACTGTCCGTTGACAGAATATTTGGGTACTTTTGGCGTGTCCAATGCCCAGGCGCAAATATTCTGTAAAGGTACAGTGTGCGTTGCCATCACAATTGCTCATTTTGGGGCGCTGAAGTTCCTCGCACTCCCTAAATCGCTTGTGTGTTGAAGTAGTGGTTAGTCAAATTCGCCATTGCGGATTCTAAATCAGTGCCGTCGGATCCATTTCCTTCTCTGGCGGGAATTCTCCGGCGTAGGCGCGCTGGCGGCGGGAACGGCGGGCAAAGAAAAATAGAGAAAAAGCTTGCATGTGAGCTTGTGTTATAGTTAACTATATCACTATACGAGGCGCGGTGGTCGATCAGAGCGATTCCTCGCACTTTGAACACAGGATGGATAGTGAGTGGAACGACAGTCAGCCAATTTACCGCCAGCTTCGGGATCGTGTCGTCGTCATGATACTCGACGGGGTCCTCAAGGAAGGCGATCCGCTGCCGTCCGTGCGCAATGTCGCGGCCGAATATCGGGTCAA
>QHPX01000055.1 GCA_003219195.1 Verrucomicrobiota bacterium
AGCTGCATGTTCTGAGCTGTTAACAGCGTCGAAAACAGACAGGCGAGAAAAAAATGCTTCATGTTGCGATCCTGACAAAGACGCTACAGAGCGGCAAGTCGCAGGAAGCCAGAGGTCAGAGGTCGGGTAGACGCCTCCCAGTCGGGCGGATTGCTGTCGCAAGGAATAATATTATCCCACCCGTCGGCAGACGAGCGGGCGACGAAGGCCACGGCGGATTCCGTGTCGCTCAGGCAAAAAACGCCGAACGTTGACTCGTGATCGCCCGATCACTCACCGCTTCCCAAGCGGCAATGCAGGCCATCCGGCGGCTTCCCAGCACGCCGTATTCAGCGTCCAATATCAAAAGCAGAGATTCTTCGGAAGATGTGGCTTTCGATCCTTTGACAAGCCGCGTGCGAATAGCGCCTGATTACAACCCGCGCACGGCGGCTAGCAACCGATCCACTTCTTTCGGACTGGCGTAGCAGGCACAGCCGGCGCGGACCAGTCCGTGCGGAGTTTGGCCCAATCGCTCGACGACTGTCATCGCGTAGAAGTCGCCGTGGGAGAGGAAAACTCCGCGCTTTGCCAACTTCTCCGCCACCTCTATCGACGGCACGCCGTTCACCGTGAATGCGATCGTTGGTGTGCGCGCCGTGCCGGGCGGCGGTCCGTAGAGACGGACAAGCCCTATTTCGCGCAACCCATTCCAGAGTTGTGTGATTAATGCGTCGCTGCGCTCGTGTAGTTGCCGTAGCGCAGCGTGCAAGCGTTCGCGCCGCGTCGGGCCCGGAGCGAGCGAGGCAAGAAAATCAACAGCGGCGGCCGCGCCTGCGATTCCTTCATGATTCTGGGTGCCAGTCTCGGCCCGTTCCGGCGCTGAATCGGGTGCCGGGATCAGTTTCGGAAAATCAAGCGAGCCGAGGAGGTCGTGCCGGCCGTAGAGAATCCCGATGTGCGGGCCATAGAACTTGTAGGCAGAGCAGGCGAGGAAGTCGCAATTCCAATCGCGCACATCGACCAACTCATGCGGAGCATAGTGGACGGCGTCGACAAAGATTTTCGCGCCTAACGAGTGCGCCATTTCCACGGCGCGTTTTACGTCGTTGATCGTGCCAAGAACGTTCGATGCTGCGCCGATCGCGACCAGCTTGGTGCGTCCGGTTAATTGCCGGGCAAAATCGTCCCAATCCAGCTCGCCGGTTGCAGGAATCATTTTTACCATGCGAACTTTCACGCCGCATTCCTTCTCCAGCGCACGCCAGGGCGCGATATTGGCATGATGATCGAGCTCGGTGACCAAAATCTCGTCGTCGCGTTCGTAGCCGCGACCGAGAGCGCGCGCGAGGTGAAAAGTTAATGTCGTCATGTTGGCGCCAAACACGATTTCGGTCGAGCTAGCGTTCAGAAAATCGGCCAGCACGCTTCGGGCAGAGTCGATGATCGCGTCGGTCTCCTCGCTTGTCGGATACGCCCAATGCGTATTGGCGTTGTGGCGGTAAAGATAATCGTTCACCGCCTCCACCACCGTCCGTGGCACCTGAGTGCCGCCGGGACCGTCGAAATAGGCAACCGGATAACCGTTATGAGTGCGCGCGAGCGCCGGAAAACATCGCCGTATTTCTTCGGTCGACATCATCGTGGCGGGGGACGGCGCTGCGGTCTGTTTTAGAGCGATTGACATCGAAGTTCGATAGTAAAAGAAATTAGGCGCTCGGTTCGTTGTCGCTCGGCGCGAGGAGATCAGCGTCAGTCCTGCTGATTGCGGTCATAAGGAATGATATTGTCCCACTGGTCGGCAGACGAGCGGGGACAAAGGCGCCGACAGTGACTCGCAATCTCCCGATTACTCGGTCGCATCACCATGCGGCCTATGTAGCCTACCCGGGGGCGTCCCGGCACGCCGTGTTCAGTGGTCTTTGCGCGGTCGTCGGGGTTTGATGTAAATAAAATCGCCGGCTTCATTCTCCAAGACCTGCTTGAGCCCGGGTCCGAATTCATGGGCACTCGCCCGGGAACTCGATCTAGAGTTCATCAAAACGCGCCTCTTCGTCCAGAACGCGTTTCGCTTCGTCGAAGATGGAATGCGCTTCTTCGGGCGAATTGCCGACGGCGGTGAGACCTAACCGTCCCGTGCTGCCAAGAGCGCTGAGCATATGGAAAACAACCCCCGTCTGCCGGACTTGTCCAAAGTGCAGGCCACGCCGAACGACCAGATCGAAGATATCATCCGGCGTGAATCCTCGATAGCGCGGCGATTCGAGATGATCGCTGGCCACGAGAAATTTCTTGCGCCCGTTCGGCGCGATGAAGCTAGCGCTTTCCGCATCGTAAATGCCGCCGCTAAGAAATTGCAGAGTCAGGAAAGGATGCGTTGTTCCGCCCTTCCGCAGATTGATCTCGATGGCATAGGTTTCCCACCGGTCCGTGTTGTGCGTGCGCGTGACGACAAAATCAATCGCGAAACGGCCGATGACGCCGGCGTCTCGCAAAAGCTCTCCGACTTTGGCCGCGTCATGCGTGATCGCGGTCGCGTAAGCCGGGTCGGCTGGGAAGATGCAGCCGAGATAGCTTTGTCCGCTCGAACCGCCAAGCATTTGGTCGTGGGTGGAAAGGAGTTCCACTTTGCCCAACGGCGTGATGCGCAATTGCACACTCGGACTACGCACTTCTTTCGCGCCGACGCCGACCCGTTCCTCGACAACTCCGCCGCGGGCGCGAAATTTTGCCGCGTACTCGTCGAAGTTAACCTTGCCGAGTTCGAACCGCATGGCGCACACACGCTCGGCGATGGCGGCATCAATGGGTTCGGCCAGATTTGACAGGTCCACGGTAGCGTTCCCTTCGCCCGAGACGCCCTCGTTCAATTTCACAATCGCCTGCGTCAGGGACGGTCGTTGAGCGCGCATTTTAACCAGCGCCGAGACGATTTCGTCGATGCTGGTCAAGTTATCGAAGCCGAGCGGGTAATTGATCCCAACACGGGCAAATAGCTGCCGGCATCCGCTTTTTGTTCCGAAAGAAAGATGCCGAGGGTCCGCGCCGTAAAGCGGGATTCCCAGGCGCAAGGCGAGATTTCTCTCGAGGAAGGTGGTATTGTAGCAGACTAGGTGAGCGCGGCCCTTGTCTAGGATGCCGGCTCCAATTCGCTCGAGAAGGCGCGGCCGCTCGAGTAGTTTGAGACTGAGAGGACGCGCGGAATCGTCGTAGGGCGAGAGCAAAGTGAGCCGACGCATAGCGTGGCTCGGAATGACGCCCGAGAGAAGATCGAGGTAATATTCGATCACGCTGGGGTGAATCGCCTGGGAGGTCACATAAATCATTCGCGCGCGCGGTTGTGCCAGAAGCAAAAGGAGGAACAGGAAGCGCTCTTCGTAGCCCTGAATCTCGAAGCCCGTCGCTGCCATATCGATCGACATCGACGGAACGACCACGATTGTTTGTTCGTGCTGATTGAAGGACTCGATCAATTGCCACAGCGGAACGAGCTTTCGCTGGAGTTGATCGAACTGTGCCGCCGCTTCCTCAGCTGAAACGCCAGCGGGAAGTCCCGTTAATGCCGGATCGCGTGTCATATACGGCGGCAAGAAACCCACCGGATTAAGAGTGTGCGAACTGCACAGTTCGAGGCGAGCGAAAACTTACGACGCGTCGTGCTTTCACCGTTTGAGCGCGGGCTGGTTGCGGTCGTAAGGAATAATATGATCCCACTCGTCGGCAGAGGAGCGGGCGACAAAGGCCACGACGGGTTCGGTGTCGCTCATGTTGAAGACTTCATGAGGCACGCCCGGTTTGATGTAAATAAAATCGCCGGCTTCGTTCTCCAAGACCTGCTTGAGCCCGGGTCCGAATGCGTGGCGCACTTTTCCTTCGAGAATATAAAGAATCACCTCGAAGCCGACGTGAATATGGGCATACGCGACGCCACCTGGAGGTATCGTGGCTATGTTGGCTGATAATTTGGTCGCGCCCACATTTTTGGAGGACATGCCTTGCTTATAGTGAATGCCGTTCCAATCCCTGCGGGCGCCGCCGCCACGAATGGTCAATATCCCATCGTGATTTTCTACCGCGCTGAGTTGGATGTTGTCTTTGTCGTCGTTCATAACGAGGGATCTTGAATTCTATACAGCCGGGCGTCTGCGGACAATAAATCCTCGCTTTCGTTGCGTAGCGGAAAACCTAGAGCGCGCGATTCTTTTCCAGCACGACCAGCGCGATTCCGCCCAAGACCGCGATGGACGCGAGCAGGTAAGGCAGAGTAATCGGTTCGCCAAGTAAGAGGATCCCGCCGGTGGCGGCGAGGACCGGCACGCTGAGTTGAACGGTGGCGGCACCGGCGGCTTTCAGGCCGGGCAATGCGCTGTACCAGATCACGTAGCCAAGTCCTGAAGTGATCGCTCCGGAGATCACGGCGTAACCGATTCCGGTACGATCGAGTCGCGCCCATGGCAGCATGATGATACTAACAGCGGCTGCGAACGGAACGGCGCGCAGAAAGTTGCCAGCCGTGGCGCTGGCCGGATTTTTGAACCACTAAACGGTGGAGCGGACAGGCCAGGAAACACGAGCACGACAAGTCCGCTCACGGCCACGACAAGACCGACGATTTGGATTGCTTGCAACTTTTCGCCTTTGCGCAAGCCCCAAAGAATCATGGTGGCCTGAACCGCGCCAAATAAAAGCAACGCGCCCATGCCGGCAGAGAGAGTGTTGTAGGCAACTGAAAAGGCCGCGGCGTAAACGAAGAGTGCCGCCGCGGACAACCAGTTGCCAGCGTCCTTCCATGCCGTGCGCTGCATCTTCATTATGAGCCAGAGCGCGGCTGCACCGGAGAAGATACGGATAAAGGTAAACGTGGCGGCGTCGATGCTGGTTTGTTTCAGCGCAGCTCGGCAAAGGAGCGAGTTACTCGCGAAGGCGATCATCGCTAGCGACGTCAGGATGAAAATTCGTGAAGATTTCATCGCTTTCTTAAGGGCTAATACGAAGAGAACGCCCAACGCCGAACATCCAAGTCAGAGGTCAGAGGGCGCAGTACTTTCGTTTTCACCCGGAGCGAGGAGATGGCCGAAGAGGCGGCCGGCGATGAGGAAGATGATGCCAGCTGTTCCAGATAACCCCGCATGCAATAGCCAGAACTGTGTCGCGGGCATTTTTTCGAGAAGACCGCCGATCCAGCCGACGAGATTGTTGGCGGCGAACAAGTGCAGATAAAAAATGCCGATGATGGTGGCCGACAAGGCGGCAGGCGCGACGCGAGCATAGAGCGCCAGCGAGACAGGAAAGACATTTGCAAACCCGATGCTGTTCAACAGGTGGAACGTAATGAGCCAGCCGATTGAAACTTTCGTTCCGGCGCTCGCCGCGATGGCCGCGCCGGCGGCGAGAGAGATGAAACCGGTCACAGCAATGATGCTGCCGATTCCCATCTTGGTGATTTCCGCCGGTTCAGGACGTTTCTTCGACCAAAGTCGCCAAAACACGACTGCGCCCGCGAGACAACTGAGCGATAGAATCGAGTCGAGCGTGATCAGCCATGTCGTCGGCATCTTGCGGCCAAAGAAGACGAGGTTCGCGCTTCTCTCTCCCCACACGAGATAGGCGTTGAAGATTTGCTGGTTGCCAATGACAGCGATCGTCAGCACCGGCAAAAGCGCAAGCAGGGTGACGATGGCCATTCGTTCGCGATGCGTGAGCGGGGTTTTTGATGCGCGATTGGCCTTACGGACGACAGGGGAATCGACGGGGAGCCATTTCCGGCCGGACAGATAAATCGTCAGGCCGATGAGCATGCCGATGCCCGCAGCGCCGAAGCCGTAATGCCAGCCGTAAACTTCGCCGAGTGTGCCAGCGATCAGCGGCGATGCGATTACTCCAGCATTGATAAATATGTAGTAGATCTGAAAAGCGTCCGCGCGCCGGTTGTCGCCCGTTGCGTACAACGCGCCGACCTGACTGGCGAGGTTTCCTTTGAAGCAACCGACGCCGGCGAGAAGACAAGTCAGCGCGGCGAGGAAGGTGACGTCGAAGGCCATCAGAAAATGCCCGGCCGCCATGAGCAGTGCACCGATTGTGATTGTGCGTGTGCGTCCGAGCACACGGTCGGCGATCAATCCGCCGCCGATCGGCGTGAGATAAACGAGACCTGTGTAGAGTCCGAAAATCGCCGAGGCGAGCGCCTGGACCGAGAGCGGGCCGCGATAAATGTTTTCGAGCAGGTGACGAAATGGACCGAACCCGGCGATGCGCTCGATGTGTCCGGGGTAGAGCAGTCGGTTGACCATGTAGAGCACGAGCAGCGATTGCATTCCGTAGTAAGAAAAGCGTTCCCAAGCTTCGGTGAAGGCGAGATAGCCGAGACCGCGCGGATGTCCGATGAAGCTGCGATCCTCAGGCTTATGCATGGCAGTTAGAAATTAGAACACGCGCGGCGGGAGTCGCGCGGGTAGGCAGTAAAGCAGCTAGGGGTAGCTGGCGCGAGCCGGGAAAGCGAGTGACCAAATTACAAAGTAGGAATTAGAAGTCAGAGGACGGGGATCGGAAGCGCGGTCTAGTCCACCAACTCGACGGGATCGCCTTTGCGTAACGTGCCTTCCACCAGCACGGCACCATAGACGCCGGCCATGCCACTGTGAGCTTGCGCGACCTTCTTCAATAAGGCCGGCGCTTTTTCTCCCGTATCGGGATCCAGCGTGATCATCATGCAGCGCGGATCACGCTCAAGGACCGAGATGACCACCTTCGATCCAATGCGCAGGGAGCGGCCGACAAACTCATCCTCGGCGAAGCCTTCCGAGGATGTTAAGTCCAAATAGACGTTTGCCCGGAAGCGCCGTTTGTCCACGGTGATGCCGGTTTCCTCCCCAAGTTTTATCGCCGATTGGACGGCAAAGAGCGACAACGGGCGGCAATCCGTCATCGCGCGGTCCGAGCGAAGCAATGTGAGTTGGTGCTTCTCGTCGATACCGGCACGAAGCATGTCGATTAATGCAGGGTTATCGATCGTGAGAGTTTTTCCATCTGGTGTCTCTACATCGACCATCAGCTCTGCCGGATTGGCCGAGACGGGATTTACTCCGGGCGGCATGCTTTCCGCCTCGGTCAAATTAACAGGGCGGGCGGCTTTGTCTGGGTAACGGAATCGAGGCCGATATCGCAGCATCTCGCGTTGTTCCCGTCCGGTCAGGAATGGAAAACCTTTCGGACTGGCAGAACTCTCGAAGGCAAAAAGGCGATCGCCGTAAACTCCCGCGTACCCCGCGAACATCTCGTCCAACTCTTGGCCGCGCATGCTTTTGACCGGATAACGCCAAAGGCTTTCCACAGTTCCGATGACACTCATTGCTTGGGGCCTAAGAAGAGCAACTCCGACCGACGAAAGCGAGCATATTCAGAAGACAGATGTCAGAGGGCAGAGTCAGAGGTCAGATGTCAGAGGTCAGAGGTCAGAAGAATTAACTTCGCTTCAAGAAGATCTCGTTGATCTCGGCAAAAGGGACTGCGTTTGCGAAGGCGTCGTCGAATTGCCCGGTCGTTGCGATGCTGCGCGCGGCGCGGATGAACGCGTCCCACGCGACAGCGGCTAAACCGGAGCCGACGGAGATGCGCCGCACGCCGAGATCGGCAAGTTGGGAAAGTGAAAGCTCGCGATTGAAGCCGGATACCAAAACATTGACGGGTTTCGGCGCGACCGCCTTTACGATGTCGGCAATCTCGCCGGGCTTCTTTACGCCGGGAGCGTAAAGACAATCAGCGCCGGCTTCGGCGTAAGCGACGAGTCGATCGAGGGCCACGCGGAATGGATCAGGTTTTCCGACGAGCCACGCTTCACATCGCCCGGTCAGGACGACAGGAACTCCTGAAGCATCGATTGCTTTGCGCGCAGCGCGGATGCGATCGACAGCCAAATTCTTTTCGTAGAGTGGCGCAGCGCTGTTTCCAGAGTTGTCCTCGATCGACAGTCCGGCGACACCGGTTGCGATGCAGAGTTTCACATTCGTTGAAACATTTTCGGGTTCGTCGGCGAACCCGTTTAAGAAATCGGCATTCACAGGGAGCGGCGTTGCGGCAACAACTTCGCCAATGTGCGCGAGCATTTCGTCGAGCGCGACTCTGCCATCTGGTTTGCCGCGCGAAAAAGCGAAGCCGGCCGATGTGGTGGCAAGCGCTTCGAAGCCGATATGTTGCAGATACAGAGCGGTTCCCACATCCCACGGATTGGGCAGGACAAAGCAGCCTGACTCATGCAGCGCGCGAAATTTTTCCACCGCCGACGATTGTGCCTGCCTGTTCATGGTAATCGCCGGAGTTGTGTTAGCTCGCCCGAAACTTTTCGGCGTGGTCGCGGGCAAATTGCGCGAATTCGATTGGAGGTTTCCCGCTTACCTCCTCGATGTCCGATGTGACTGTTGACCAGAGGTTCTGCTTATTGATCGCGTGAAGCTCCATCAAAGCGTCCACCTGCCATTGCGGTAAGCCGGCTTGAAGCATTCCGTCGCGCGCGGCGGATTCCGGCAGATCAACATAATTGATCTCGCGTCCTGCTGCTTCGGATAGAATATTTGCTACTTCTGCGATCCCGAGCGCCGCTGGGCCGGTGAGTGTATAAGTTTTTCCTTCGTGATCGCGAGTTATCAGCACCTCGGCGGCAGCAGTCGCGATATCGCGGGTATCGACGAAGCTCGCCCTGCCATTTCCCCACGGCAGATAAATGACGCCGTCGCGTGGCGGAAAGTAGTTGATGAAATTTTGCATGAACGAGTTCGGTCGCAAAAACGTGAAGGCCAAACCCGACTCGCGAATATGTCGTTCGCCGGCAGCGTGCCATTCTCCGAACTTAAACGACTCAGTATCCACGCCGATGGCGGACATTCTCGACGCCTTCAAGCGCGCCGGTAAACGACTCGGGATTTTCAAAGTCGAACGGCGCCAGCGCGATCTCGGTGCCGAATTGCATTCTTGCTTTGCCTGGGTCGCGCACTCCAGCGCGCACCGTTGCATTTTTTTTCGCCAGTTGTTTCGTCACATCGCGCCCAATCGTGCCAGTCGCTCCGATCACGAGAATAGCTTCACTCATGAATGTCCCCTTGCCTGAATATCGAATGTGGTCAACTGCGTCCGGCGGGAGTGGGACGATCAGCATTCGGTTTCAACCATGCGATGAGTTCTTTGATCTTTAATGCGAGTGCTCAGACGGCGCGGACTGGTTCGGGCCGGAACCTGATCGCCGCGACGATGGTGATCAGGACGAACAGCACCAGGACAACGAGTTGCGTGAGTTTAAATGGCGGCTCGGTCTGCGTCGGAGCGATTGCTTTCAACGCCGGTATTTTTTCGAACGCCTGCACGATCCCGACGAACACATTCAGATAGAGCGTAATCACAGCCGTGACGACGTAAATCCAACGCCAGGCGCCCGCGAGTTGACGCGGGTAGCGCGCGAAGATCGCAACCGCAAGTACGATCAGCGACATGATTCCCAGCGTAATGGCCGGCGTGAAACCATGGAACGGAAAGAAGAAGCCCGTCACACTGGTCAGCACAGTGGTAATCAGAAACCATCTGGTCCAGCCGTCGAGGCGCTTGCCGGCAAGCAGTCCGAAAAGAACAACGAATCCGGTAAAAATTCCCATAAGGCTGATCAACGTGTGAATTATGGTGTAAATGCGTAAGATCACGGTGTTCCGATTACATCCATTTCCACGCGCAATGTCACGTCACCTTTTGGTTGCGATTGCTCGATCTGCTTGGGCGCCATTTCGTCCTGAGCCAGTCGCGGGCGATTTCGATTTCACCATTCGTCAGACCGTGACCGGCATTGAGAAGATGAATCGTCACGTCGGCTCCTGCGCTGCGCAGAAGTTCGACCAATCGATGAGCCTCTGATGTCGGAACAATTGGATCTTGGTTTCCCGCGCCGATCCAAACGCGCGCGGAAGAAAGGTCCGCCAAGTTGTCAGGCACAAATGGCACCATGGCTCGAAACAGAATAGCGGCGTGCAATATTTCCGGCCGAAGCAACAACATGCTCGTGGCAATATTGGCGCCATTCGAGTAGCCGACCGCGACAATGTGATTGGCCGCAAGTTTGTAATGACGCGATGCCCCGACCACAAAGTCCGCGAGCTCGTGCGTTCGTTTCTTTAGATCGTCCAGGTCGAACACGCCCTCGGCAAGACGCCGAAAGAACCGCGGCATTCCATTCTCCAATACTTTGCCGCGTGGACTGAGCA
>QHPX01000071.1 GCA_003219195.1 Verrucomicrobiota bacterium
GCTGTTCGCGATTTACATGGTGCGGCCGAGTCCGTTCTGCGTGCTCGACGAGGTGGACGCGGCGCTGGACGAGAGTAGCATCAATCGCTTCATCAAGATGCTTGATCGCTTCGCCAGGCAAAGCCAGTTCGTCATTATCACCCACAATAAACGCACGATCGCGAAAGCAGACGTGCTCTACGGCGTGACGATGGAAGAGCGCGGCGTGAGCAAGCTCGTCGGGATGAAATTGACGGAGCGTCCATCGAGCGAACAGAAACCGACCGAGCACGAAGCAATTTCTTCACAACGGCAATTCGCGCTCGCGGAAAACGGTCACGAGCACAAGCCAAGCTTCGCCGCGCGATAATTGTAGCTGCCGCTGTCTCAGCGGCAGATCCTTTTAATTCTGCCGCCAGAGACGGCCGCAGCTATAACAAAAAGAATTTTTGCGCGCGATTGTCGATCTTGCGTAAAATTGGCGAATGCTTCAGACGGCGCAGCGTAGCAGCGAGACAATCAAAACCAAAGCTGTGCCGCATGAACGATTCCTGGAAGCGTTTCGCTGGATGCTGCTGGCGCGGACATTCGAAGAAAAACTCGTCAGTCTCTATCGCGGCGGTCTGATCACCGGCGGAGTTTATATTGGCAAAGGCCAGGAAGCGGTCAGCGTCGCCTGCGGTTTATTTTTGCAAAAGGGAGATATCTTCGCTCCGCTGATTCGCGATCAAGCCGGGCGATCGGCTTTCGGCGAGCCACTGGTCGATGTTGCGCGCACCTATCTCGGTTCGCGGCAGGGGCCGATGCGCGGGCGCGATGGCAATATTCACCGGGGCCTTCCGCGCCAGGGCCAGCTCGCCATGATCAGTCATCTCGGCGCGATGGTTTCGGTCACGGTCGGCGCGCTGATGGCGAAGCGTTTCAAAGGCGAAAAGAATTTCATCGGTCTGAGTTGCATCGGTGAAGGCGGCATGCAGACGGGTTCGTTTCACGAGGGGATGAACCTCGCGGCGGTCGAGCAAGTTCCTCTCGTCATTGTCGCAACCAACAATCATTACGCCTATTCAACGCCGAATGAACGTGAGTTTGCGTGCGCGGAGTTAGTCGATCGAGCCAAGGGTTACGGTTTCGAAGGCTACAATCTGGACGGAACCGATCTTAGCGCGTGCCTTGATGTGATCGGGAGCGCGGTGAAGCGAGCGCGCGCCGGCCGGCCGCCACAACTGCTGGTCGCGTCGACTTTACGGCTCTCGGGTCACGGCGAACACGACGATGCCAGTTACGTAACCGATGAAATCAAACGTGAGCCATTTGCCCAGGATTGTTTGAAGCGCGCAGATAAGTTGATTGTCGATCTAAACCTGGTCGATGCAAAAAGGCTGCAAGGGTGGCGGGACGATGCGGCCGCGCAAGTCGATCAAGCGATCACAACCGCGCAAAAAGAAGCGGCGCCCGACGCGAATGAAGATTGGTGCGCGATCTCAACTCGCGCACTTGTCGATCAAGCCCAATGAGCATCACATATCTGGAGGCGATTCGCGAAGCGCAGGCGAAATTGTTGCGCGATGACGAGCGCGTTTTCATTTACGGGCAGGACGTCGGCGGAACTTTCGGCGGCGCGTTTAAAGCAACCAAAGGTCTGGCGAGAGAATTTCCCGGGCGCGTGCTGAATACGCCGATCAGTGAGGACGCGATCGTCGGCACGGCGATCGGGGCCGCGCTGCACGGAATGCGTCCGATCGTTGAAATGCAATTCGCAGATTTTTCCAGCCTCGCGCTGAATCAAATTTTGAACAATGCCGGGACACATTATTGGCGCACGAACGTTCCAGTGCCAATCACGATCCGTCTTCCTTCCGGCGGGACGAAAGGGAGCGGCCCGTTTCACAGCCAGAGTATGGAATCGATTTATGCGCATTATCCGGGCCTGATCGTGATGACGCCGGCCACGGTGGAAGACGCTTACACGATGTTGATCGAGGCAGTGGCGATCGACGACCCGGTCGTTTATTGCGAACACAAGTATCTTTATTACCACCTCAAGGCCGACAAACTTCCCACCGAGGGTTTGCCTGCTGGAAAAGCGCGCATTGCGCGCGAAGGCCGCGATCTGACCATCGTAACTTACAGCGCAATGGTGCAGGAAGCGCTGGCGGTGGCGGAAGAATTGGCGAGCGATGGCTTCGAAATCGAAGTTGTCGATCTTCGCACGGTCAAACCGCTCGACACCGACACCGTGCTCGCTTCGGTCGCACGGACCGGACGTTTGCTTTGCGTCGGCGAATCATTTCCGTGGGGCGGCGCGACTGCCGAGGTGATCGCGCGCGTCACAAGCGAGGGTTTTCATTTGCTCGATGCGCCGCCGCAGCGCGTCAACGCGAAGGACACACCGATTCCCTATCACCCGAATCTTTGGAGCGTCCATCGACCAAATGCGAAATCGATTGCGGCAAAGGCAAGAAATCTTCTTCGAGAATAATTTTATGCCGCAAGTTCCGATCATCATGCCGCAGCTGGGCGAATCGATCGCCGAAGCGACCGTCGTCGATGTAAAAGTGAAGGCGGGCGATGAAGTCGCGTCCGATCAGGAAATCATCGAGGTCGAGACGAACAAGGCAGTCATGGGTGTGACCACGCCGTGTAAAGGCAAGATCGACGAGATCAGCGCGCAAGTGAAAGAAACTTATCCAGTCGGCGCGGTGCTCGGTTACGTCGAAGCCAGCGAAGAAGACGCCGCTAAGTTTAAGAAAACAGCTCCCGAACCGCCGCAACAAGAGCTGGCAAAAGAAATTCCAGGACGCGACGAAGAAAGTGCAACGCCCGTGCGCGCACGCGACGGAGCGCAAACGAAGTCGCGCGACGGCGGCTTGCCGGTCCCGGTCGTGACGCGCGGCGCGAGCTTCCTCTCGCCGAGAGTTCGTGCACGCATGGCGGAATTGCAATTAACTAATGCCGATCTCGCGGGAATTTTCGGAACCGGCGACGGCAATCGCGTCACGATCAAGGACCTGGAAAATTTTCTGAACAAGATCGACAATCAAACGGCAGAGGAAGCTTCCGCGATTCGCGCCGGAGTGGCGGACGCGATGCGACGCAGTTGGACGCGGCCGCTTTCGACCATCGGCTCGTCAGTCAATCTCGATCCGGTGTTGCAAGATCGACAAGCGCGCGAGGCAAAGCCCGGTCCCGGGCTTTACGCAACTCGTGCGCTCGCGCTCGCGCTCGCGGAAAATCCTGGCGCGGCCGCAAAATTAATCGGCAACCGGGTCGTGCAATCCAGTTCCATCGACATCGGGGTTGCGGTTGAAGCCCAGGATGGAATCATGGTGCCGGTCGTTCGCGCGGCTGACAAAACTTCGCTGGCCGATCTTACGGCAAAATATCAGGAGCTTGTCGATCTTGCGCGCCAGCGGCGCATTTCGCCGGACATGCAGACCGGCGGTCTCGCGACGGTTTCAAATTTTGGGACGTTCGGAGTGGAATGGGGTACGCCGATTCCCCTGCCCGATCAAACTTTGCTTCTCGGACTCGGGGCAGGGAAAAAAGTTCCTTGGTGGGACGAAACGCAAAAGGAATTTGTTCCGAAAACCGAAGCGCAAATTACGTTGAGCTTCGATCACCGCAGCATCGATGGCGGCTGCGCCGGGCGTTTGCTCAAACGCGTGATCGAGCTGCTGGAAGATCCGACGAAACTGTAGCGGCCGTCTGTGACCGCCGCTTTTAGTAAATTCGGCGCTCGTAGAGCGCCGCGACAGTAACTTGCACTCAGCGACGCCAAGTTTTACTTTGAAGTCCAATGCACGAGAACACTGAATTTACTTTGAGTCGCGATTGCGAGGTGATCCTAATTCCCAGCGGTCAGAAGTTTACAATTCCGGCTGGAACTCAGGGCGTCATCACGCAAGCGCTCGGTGGAAGTCATACCATCGCAACTTCCTACGGTCTTTCCCGCATCGCCGAAAAAGATTTAGATGCACTTGGCCTGGAAAAACCGTCGGCGAAAACCGAACAGAGAGCTGCGGCCCAAACAAACGGCGAAGTTTCCGAAGAAGACGTTTGGAATCAACTCCGACAATGCTTTGACCCGGAAATTCCCGTTAACATTGTCGATCTTGGCCTGGTTTACGATTGCCGATTAATCAAAAAGAATGAGGGCGGCACGAAAGTGGAAGTGAAAATGACGTTGACCGCTCCGGGTTGCGGGATGGGTCCGGCCATCGCGCACGATGCCCAAAGTAAAATTCTTTCGATCGACGGCGTGGACGAAGCCGACGTCCAGCTCGTTTGGGATCCGCCGTGGAGCCAAAACATGATCAGCGAAGCGGGTCGAATGAAGCTTGGAATGATCTGACCTGAGATTCCAGCACCGCGCGATGCGCGCAAGTTCGTCTCAAGATAGCGTTAAAGAGCGAACACTTCACGTTCTCAGTGAAATTTTCGCCGGCTCTTCGCTGGACAACGTTGGCGTCCGGCTTTGGGACGGCACGGCGTGGCCAGATGAGCGACCGCGCGCCGCCGTTGTCGCGCTGAACCATTCCGAATCTCTCGCGCGGATGTTTTTGCCCGGGACGGAAGTTGGTCTGGCCGAAGCGTATCTGCACGGCGCCTTCGATATCGAAGGCGATATGGAGGCCGCCTTTGAAATCGGTGATTTTCTTCTCGCTCATCTGGGTAATCGGAAAAAAAAATTGAAGCTGGCGGGGCTTTTGGTGGCGCTGCCCGGGTCCGATGCAAGATCGACAATTCGGCGGGCCGCGAGCCAATTGCTTCCCCAAATCCGTGGGAAGCGGCATTCGCCAGAGCGCGATCGGCGGGCTGTGACATTTCATTACGATGTTTCGAACGATTTTTATCGCCTCTGGCTTGATCGGCCTATGGTGTATTCATGCGCATATTTTGAGTCTCCTGAGGATGACCTCGATGCGGCCCAGGAGCACAAACTCGATTATCTCTGCCGCAAACTGCGCTTGCGTCCGGGGCAGCGTCTGCTCGACGTCGGTTGCGGCTGGGGCACTCTGCTCATCCACGCCGCGAAACATTTCGGCGTGCGCGCAGAAGGAATTACTTTGAGCGAGCCGCAGGTGAGCTGGGCCCGCGCACGAATTGCGGAAGCGGGATTGACAAACAACGTGACGATTCAATTGCGCGACTATCGAGAAATCTCTGCGCAAGCGGGCGAAATTTACGATGCGATCGTGAGCGTTGGAATGGCCGAACACGTCGGACGTGAGCGGCTTCCGGATTACTTCCGCGCCGTGCATCGTGCGCTCAAACCGGGCGGAGTTTTTCTCAATCAAGCGATCGGCGAGAACATTGTTCCGCGACCGCGGAGTCGGCCGGTTTCGAGATTCGCGACGTCGAAAATCTTCGCGAACATTATATGCTCACACTGCGCCATTGGCTCGCCCGCCTGGAAGCGCACCATGCCGAAGCGCTTTCGTTTGTCGACGAAACGACTTACCGGATCTGGCGCCTTTACCTAGCCGGGGCCGGGCATGGATTTCGCCGCGGTCACATCGCCGTTTATCAAGCTTTACTCGCGAAGCTGAATCCGGCCGGCCAAACCAGCCTGCCACTCACCCGCCACGATTGGTATCGATAAATTTACTCCTTTGAATTCATGACGATTTAATTTTTTTGCGGCGTTGACAGTTTTCTTGCCGCTCCTATACTCGCCTCCGCGCTTCTCCTGCCGAAAATTTTCGCGCGAAAAAATTAAATTATGCCTTCAACTGAGATCATTTTAACCGAGAATGTGCCTGGGCTGGGCGCCGAAGCTGACCTGGTGAAGGTGCGGCGCGGTTACGCACGAAATTATCTCCTGCCCTCCGGCAAAGCCTATGAAGTGACGCCGGCAAGTTTGCGCCAGCTGGATAATTTGAAAAAGAAGCGGGCCGAACGTGAGGCGCGCGAGCTGAACGAAGCAGAAGAGCTCACCCGTCGCATCGGCAAGTTGCGAGTGACCTTCACCCTGGCCACCGGCGAGACGGGCAAGGCGTTCGGATCGGTCACCGCGCAAGACATCGTGACGCGGCTCAAGAACGAACTTGGCCAGGAGATCGACCGCCACAAAATCGTGCTGGAGCGGCCGATCAAGGACACAGGCGAACACGAAGTCACAATCAAGTTGCACCACGACGTGTCTGCGCAATTTAAATTCGAAGTGAAATCGGCGCAGGAGCCAAAGACTGAAGGAGGCGCCGCCGAACAATCCGACAAAAAACACCGTTCGTTTTTCCGAAGAAAGAAAGAAACAAAATAAATGCCGACTTCTCAAGGCACCCAGCCTGAGAAGCCTCGTAAGACAGCTGGAAATGGCGCTGGCCGAGGCTCGGCCGCCCAAACTGACGGAAGAGTTTTTCCCACGTCTTCCCCAGCTTCTTCGCAGGATATTCACCGCGCGCCGCCGCACAGCGTGGAAGCGGAGCAAGGCGTTCTCGGTTCGATGCTCATCTCGCCGCGCGAAACGATCGGGGAGTGCGTGGAAAAGATTAACGAGGAATATTTCTACGTTCCGGCGCACGAGATCATCTACAACGTGCTTGTCGATCTTTGGAACGCGGGCCAAGCCATCGATCTGATCACCTTTACCCAAGTGCTGCGCGACCGGAATTTGCTCGAGAGCGTCGGCGGCGCGGCCTTTGTCACCAGCTTGTTTACCTTTGTCCCAACCGCGGCCAACGTCGGCTACTACCTCGACATCGTCCGCGACAAATACATTCTGCGCCAGATCATCACCGCTTCCACCGAGAGCGTGCGCCGCGCCTACGAGGAACAGGACGAAGTGAGCAATCTTCTCGATGAAGTGGAGCAGAGAATCTTTGCGGTCGGAGAAGACCGCTTCAAAGGCCAGATGCTCTCGATGAAAGACCAGGTGATGGAAGCAATCGAGTCGATCGAAAAACTTTACGAGCGCAAAGGCGGCATCACCGGCATTTCAACCGGCTTTGTCGAGTTCGACCGCATGACCAGTGGGCTGCACCCGGCCGAGATGATTGTGATCGCGGCGCGGCCGAGCATGGGCAAAACGGCGCTCGCCATGAACATTGCCGAACACGTCGCGATCCAGGAAAAACTTCCGGTGGGCGTTTTTAGCCTCGAGATGAGCAGCCAGCAGCTTGTTCAACGACTGCTTTGCTCACGGGCACGGGTGAATTTGCAAAAAGTGCGCGATGGTTTTTTGGGCGAGCGCGATTTCCCGAGCCTCACGGCCGCGGCTTCGAAATTGGCTGAGGCAAGAATTTTTATCGATGACAGCGCGAGTCTAACTATTCTCGAACTGCGGGCGAAAGCGCGCCGGCTCAAGGCGCAACAGGACGTGCAACTGATCATCGTCGATTATTTGCAGTTGCTAAGATCGACATCTCGGCGCGCCCAGGACAACCGCCAGTTGGAGATTTCGGAAATTTCCGCCGGCCTTAAAGGACTTGCGAAAGAATTAAAAATTCCCGTGATCGTAGTCGCGCAATTAAATCGGCAACCGGAGGCACGTTCGGGCGGCAAACCGCGGTTGAGCGATCTGCGTGAGTCTGGCTCGATCGAGCAGGATGCCGATCTCGTCGGTTTGCTCGTTCGGCCGGAAATTTACGAGGAAGACGAAGAGGCGCGGGCGGAGAAGGCCGGTGAGGCTGAGCTAATCATTGCGAAACAGCGCAACGGTCCGGTCGGCGAAATTTCGCTCACCTTCCTGAAAGAATTTACGCGCTTCGAAGATCGCGCGCGCAACGTGACCGAGCCGGAAGAAGCGTTTTAACTGTAGAGGCCGCCGTCTCGGCGGCGATGTAATTGTCGATCTTGCCGCTGAGGACAGCGGCAGCTACAACGACTTCGCGGCGTCGACCACGTGCTTCGCGTCGATCCCACGCTCTTTCATCACTTCGGCGCCCGGCGCACTCAAGCCGAACTGATGCAGGCCGACGACCTTGCCATCGAGACCGACGTATTGATACCAGATTTCCGGCACGCCGGCTTCGATGGCAACGCGCTTGCGGCACGATTTCGGCAAAATTTCTTCGCGATATGTCGCTGATTCACGCGCGAAACGCTCAAAGCACGGCATCGAGACCACGCGGACACCGTCGCCGAGTTCTTTCGCGGCGGCGAAAGCATGCTGCAATTCACTCCCGCACGACATGATGATGAGGTCGAGCTTGCCTTTTTCTTTTTTTGCAATGTAACCGCCGCGCAAAACGCCTTCGCGTCGTTCCTTAACATCGACATCGTTCAATATTGGAACGACTTGTCGCGTCAGCGCGATGAGAGTGGGCCCGTCTGTGCGCTGAACAGCGGCGACAAACGCACTGGCCGTTTCTTCGGGGTCGGCGGGACGAATTACATCGATGTTTGGCATCAAACGAACTGAACTCACCGTCTCCACCGGTTGATGGGTCGGGCCATCTTCGCCCACGCCAATCGAATCGTGGGTGAAAATGTAGATGTTCGGCAAGCGCGAGAGCGCGCCGAGGCGAATGGACGCGCGGCAATAATCGGTGAAGACAAGAAACGTTGCGCCCGACGCGCGAAAGAATCCGTGATAGGAAATGCCGTTCATGATCGCACACATGCCGTGCTCGCGAATACCAAAATGAATGTTGCGACCGCCGGGATTGTCACGCGTGAAATCGCCCGCGTCCTTGATGTAATTCAAGGTCGATCCATGCAAGTCGGCACTGCCGCTGACAAGCAATGGCATCGCCTGGGCGATTGGTTGCAAGGCTTCACTGCCAGCTTTGCGCGTCGCCAATTTCGAATCTTTCGGAAACTCCGGAATTTTCGATAAAAGATCGACAGGAACCTTTCGGTCGATCCCATCCTGAAGCAGTTTCGCCTGCTCGGGATTTTTTTTACGCCATTCGTTGTAGATTTTTTCCCAGCGATCGTACTCGGCGAGCAATTTGTTTTTATGCTCGGCGAAATAATCACGCACGTCTCGCGAGACGAAGTAATGCTCGTCGGGCAAACCAAGCCCTTTGCGCCCCGCGTCAACAAACTTCGCGCCGGCTTCACCGTGCGCTTTTTGCGTACCGGCAACTTCCGGAACGCCTTTCCCAATCAGTGTATGCGCAATGATGAACTGCGGCTTTCCGTTGTCGCGCTCTTTCGCGATGTTTAGCGCATCGAGGAACTGCTGCATATCCTCGCCATCGATTTCCTGAATGTCGAATCCGTAAGCCGCAAACCGTTTTCCGGTGTCTTCGCTCTGCGTCTCCTTCGCCATCGCGTCGAGCGTGACCGCGTTGGAATCATAGATCATGATCAAATTATCGAGACCGAAATGCCCGGCGAACGCGCTCGCTTCGGACGCGACGCCTTCCTGCATGCAACCATCGCCGGCCAGACAAATCACGTGCTGATCGAAAATCCTGTGCTCCGCGGTGTTGAAACGCGCGGCCGCCATTTTTGATGCGACGGCGATGCCCACGGCATTGCCAACGCCCTGCCCGAGCGGCCCGGTCGTGCATTCCACGCCCGGCGTTTCTAAAAATTCCGGATGACCCGGCGTTTTGGAGTGCAGTTGCCGGAAACGTTTGATTTCCGACATCGGCAAATCGTATCCGCTCAAATGGAGCCAGGCGTAAAGAAACATACTGCCGTGACCGGCGGAGAGGACGAAATAATCACGACCGATCCAGCGCGGTTTGTCGGGATTATGTTTTAGGGCATAACCGTACAGGACAGCGCCCATTTCGGCGCAGCCAAGCGGAAGCCCGAGATGACCCGATTGCGATGCCTGCACCGCGTCCATGCACAAGCCGCGCGCTTCATTGGCCGCGCGAGAAAGAATCTCTACGTTCAAACTCATGCGACGTTTATAGCTGGTGCGCCGCCGTGATGTAAACGATTTCAGACTCGTGCTTTTCTGCAACATCGACAATCTTGTTTTTGTCATTCCGAGCGAAGTCGAGGAATCTCTTATTGCTAATTTCAGAAAACATTTAGAGATGTCTCGATTCATTCGACTTTCGCTCAGGACAAGCTTTCGCTCGACATGACAACCGCCCATCGTTGATGAACCAGCCAGTGCTTCTTCATATCGTCGAGCGACTGGAAAACTTTCTCGGCAAACTGCCAGAAACAATACAAAAGCCGATCCTGAGCGAGTTGACTCCCTTGAAGGAGCTGTTCTTGCAACAGCGGCCGCCGCGCTTGCTATTAACGGGCTCGGCCAAAAAATCTGCGCCGGAACTCGTCAAGATTTTATTCGGACTCAGCGAAGATAGGCAAATGCCCAGCCCACCGATGTCGATCTTTCGCTGGCAGGAGGTTGAGATCGGCGGTCGTGGCACGATTTCCATTCTCGATGCGCGCGGCGCTTTGGATTCAACCGCCAGGCAAATTCAAGACGAGCTGAAGAGGCAGCCGGCGGACATCGTCTTCTTTCTCGATGAGGCCGCCGCTAAAGCACGCGCGCGCCAGGGCGAAATTGAAAATCTTATCGCCTGCCTCGATTGGAACGGCACGGCCCAGGCGAAAACAAAGGTCATTGGGATTGCGTTTTCGTCCAGCAAGGCGAGAGCTGCTCACAATCACCAGAAAGAAGAGGCAAGCCATTCACAAGAACTCGCTTCTTCTCTTCGGAAGGCGGTGAAAACCGAGGACAAGTTATTTCAGGTGGTTTCCTTTGGCTCTGAGAAGAATTTGCCCGATAAAGCGCAAGAGTTGATGTCGATCTTGGGACGGGAATTGCCGAATGCAGCGCGCATTGAAATGATCAGGATCTCGCGCGATCGCGAAACGCAAAGGGAAATTGCACAAATTCTGGTGAAATCGACCACCGCCATCTGTGCGGCGATTGGCGCGCAACCGATCCCATTGGCCGATCTGCCTGTTCTCACCACGCTCCAACTAGTCATGGTTTCCGGAATTATGTACTTAAGCGGGCGCGAACGAAGCTTGCGGGCCGCTACGGAATTTATCGGCGCGATCGGCGCGAACGTCGGCGTAGGAATGCTGCTCCGCGAAGGCGTCCGCGCCGTATTAAAATTTTTCCCCGGCTGGGGCAATGTGGTTTGCGGAATGGTAGCGGGCGGGGGTACCTACGCGATTGGCCGCGCCGCGTCCGCTTTTTTTCTCGAAGGGGTCTCCTTGAAAGAGGCACGCCGAACTTATCTTTCCAGCCGCAAAAGGCGGACTCTTCCCGTTCGCCCGGTCACGAAGGCGCTCGAGGCTGCTCGGACAAAGCGAAAATAAGAGCCGAGCGGCCTTTGATTGGGATTGGCCATCGAATAACTTGTGAATAAGATCGACTACGCGGCGTATTTTGTTCACAGCATTTTTGTGAACAAATTCGTGTTTTTCGCGGATTCCACGGGGCGATTGTCGATCTTATATGAAGCTCTCAGAGATCAGTGCAACGCTTCGAGAGATCGGTGTTTCGCCGGTTAAGACGCTCGGGCAGAATTTTCTGCACGATCAGAACCTTGCCCGGTGGATTGTTGAGCAAGCGGAACTAACTCCGCGCGATTATGTCGTGGAGATCGGTCCCGGATTGGGCGCACTGACAGAGTTGGCCTTGACGAAAGGGGCGTGCGTTCTTGCGCTCGAAAAAGATACGCGTCTCGCAAATTTTTTGCGCGACCGCTTTCGCCATCCGCGTCTCGAAGTGCGCAATGCCGATGCACTGGATTTTGATGTGCGTACCCTGTTTTCGCAGGGGCGAGTGAAATTGATGGGCAATTTGCCATACAATGTTTCCAGTCCGCTCCTGCTCAAGTTTTTGGATTATCCAAGTCCTATATCGCTATCGTTGTTTACTTTACAAAAGGAAGTGGCGTCCCGCCTTTCTGCTTTACCATCTTCACGCGACTACGGAGCGCTCACTTTGCGAGTGCAATTGTACCACCGCGTGGAATATCTGCGCACGATTCCGGCAACGGTTTTTGTCCCCCAACCCGATGTCGATTCTGCGTTGGTGCGAATGTCTCCGCGCGATCCGCTCGAACTACCCGAGCGCGACGACGCGCTATTCGTGAAGCTGGTGCGACGCGGCTTTTCGCAACGAAGAAAGCAATTACAGAACCTGCTGCGCGCGCACGTCCCGGATTGGGAACGGGTCGCCGCTAAACTGGGCTTCGATCCGAAAGCTCGCGCGGAAGAATTGTCGATGAACCAGTGGATCGGCCTCGCGAACGAGATCGCGCCTTTAACTGTTCCGGAGCGCCGCACAGGCGAGGAGGAACGCTTTCCAGTCGTCGATGAAATGGACCGCATCCTGCGATACGCTTACCGCTCCAAAGTGCATGGGGATAACTTGCGTCATCGCGCGGTTTATATTCTGATTTTCAACGATGTCGGCGAAGTTTATCTGCAAAAACGTTCTCGCAGGAAAGATCGACATCCCCTGCTCTGGGACTCCAGCGCCGCAGGTCACGTCTGCGCCGGGGAAGGATATGATGAAGCGGCCCAACGCGAATTGCAGGAAGAGCTCGGCATCAACGTTCCGCTCGAAAAAGTTCTGACGGTCTCAGCGTCAATACGGACCGGGCAGGAATTTATCTGGCTCTATCGCGGCAACTTCCAGGGCGATCCTAGGCCCAACCGAAGCGAGATCGAGGCCGGTGCTTTTTTCACGCCCGCTGTCGTAAACGGCTGGATCGCAGCGCGACCGGGGGATTTCGCACCTGGATTTATGGAATGCTGGGAGGCCTACCGCGAAAAAAAACACGCCTAGGACGATACGCTCTTTAAGATTTTCTTCGTCGACGACGCTGCATCCGCTAATTAGCCGCTTTCCTTCGCCTCGTCGACTTGAAACCTCCAGTTCTCGGCGCGGCCAGGCCGCGCGCGGCCGTGCGCCTGAAGCTCCGCGCGGCTCGTCTCGCTGCCTCCTTTCCACCGTAAAGAGTGTCGCTGAACATTTTCGTTAGCACCGCAGTTCCGCGAAGAAAATGGACTTGAAAACCGTGCGTCTGTTTTTTTGCCCGAGGTTTTGTGTCGATGCGGCGTATGTTTGCTTCGGAATCAGGATTAGGGCGCCTTCGCATGAGAAATACCTAAGAGGAAGCTAGCCAGGCGGCGGCCGGAATCAACGAAGGGCTGGCTGGCGCTGGGATGCAAGCGCATTGGGTGAAGGCAAGTTCCAAGCTTGCCATTTTCTTTCATGTTCGGCGGCGGGCAAAAGGGCGTAACAGGGATAACGCGACGCTCGCAACCAGGTAATAATTCTCACAAGGTCTGGCTCCGCCATGGTCGTGCATCCGGTAGTCGGCCGATTTACTCCGCGGCGAATGTGAAAAAAAATCGCGCTGCCATCACCAGGAGTTGGGGGATCAGAATTGTGCCGGATTTCGATGAGCCAGTGATAGGCAAAATCGCCTGAGCGCATTTTTTCATGTGTGTAATTGTCCGGCGCATTCTTCGGATCGATCACAGTGTGGCGATTGTAATTGGGCGACCGTGGGTCGTCGCTCCATACATCTGCTTCGCTCACCTGGTGATATGGATAATCTCCGCCCGGCGGCAAATTCGATTCGTAACCAAAAACTTCGCCGATCTTGAAAATGCCAGCTGGTGCACGACCGTCGCGTTCTTTTTTTCGCAGGCCGCGCTCATTCTGCCCGGCAAGGCCGATTCCCCACGCCAGTCCATTTTTACCGAACAAAACCGGGACGGGAGCAGCGACTGCGCTCCAATCGCCGCCGCGCGACCGCTCGAACAGTTGAAGTTTTCCACGCGTCGAATTCCAATCGGGTGCGATGGCGAGAATGAGTTGCGTGCAATCAGCGGGGACGCCGTCGGCACGTACGTTGCTCGTAAGGAAGATGAGCGCGCCAGCCAAAGCCCCGGGGAAGATCGACATAAACATTTCCAAACTTAGACGCGCACTCTATTGATTCTGTCCAATTCGTTCGTTGTGAAGAAGAGTTTTGCCGTCTTACTCATCGCCGGCGCTGTGTTTATCAGCTATGCTCCGGCGCTGCGAGATGGTTTTGTCTGGGACGATACCGCCCTGATTCTGCGCGATCCATTGATTCGAAGCTGGCGCCTCATTCCAGAAGGGTTCAACCATTTTCTCTTCGTCGATGCGACGGCCTCGGCTTTTTACCGTCCGATCCAGCGGCTCACCTACACGCTCGAGTACGCTGCCTTTGCGCTTCGGCCCATGCCCTATCATTTAACGAGCATCATTTGTCATGCTGCGGCTGCGGTCACATTTCTTTTCCTGGCCGAAGAACTCCTTTTTCTATTTGGAACTGATCCTAACAAACGCAGGCTAATCGCTTTTGCAGCAACGCTAGTTTGGGCGATCCATCCCATCCAAAGCGCCGCCGTCGTTTATGTTTCCGGGCGCGCTGATCCGTTGGCTGCGGGTTTCGGTTTCCTTGGATTTTATTTGATCTTACGAGGTCTGCGCGCGGCCGGGAGAAGTGGTTTACTTTTTCTGCTTGCCGCGACTGTCGCGTTTCTTCTCAGCATCTTAAGCAAGGAAACAGGTTTGATTATTTTCCTGCTCGCGACAAGTGCGCCTGTGCTGAGAAGGAACTGGGGCGCGACTTTGAAGACCGCTGGGGCCGTCGTCTTCGCCGGCGTCGTTTACTTGAGTCTGCGGCTTCCGGCGGAACATTTCGCCCCGCCGGTCTTACGCGCGCCCCCGCCACCGCTGGTGAAGCCGATCTTGCTGGCGCGCGCTTTCGCAGAATATGCGGGTCTGATCGTATTTCCTCTCAACCTCCACATGGATCGGAACATTGAAACTCAGCCGAGCGGCTTTAGTGATGCGAGCTTGACTGCGGCCGCCTGGCGCGAGCTGCAAACCCTGCTCGGGATCTTACTCATCGTCGCGGCGGCCTACTGGATGATTTGCGCGCGCAAACGAAATTCCGCTGTGTTTTCATGTCTGGTGCTCGCGGGCATCAGCTATCTGCCGTTTAGCGGGACCCTCGTTTGGAATGCCTCGGTGGCGGAACATTGGCTCTATCTGCCGACTGCCTTTCTTTTTTTAGCAGCGGCAATTGAAGCCGCGGACTTTGTTCAAAGGAAAAGTGAGCGGCAAAGATCGACAGTACGCCTGGCGGCTATCTCCATCTTAACCGTGTGGCTGGTATTTCTTGGCGTTCGAACATTTATCCGGACGTTTGATTGGAAAGATCAACGGACATTTCTGGAGCGGACAATTGCAAGTGGTGGAGATTCCGCGCGAATGTTCATCAACCTCGGTGACCTCGAACTTGATGAAGGAAGAGTCAAAGAGGCGAAGACGCATTTCGAAATGGCGTTGCGCAAAGAGCAGGGGCAACCGCTCGCGATCTTGAACCTGGCCGCGGTCGCGTTGAAACAAAACGATTTCAAAGCTGCCCGCGAACAGCTCCAGCGCGCAGTAAAGATACCGCTGGTCGAACCACAAGCGCACGAATTTCTCGCTGTATTAGAAAACAGGGAGGAGGGCCGGGTGGATTTATTGCGTCTGCGCCTCGCGGCGCGGAGCGGCCCGCCCAATTGGTCGATCGAAAGACGCTATGTAACAGTGCTGGATGAAAGCGGCGCGACCGCGCAGGCAATCGCTGAATTGCAGGCTTGCCTGCGGAGAGAATGGTATCGCGCGGAAAGCTGGAAGCTGCTCAGCCGGCTTTTGGCGAAATCCGGACGCCGCGAGGAAGCGCTGCAAGCGCTGAACCAGGCTCGCGCTTACGATGTGCACCTCGATATACACGGCGAGACTCTCTGAACTTTCATTGCGGTGTTGCCGTCGTTAGCCGCAAAAAAATTGTCACGTCCAACAGATAACGCGGCAGCGAAGCAATCGTGGTGGTTCTGAATAACGCAGAACTTTTTTCCGTCCGTTAAATAACATATGAAAACTTTTCCTCTATTCGGAGCGACGCTGGCCATTCTGGGCTTGGCCGCGGCTCCAGTCGATTCCAAAGCCCAGACAAGCAGTACGACCACGAGCACCAGCACCGGTTACGTGCAGACGAGCAAAATCATTGGAACAAGGGTCAAGACCGCTCAAGGCGAAGAAATCGGTGAAATCAAAGATGTCGTTCTTGACCGCAGCACCGGTTGCATGGCCTACACCGTCCTTTCAGCCGGCGGCACTGGCACGCGCGCAGTTGGCCAAGCAAAAACCGTTGCCGTTCCCTGGGCAATCTACTCCACCACATCGGATCCGCGCGTTTTGACGGTACGAATCGATCGAGAACGAATCTATAACGCGCCCGCGTTCGACTACGCACGCATCGACGAATACTCGAGCAGCGGTTGGATCAACAACGTTTACTCGTACTACGGCGTGTCGGCACAAACCGGAGTGGGCGTGGGAGCTTCGGTGACAGGAAGTAGCACAACGACGACCGGCGTCACGAGCGCAACCGCTACTCCGATCCCCACCGCTTCAGCTTTAACGGCGCCCACGGCCGGGGCCACTGCGGCCACGGCAACCACGTCGCCCAGCGCGACCGCATCAGCGAGTCCCGCAGCGAGAGCGAGTGCTACCGCTTCGCCAAGAGCAACGCGTGGTAAATCTCCAACGCAGGGTGAATCGGCGACACGCGGCGAATCTCCAAGCCGCGGCGAATCCGCGACGCCCGGGGAATCACCGAGCGGCAAAACCAAGACCGGCGCGGCACCTTCCCCGCGGCATCATATGGAAACAGCTTCGCCGAGCGGGAGTGAGCAGTCCGCTGCGGAAGCGACCGGCAGTCCGGCGGGCGAACACAAGAAAACCTCGCGTCGTCATGCTACTGAAGGAACGACAGAACCAAGCGCGAGTCCCAAAGGGCCGGAGGAACAAGAGTAATCACTGCGTTGCGTGACAAACTCGCACGCAAAGACTCAAAGACCGCAGGAACATTTACATATTCCTGCGGTTTCTTGTTAGATCGACGATTGCTCCCGCGACGCAGTTCTTTCCACCGCCGCGGTGTCGGCTGGCAAAAATTTCGTGCCCAAAAACCAAAACGTCCCAGCGATCAACATCGCACCTGAAACCGTCAGAAAACCGACATTCATATTCCAGCGATCGCGAATCGCGCCGATGAGCGGCGGCGAAATTATGTCGCCGAACAAGTGAACAATAAGAATGTTTACCGCAAAAGCCGTTGCGCGGACCCTCGGCAAGCTCACATTTGCGAGCGCAGTATTGGATGGCCCGGTGTTAAAGAACATACAGAAGACAGCGATAAAAATACAGATCCACGCTCCGGGGAAGCGGACGTAAAGCATCGCGACGGTGGCGGGAAACGCGAGCACGACACCGACGCCGGAAACAAGAAAATACGAGCTCGCGAATTTTTGCCGAAGCCAATCACCGGTCCAACCGCCGAGCAGCGTCGCGAACAGGCCTGCTACGGCAACAATTGCTCCAAAGGTGACGTTGATGTCGCCAAGCAAATTCGGGTTGGCGGCGAATTCCGCGCCGCGATCGGAATAAATGTAATCGGGCACCCAAAACGAAATGCCACCGATGGCAAAGGTTAGCGCGGTCATCGCGGCCGTGTTGATGATGTACGATGGTGTGCGAAGCAATGAAATATAATCGGCAAGCTTCGGCCCTGGTCTGGTGTTTAAATTCGATGTCGATCTTGCGCGCGGATCGCGCATGAAAAAGCAAAGCAAGGCAAGTAGTAATCCCGGCGGCAGCACCAGATAAAACGCCCATCGCCACCCAAGAAGATCGCCAATCTTACCACCAAACGCATAACCAAGCGCGCCACCCACCGGCATGGCCAGATAAAAGTAGGCAAGCGTTCGGCCACGACGCTCCAGCGGGTAAAGGTCGGAAAGAATTGTTGGCGCCGCCGGACCATAACCGGCTTCACCAATTCCGACGAACGCGCGGGTGCAAAGCAGAATCGCGAACGAAACCGCCAAACCCGACCATCCGCTCGCCAAACTCCAAACGGCCACGCTGACTCCAACCAGCCACCACCGGGAAACACGATCGGCCAGCCATCCAAGGATCGGGGCCGCGCACATGTAGCTGATCAGGAAAGCGGACCCCAACGATCCCGCTTTGGCGTTTTGATTCGGATCGCCCGCGAGAAAATCGTGTTTTATTTGCGGCAAAACCGCGGCCAAAATGTATCTGTCGATGTAATTAAAAAGATTGATGGCCAAAAGCAGCCAGAGAGCGGTCTGCGCCATCCCCCGGGCTTTTCCAAAACTCCTTTCCATGGCCAATTGCCGATTGCAGTTCGCGAGCGACTGATTGTAAATCATAAATGATGATGTCGGCCGGCGAACGCGCGCTTCACTTCTTAGGCCGGCCGCTCGTACGCTGCTTTTATCGCGTTCGATCTCTCGGCACAGAATGTTTGCCTAACGGGGGGTTTCTACTTCTGCCCAATCACATCACCTGGGTCGATGCGATCGTGCTGCAACTCGCTTGTCCGCGTCCGATTCGTTACATCATCGACCGGGAATTTTATGACAAGCCTTTTCTGCGGCCGTTCTTGCGTATCGTGCGCTGCATCCCGATCGAGCCGCGCCATTCCCGTTCCGCGATTCGCGCCGCGTCGGAACAAATCGCAGCCGGTGAAATCGTATGTCTTTTTCCCGAGGGCCAGCTCGAACGCGCCGGCACATTGCTCCGTTTGCGCCGCGGTTACGAATTGATCGCGCACCACGCAAAAGCGCCAGTTGTTCCCGTCTGGCTTGACCGGCTGTGGGGCTCATTTTTTTCATTCCAAGGTGGAAAGTTTTTCAGAAAGTGGCCAAAGGAAATTCCATATCGCGTTACGGTCGCGTTTGGCAAACCGCTTGGTGCAGAGGCCGCCGACATTCCGACGGTGCGTGAAGAATTGCTGAAACTTGGGGAGTTTTGTTACAGCCAGCGGCACAATTTAGATCGACATCTTGCCGAAGCGTGCGTGCGCGGATTGAAGCGAAGACCGTTTGCCACGGCGATGATTGATGGAATCGATCAAAGCAAATTGAGCCGCGCAAAACTGCTTGGTGCTGCCACGGCCTTGAGCCGATCGCTTCAAAAACAATGCCCCGATCCTCGAGTGGCAATCGTATTGCCGGCGGGCAAGGGCGCTGTTGTGGCAAATCTCGCTGTCACGCTTGCCGGAAAAATTCCGGTCGATCTTAACTTCACGATGGGCCGCTCGGCCAATGAATCGGCATGCCAGCGCGCCGAACTGCGCACCGCAATCTCGGCTGCGCAATTCATGGAGCGGCTGAAGGATTTTCCCTGGCCCGAGCGCGTTCTGAAGTTGGATGAGCTGATGCCGCGGATGAAATCCCAAATCGTTTTGTGGTGGCTGATGTCGATCTTACTTCCAGCGCGCTTATTCATTCGACTGTTGCAAATTCAAAAAAAAGGCGGCCACGCTGAAGCCCTACTGCTTTTCACCAGTGGCAGCTCAGGCGAGCCGAAAGGAGTCGTGCTCAGTCATCGCAACATGGTCGGCAACGTTTCGCAGTTCCGGGAACTTCTCGACGCGAAGAAGGACGACGCCATTCTCGCCGCGCTCCCGTTTTTTCACACCTTTGGATCGACCGTCACCCTCTGGTACCCGCTTATCGAGGGCGTGCGCATCGTCACTTATCCAAATCCCCTGGAAGTCGCGAAGAATGCGGCATTGATCAAAAAATACAAACTGACTCTGCTGCTCGCGACGCCGACATTTTTTCGAGGACCGCTTCAAACAAAAAGTCTTTGAAGGTTACGGCCTCACCGAAACTTCGCCAGTCGTGAGCGTGAACTTGCCGGAACCGACTCCGACAAAGCCTGGCGAGCAAGTCCAGCCGTCGAGCCGTTTGGGTTCGGTCGGCAAAATGGCGCCCGGCATCGCGGCAGAAATCCGCGAACCAGAAACCGACCGCAAACTTTCGCTGCACGAGACCGGAATGCTTTGGTTGCGCGGTCCAAATATTTTCGAGGGCTACCTGAAAGATCCGGAGCGAACGGCGGAAGTTTTGCGCAACGGTTGGTTCAAGACCGGCGATATCGGCCGGTTCGATGAAGATGGCTTTCTTTACATCGAAGGCCGGCTCTCTCGCTTTTCAAAAATCGGCGGTGAAATGGTGCCGCACGAAGCCATCGAACAAAAAATTATCGACCTCCTCGACCTGTCCGGAAGGGATGACAGAGCGATTGCAGTTGTGGGCGTCACCGACGAAACCAAAGGCGAAGCGCTTCTCTTGCTAAGCGTTGAGGATGTCGATCTTGCGACGTTGCGCAGAAAACTTCACGAAGCAGGTACCCCGAACTTATGGATTCCGAAGCGGGTCCAACGCGTCGAATCAATCCCCATCCTGGCTTCCGGCAAACTTGACCTCGCAAAATGCAAAGAGCTTGTGGGCAAGAAATAGTTGCAACAATCCTGCGCGCAAACGACGCGCCTTGATTCAATGCCATCGCTCTTTCATTCCCTATCCAATCGCGCTGCCGCACTATTAATGAAAGTCCTCTTTGGATATGTGGCGCGGGTTCGCGTGCTGCGGCGCGAGAACGCAAATCACAAGGGCGCATTTCTGCTGGCGTCAAATCACATCAGCCATTTCGATCCGTTTATTCTTTCCTCGGTGGTGCGGCGCAAAATCGACTGGATGGCAATGGCGGAGTTTTTTCCAAATCCATTGTTCGGATCTTTTTTGCGCGCCGTCGATGCATTTCCGGCTGACCGTCGCCGCGCCGACCGCAAAACGATCCGTACTGCGATCGGACGGTTGAAGCAGGGGCGGATCGTAGGCGTTTTCCCCGAGGGCGGTATTCGCGATGGCGCACGTTCGTTGCTCGAAGGCGCGCCGCTCCGGCCGGGAGCATCGACGCTTGCGCACATGGCCGGCGTTCCAATCCTGCCGTGCGTGATAGTCGGCAGCGATCGGCTCTACTCAAAGAAAAGCTGGCGGCCACTGCGCCGTACGACAATCTGGATCGCATTCGGCGATCCGATTTCGTCTTCTCCGAAACTGGAGAAATCCTGCGCGCGCCAGCGCATCGAGCGCGAACTGGCCGCCATGTTCAAAAGTCTCTACGCCGAGTTGCGCGAGAAATTCTCGCTGACGGCCGATGACCTGCCGCATCCCCCGAGAGAACGAATGAAGAACTCGGCTCGGGCCGTAAACCACGAAGATCGCGGCGAACACGAAGAAAATATTCGTCGCATCGATTCCAATTCGCTTCGTGATCTTCGTGGTGAAACGAAACGTAACGTGTTGCCGCATTTCGCTGCGAAAGCAGTCGACTCGCTCATGTGCGCATCGATGAACCTTCTCCAGTCGCGACACCGGCTGCACGCGCGCAGCCGCAATGAGATGGAGCGGTATGTCGCGGAGTGCGAAAAGCTCACCGCACATGATTATTATGCAGTTCGCCACGATATCGATCTTGCGAGCGCAATCGGAAACGGAGCGAGTGCTACTTGGCGCAGCCCAATCGAGACAAAATTTCCTGCGAACAATATCGCTCGCGCAGATTTTTTTCTATGCCAGCGTGGCTGGCGCGCGCCGATGGTGCTCATGCTGCACGCTCTCATGTCGGCGAGTCACATTGGCTATCGTCGCTGGGCTGCGCGCTTGAACGAACTGGGCTGGAATGCATGCTTCGTGCACCTTCCGTATCACTACTCGCGTGTTCCGCGCGGCTATTGGAACGGCGAACTCGCCATTACCGCCGATCTCATCCGCAGCGCCGAAGGATTGCGCCAGGGGGTTATCGAGGTGCGGCAATTGCTCGCGGCGTTGCGCAAACGCGGTTGCAGCGAGTTCGGTGTGCTCGGCACGAGCTACGGAGGGTGGATCGGCGCGCTGCTCGCAATGGTCGAGCGCGATTTTCGTTTCGTGGCGTTAATGGCGCCGATCGTCAACGTTGAACACGCGATCTGGGAAAGCCCGGCTACAGCCTTCATGCGGCGGGAATTGCGGCGCGAGAAAATCGAGCCATCGCTGGTGGCGCGGCATTTTCATCTCAGCTCGCCAGTGCATAACGAGCCGCTGTGCGACGCCAAGCGCGTCCTTTTCGTCGCTGGCGAATTCGATTCAATCGCGCGTCCCGCAGACATCGAAAAAATTCATGAGAAGTGGCGCGGCTCGGAATTGCTCCGCGTGCCGCAGGGACATTTCGGCTACCGCATGTTGCGCGAAACCATCGCATGCTTGAAAGAGCGCGCGCGCTAGATGTCGCCGAACCCGCCGCAGCGGGCAGCTCCTTCAAGGCTGCTCGCGACTTAAACCAGAGTGATCAGAGAAAGAGCTGGGCGACCCTGCTGATTGATTCAATCGGCTGCCCTGGGGCGCGGGCGGAAGCAGGTCGATCTTCTAATCGAGCCAGTCCATCGCGCCGAGCAAGCGGCGGAACTCGGCGTCGTCCGCGGAGAGCGCCGGCAACCATTCGCCGATCGGATCGCGTTTCCACCAGGCGCGGTCGCCGATCGGCGCAAATTGGTAACGATAGAGTCGGGCGCGAATATAACGCGGCGGCGCGTTCGGAAACGGATTATAGGCGAGAAGCGAAAGCGTGCCAGGATCGTTGCGCAAAAGTTTCCAAACGAAATGCAACGTCCACGGGTACTCTGCCGGTGACGCCATGGCGGCGAACCAAATTTGCCAATCGATCCGGGGTTGATAAGGCGCGATGATCGCGGGGCGCCGGTTTGGATCGCCCGGTTTGGCTTTGAATTCGTATTCCTGCCACTTCGTGTCGCCGGTGATGAACGCGTCCTGCGTTCCTTCGAAAACGATTTCGTCGCGTTCACGGCCGACCGTTCCAAACGCACCGTAGGTGTTCACGAGATCGAGCGGATCATAGGAATAATTCATGAATTGCCGGCCGGAAACGAGATTGAGCACCGGCGCGATGCTCAAATACGCGACCAGGATCGACAATGCGATCGCAATCGAGTTGTTGATGCGCGACGGCTCTGATTCCTGCGCCGCTTTCTCGGCGCGCCGAACGAGCGATTTCGGCAAAATGCGGCAAAGAAACGTGTCATCGAAGCAGGCGAGAAAAGGAATGATCGTGACATAGTTCAGAAACGACAGATTACCGCTGATGATGAGGAAGATCTGAAAGCTTACCAGCAACACGCCGGCAACGTGCCGGGCGGTGCGCGGCCCGAATGAAAACCACGGCACGATCAGTTCGACAAAATGGTTCCAGGCTGTTTCGACCTGGTGGAACCAATGCGGCGCGAAATGCAGATAGCGGCTGAGCGGGCTCGGGATCG
The DNA here is from genome assembly GCA_003219195.1 of Verrucomicrobiota bacterium. Taxonomy (GTDB): domain Bacteria; phylum Verrucomicrobiota; class Verrucomicrobiia; order Chthoniobacterales; family UBA10450; genus UBA10450. Next base: position 23,091 of record QHPX01000071.1, read on the forward strand.
GCTGCGTTTCGTAATGATAATAAAGACAGGTGAGATCGCGCCAGCATGGGTCGCCGCGCATTTTGATGAGGCCGGCGCCGAGCATGACGCGAAAACCGAGCCAGCGAAAAAGCCAGATGACGAGCAGCGGCGGCCGACATTTCGGAAATGGACGTCCATCGAGTAATGGGCAGAGAAAGATCGACAGGAAGCCCGTTTCCAGAAGTTGAATCTCCCAGCCGTAGCCATACCAAATTTGGCCGATGTGGACGATCGACATGTACATCATCCAAAGCGCCGCAAGGATGATCGCGTTGGCGTAACCGGTCAGGACAACAAGCGCAAGGCCGAAACCAAACCAAGCAAGGATCGACAACGCGTGATCTGAAGTGCCGAGCCAAAACAGCGTCGGCAAATGCAACAGACCTGCCATACGCGAGCCAAATTGCGCTTGGATTGCGGCAAGAAAATGACTTGCCGGCGTCAATCCGTGCTCGCCGACGAGGGGCACCAATTGCTGTATCGCCACCAAAAATGCAATTGCGTAAACGAAACCGAGTAGGCGCAGAATTACGAAGCGCGTCAGCCAATAGGAATTTCCGCCCGCGAAAAGTCTTTGAAGAAAGTTATTGCCGGTCATCAGTGGGCACCGCGCGCTGAATGCGGGTTATGACTTCGACAAAGCGTCCAACATCGAATGTTGACTACTCAAGACCGATGCGCTTCAAGATTGCGACAAATCGCGGATTGGAGCGAAGTGAATCCCATCTCGGATCGACTCTTAAGAGAGTTACGCGCACATCACGTTCCTCGCAAGCTTTCTCCAACAATGCCAATGCCTCGCTTTGCTGGCCGAGTCCATGATAGACCAACGCGATATTATAGGGAGGAATGTAATGTTGATTAGATAAGGTTTTCAATTCTTCGAGGACGGCTCGAGCTTTCGCCTTATCACCCATCAACGCGTCGACGTAACCGATCGAGCCAATCGCTTCCGAGTTTCCGTGCGATAATTGTCTGGCTTTGCCAAACTCGGCAATGGCTTCGGGATATTTTCGTTGCTGGATGTAAACCTTTCCCAACACTAGGTGGGTGATCCCTGTTGGAAGTCGAATCAGCTTACCAGACGCTTCGGCTGCCCGGAACTGTTCCGTGCTTCGGACAGCTTGATTGAGCTCACGCAGCACCTCGCTCTGCTCGTTGGTCAGCAGCTTCGAGGACCCGACAATGTCGATGAACAAGACATGTGCGATCTCAAGGTGCGGATCCGGGTTCGGTTCGGACATAAGACCCGACGATGTTGTTAACCGAAGAACGTGCAACCCTCAACAAAACAGTCTGCAATCCTCGATCCGCAATCCGAAATGAAAAGTGCCAGGGGGGAGAATTGAACTCCCGACCAAGGGCTTATGAGTCCCCTGCTCTACCGCTGAGCTACCCTGGCATTAAATTTTTCACTGCGCTTTACGTTACTCAAACCTCGACCAACCCCGAATGCTTTCGGGGCTGCTCTACCGCTGAGCTACCCCTGGCATGAACGCCAGAAGATTGAATCGCCTGCCATGAACTGTCAACGCGACCGACAATGTCGATCCATTCGACTCCGCTCAGGACAAGTCTTGTGATTGTCGATCTAATCTTTCGGCTTCGAAATATACGGCGCGAGGTCCTTTTCACTCCCGCGCAGCGCGGCCATGAAACAAACGCCGTTGCGCTCCTGCACCACTCCGGTCCAACGGTATTGATCGACATAACGCCAGCCGGAGAAATGGCGCGCCGCACCAGTCTTCAGATCACGCTCCGCCGGGAAAATAAAGAACTGCATATGTTTTTCGATAAGCCAGATTTGCGCGACGCGCTGGCCTTCCTCGTCGTCGAAGACGCGGCATCCGAGCGTGCGCAGATCGGCGAACTCCGGCGGCACGTCGTAATGCGGCAGCCGATGTTTCATAAAAAAATAATCCCCAAGCGCGCCCGCGTCAGTTTTCACCGGGTCCAACATCAGCGAGTGCACGGAGCTCGCCACCGTCAGCAGCCGCCGCGCGGTGGTCCCGCCGGGGAATTCGTTCATGCGTTCGATCAGCTTCATCACGAAAATGGCGGCGATCACACTGACGGCGATGCCAATGGCCAGCACGGCCGGATTTCGCAGCGCTTGTTTCCAAGTGCGCTTCGGCGCGGCCACATAAATTCCCTTCGACAGCCATGCGGTGACTCCTTCCGGAATGGGAACCGTTTGAACTAAAGCGGCCACCGCGCGATCAAACTCGCGTTGATTCGCGAACTCGTCGGTTTTGTGCACGCGAAAAACAGCCGCGCGCATGGCGCGGTCGCGAATACGTTCCTCATTGAAAGGGGCGCACTGCACGAACATGCGCTGACGACGCGAGAGACGCGGCATTTTCATGCTTGTTCTTCGAAAGCTTGCTCGCGCGGGAAAGTCGCATTCAACCAAGCCTGAAATTCCTGCCGCCCGTTGCCGATGAGGTTGGCGAGTTCGGCTGTCTTTAGTTCGCTCAACGCCAGCAATTCTTCGTGATCAAATTCATCGAGATAAAAAAGTGCCAGGGCCGTCCGCTGCGGATCGGGCGCGGCCGAAATCCAAACCGCGAGTTGCGCCGGTTCGAGCTTTGCGATTTGGACTGGAGCGCTGGAATCGATCTCATGCTCCTCCAATTCGATCGCTTCGGCTTGCAAGCCCGCTTCGCTCGCTCCCAAACAGCGATAGCGCGCGTCGCGAAAGATCGACAAGCGGTCGTTCGGCAATTCACCTTCGGCCGCGCGCAGCGCGGCGTCGTGCATGATTGCCTGGAAAATTTCCTGCGCTTTGCCCGCGTCGCCCAGCATGAGAAAGCAAAAACGATAGAGCTGTGGCAGATCTTGATTGGGAAGACTCGGTTTCTCCAAAACTGCGGAACTTTACGCGCGTCGATTAGATCGACAAGAGTGTTTCGAAATCCTTCCGCGAGTGGATGTCGATCTTAGCGAAAAGTCTGAAGGCGGCACGCCGCCTCCGCGGCATTCTCCCGAGAGTTGAACGCGGAGATACGGAAATAACCTTCGCCTTGCGCGCCGAAACCATTGCCAGGCGTGATGACGATGTTCAGCTCGCGCAGCATCCGATCGAAGATCTGCCAGCTGGTCAAGCCGTCCGGCGTTTTCACCCAGATGTAGGGCGCGTTCACTCCGCCGAAAACCTTGATGTCGATTTTTGTACACGCGTCGCGCAGGATTTTTGCGTTGCCCATGTAATGATCGACGAGCGCGCGAACTTGTTTGCGGCCTTCCGGCGAATACAACGCGGTCGCGCCGCGTTGCACCGGATAACTGACGCTGTTGGCTTTTGTGCTCCAACGCCGATGCCAGAGCGGGTGCAGCGGCAATTTTTTTCCAGACTCGGTTTGGGCCAGCAAACTTTTCGGCATCACCGTGAATCCGCAGCGAACACCGGTGAATCCACCCGTTTTGGAAAAACTGCGCAATTCAATCGCGCATTCCCGCGCGCCGTCGATTTCAAAAATGGAATGCGGAAGCTCCGGTTCCGAAATATATGCCTCATAAGCGGCGTCGAAGAGTAATAGCGCCTCGTGTTCGCGGGCGTACTCGACCCAGTCGTTCAATTGCTTCCACGTCGCGACCGCGCCGGTCGGGTTATTTGGAAAACAGAGATAAACAAGATCGACATGTTCCGTTGGGGGCTCGGGAACAAAACTGTTTTCCGCCGTGCACGGCAAATAGACAATGCCTTCATAGCGGCCATCCTTTTTCACCAGGCCGGTGTGGCCGGCCATCACGTTCGTATCGACATACACCGGATAAACCGGATCGGTAATCGCGACTTTGTTCTGGCCGCCCAGGACATCGAGGATGTAACCGCAATCGCATTTCGATCCGTCCGAAATAAAAATTTCGTCGTCGGCGATGTCGATCCTGCGGTCGCGATAATCGCCCTGTGCGATTGTCGATCTTAGAAATTCGTAGCCTTGTTCCGGACCGTAACCACGAAATGTTTTGCGATGCCCGAGTTCTTCCACCGCCTCTTTCATGGCATCGACGGCAGCTTGCGGCAGCGGCTCG
>QHPX01000056.1 GCA_003219195.1 Verrucomicrobiota bacterium
ACTGCCACGCGCTCATCAGGAGGATTCTTGCCCGTCGGAACCGCGTTCCACGAAAGAACTCTGGCGCTGTGCGAAAGCCTGAACTACCGCGAATGGTCGGGCTATTACACGGTCAGCGTTTTCGAGATGCACCACGAGCACGAGTACAACGCCATCCGCAATTCCGCGGCGCTGATCGATATTTCTCCGCTCTTCAAATATCGCGTGACCGGGCGCGACGCCACCAAGTTCGTGAACCGCGTGATTGCGCGCGACATCAATAAAGTGGCCGTGGCCCAGGTGATTTACTGCTGCTGGTGCGATCCCGAAGGCAAAGTCATTGACGATGGAACGATCACGCGGCTGGGAGAAAATGAATATCGCTGGACGGCCGCGGATCCCAGCCTGCGGTGGTTCCGGCAAAATGCCCTGGCGCTGGACGTAACGATTGAAGATAGTTCGGAGCAGACGGCGGCGCTGGCGCTGCAGGGGCCAATGTCTGGAAAAGTGCTGCACGAAGCGGCGGACGCTGACATCGCGAACCTGAAATATTTTCGCGTGACGCATGGAAAAATCGCGGGCGTGCCGGTGGACATCTCGCGCACGGGCTACACCGGCGACCTGGGATTCGAGATCTGGATGCCGTGGATCGACGCTATCAAAGTGTGGGACGCGCTAATCGCCAAGGGCAAGGCGTTTGATATTCACCCCGCGGGCATGATTGCGCTGGACATCGCGCGAATCGAAGCAGGGCTGATTTTGATCGAAGTGGATTACATTTCGAGCAAGAAAGCGTTGATCGAATCGCAGAAGTATTCTCCGGCGGAAATCGGACTGGGTAAGCTGGTGGACTTGAAGAAAGAAAATTTCGTGGGACGCGAAGCGCTGGCGCAAGAAGCGAAGAAAGGCGCGGAGCGGGCGCTCGCAGGGCTGGAGATTGATTGGAACGAAGTTGAAGCGCTATACGACAAACTGAAAATGGCGCCGCAAGTGCCGAGCATGGCCTCCCGCGTAGCCGTGCCGGTGTATCGCGGCGGGCGGCAGGTGGGCAAAGCCACATCGACAACCTGGTCACCAACGCTGAAAAAAATGATCGCGCTGGCTTGCGTGAGCCGCGACAGCGCAAAGGCAGGAACAACGTTGAGCATCGAGATGAGCGTCGAAGCCGTGCGCCACACCGTTTCCGCAAAAGTCGTGCCCCTCCCGTTCTTCAACCCACCGCGCAAAACCGCCGTCCCGGTGATTTAGCGTATCATCGCCAAAGCGAACTATTCAATTCGCGCCGGCAAACTTCTCTACAGAAACTAGGAGTCCATCCAAGGCAGTCCGGTCCCATAATTTCCCCCGAAGAACAAGAGCCCGGATTTTCTGCGTATTGTGAATGTCGTCGAGCGGGCTGGCGTCGAGCAAAAGGAGATCCGCGAACTTGCCCTGCTCGATTGTGCCCTGCGTCTGAAGTTTGCCCAGAAACTCAGCTGGATTTTTGGTAGAGGCTTGAAGAGCTTGCATGGGAGTCAGGCCAGCCTCAACGAGATAGGCGAGGTCTTCATGCAAGCTTGAACCGGGAAAAACATTGGGGGCTGAGATGTCAGTGCCAGCCATGATGCGCACACCATTGGCCTGCATTTTGCCGACGATTTCGAGCGAGTGTTTTACGATTTCTTCTCGCAAGCTGAAGTCGGCTTCCGAATGATTATCCAACTGAGCTCCCACGCCCTGAAACCAAATTCTTTTCACATTCTGAGGAACGTACCGCATGCGCATGTCGCCCAAGAGATCGGTTTTGGGAGTGACAAAGCCGAGATGCACCATGATCGGAAAAGTGGGGACTTGCCAGGTGCTGTTGGTTACGAAAGTGCGAAGCAGAGCCTCGGCTTTTTGCGGCGAGTAAGTGTCCAGGAGTTCGCGCCGCCAGGCGCGGTCGCGTGCGTGAGCCTGAGCCTGCGTTTCGTTCCCCGGGTCGGGCTCAAAACGGGCGCGGCGAAGCTGCTCTTCCTTCGAAGAACAGGCGAGCAGGATGCCAGTGAGATGCTCGATGCTGGCTTGGCCTGCTTGTGAGGCTTCCGAAGCCGACACGCGATCGGGCACGTGGCCTACAAAACGAATGTGGAGCTGCCTACTTTCGTCGGCAATGGCGAAATAGGCTTCGCGATTGAGACGTGACTGCGTTTTGATGAAATCCACACCCTGGATCGCGAGCCGATCAACGGCGGCACGCGCCTCGGTCGCAGACTTAACGACGATCGAGGGTTGGTAGGCGGGTGGATCACCGTCGAGATAAGGGCCGGTGAAAAAAATCTGCGGTCCCGGACGAATGCCGCTTGCGACCTCGTTGCGCAAGCGGAGCAAGTCTTCGACGTTTCCGCCCATGTCGCGGACCGTAGTGACGCCGTTTGCAAGGAGCAGCGGCAGAATAAATTCGCCGCTGCCAGCGGGCTCGCCGGCGCCGGTGAGATGAACGTGCATGTCGGCGAGACCGGGGATGAGGAATTTGCCGGAGGCATTAATGACTCGCGCACCGCGAGGAACCATCATCGAGCTCGATGGTCCGAACGCCGCGATGTGTTCATCCGTGATGACCACGGTCATTTCTTGTTGCAGCGCAGCGCCCGTCGCATCGATAACAGTGACGTGGGTGATCGCCAAGTCAGATTTGCGCGGAGCGGAACACGACCAAAACAGGCCGCACGCGGCCAGGAGGAGCGATATTTTAACCGCGGGCGGTGGTTTCATATAGTAGGTCTTATTAATTCAGCCGATTATATTTCTTGAGCATTTCGCGGAGCTTGTCGTGGGGCAACGCGACGACTTTGTGATTTTCGATGCCGGTCATGGTTTCGGCGGCAATCATCGCGTTGATGATGGCTTCTTCGGTAGCCTGCACCGTAGCGGCGAAAACGGGCCCCAGCTTGTCGTTTGGAAACATTTTCAGGTCGACGACGTGGTCGGCAGCGGCGGCGCCTGAATTTGCCGTGGAGAAGGCGATGAAAATGTCGCCGGAGCCGTTGCCGGAGATGCTGCCGTTCCGGCCGAGCCCCAGCGAAACGCGGCGCGCCAGCCGCTTGAGCTGATGCGCGACCAGCGGCGCGTCTGTCGCAACAACGACGATGATCGAGCCGTGGTCGTCGTTCACAAAAGAAGTGCCGGCGTAGGGAACCTCAGCGGAAATTTCTCTGCCCACAGGAATTCCGGCAATGCGCAAATTGTCTTTCGTGCCGTAATTACATTGCACCAGAATTCCGATCGTGTAGCCGCCGTCTTTCGCGTCCAGCTTGCGGGAAGCTGTGCCAATTCCGCCTTTGAAGCCGTTGCAAACCATTCCCGTGCCACCGCCAACATTGCCTTCGGGAACGGGGCCGAACGACGCGGTATCGATGGCGTGCAAAGCGTGCTCGGGCTTCACGTGGAAACCGTTGATGTCGTTGAGCCAGCCATCCCACGTTTCCGCCACGACCGGCAGTGACCACCAGTAACCGGTCGGATCCGGCTGGCCGTGCGTCACGCGCCATTGAATGACCGCATCGCGAACCACGCCGACGCTGTGCGTGTTGGTGATCATCACGGGACCTTCGAGAAAGCCGGACTCTTCCACCCAAGTTGTGCCGGTCATTTCGCCGTTGCCGTTCAGCGACCACCAGCCGGCGAAAACAGGATTGCTCATCGAATCTTTTCCGCGCGGAAGAACGGCGGTCACTCCCGTTCGAACCGGGCCTTTGCCAACCTGCAACTTTCCTTCGCCGAAATTGAGCGTAGTGTGCCCGACGGTTACACCGGAAACATCGGTGATGGCGTTGAGCGGCCCGGGTGTGCCGTCAAACGGGACGCCGAGATCGCGGGCGCGCGGCTTGGCAGGCAGATTGTTCTGCCCTAAGGAAAACGATGCAATTACTGACGAACAAAAAAGAATGAGCAGATAACGAAAAGAAAAGGGAAGAATCATTTCTTGTTTTTCTCCCACGAGGATCGAGCCGAACGCAATAATTCCGTGTTTTTCTTCAATGTCTTTTCCAGCAAGACCGCTTGCTGCTCCGCCAATTTCCAATCGCGTTTCTCCACGGCTTCGGTGAGCCCGGGGAATTCCAAGTGCGCATACGTATAGCGCGAAGAATAGAGAAGGTGCTGGAACCATGGCCTTCCCGGAATACCCGCAGGATCAAGCCAATTGGATTCGACCTGAAGAAGCTGCCCGTTGAGGCGCTGAGTTTTTTCCTGCGACGTCGTTGCTCCTGACAAAAGACCGTGTGAGGTTGCGTTGCGTAGAAGATCTCCCTCTTTCTCGAATTCAGCGATGCGAGCGTGAAGGTGTTTCAAAGAGAGACGCTTCAGCTCGCTTTTGTTCTTATGTTCGAGCTCGCGCAAGAATTGTTCCAGCGCGGAGGCGTTAAAGCCGAAGTCAAACGGGAGAACGTCCGCGTTCGCGAGACGCAGCGTGACGAGGCCCCAGATGCGCGTCAAGGCGATGTGGTACTCGAACGTGGGATCGCCGATATGCTCCATCCAGTAATGATCGTCGTACATCGAGTGATAGACGCCGTAGTCCCCTGTGAAATCGAGATTGATCACCGGCCGGCCGAGATGATTGAGGAACACCGTGTGGTCGGAGCCGCTGCCGATGCGTGTTTCCACCAGCGCGCTGTCGAGCGGCGGAGCGCTAGCCTTCGTATCGCGCATCGACGTGGCGCGCCATGCTTCGTACAGAGATTTGCCGGATGGCGCGCGAACATCTTTTGAAGCTTCCACGAGCATCGGCGCAAGCGAAGCGACAGCGGAGGGCGAGAAGCTCAGGCCCTCGGGACCCGCTGTGGTGGCGGCTCCCGCAACCGATTCGTCCACATTGAGATAGGCAACGAGTTTTTTCTTGAGGTCATCGGCGAACTGCTCGCCCCATTCCGTCGAACCGGTGAGCGCGTATTCTTCGCCATCCCAACTGCAAACCACCATGGTGCGCCGCGGACGAATGCCGCGCTGCTTGAGCTCACCAAGCGAACGCGTCAGCTCCATCATCGAAGCGGTGCCGCTCGAAGGGTCGACTCCGCCGAACACCCAAGCGTCGCGATGATTGCCGAGCAGAACCCATTCGTCGGGCAACTCGCTGCCGCGAATGCGCGCTTCGACGACGGTGTAGGGCTGCATGCTGGTGTCCATGTCCACTTTTACGTGAGCTTTCACCGCGCCGCTGAAGCGATACGTGATCGGCAAATCGCCCTGCCAATTCTGCGGCGCCTGGGGGCCATTCATAT
>QHPX01000057.1 GCA_003219195.1 Verrucomicrobiota bacterium
ATGAGGTCGGCCTCGACGTCTTCGGCATTGGCGAACACCATCGGGCGGAATTCCTCGATTCGGCTCCGGTTGTGATCCTGGCCGCTGCCGCCACACGCACGGAAAATATTCGTGCCCTTAACACTCGCGACAGAGCCGTTGAGAATGATGGAGCCACCATCATTCAGTAGGGGTAAAGCCTTTTGCACCGTGAACAGCGTTCCAGCACATTGATGTTGAACAGTTTGTCGAAATGCTCTTCGGTGACGGCCCCAAAGGGAACAAATTCGCCCACGCCGGCGTTGGCGAAAACAATATCGATTCGGCCTTTCACCTTGGAAACGGTTTCGTAAAGACGGTCAAGGTCCGCGAGCTTGGCAACGTCGCCCTGAACACCAGATACATTGTTCCCGATTGCCTCCACGGCCTCATCGAGTTCCTTCTCCCGGCGGCCCGTAATGAAGACATAGGCACCCTCTTTGGCGAAAAGTTTTGCCGCAGCCAACCCAATTCCTTCTGTTCCGCCGGTGATGACGGCGGTCTTGCCTTCGAGCCTTTTAGTCATTGTCTTTCTCCGTTGTTGCTGAGCTGTGAACTCGCGACCTCAGAGCATTCACTCTCGATCACTTGAGTCCGAGCACCGCTTGACCGAGATGATAGGAGAGATGGTTTGTGCGACTCAGTAGGATGGCGAAGCGATTCCGCGAGGCATCTTTGGCGAAATCTTCTTCCGAAACGGCAGAGTGCCTCTGGATCCAGTCGGACCACGACATTTTTTCAAAGCCCCTCGACAATTCAACATTGACGACGTTCCACGCCTGGAGAACTTGTTCGTGCGAAGGGATGTCGGCTCGCGATTTGTCGGGATTCAAGACAAAGGCGACATCAAACTCGGGATGAAGTCGTTCTCCCAGCGACAATAGCGGGAGCATCGCGTCGTGTACGGCTGTGAGATGTCCCCATAAGTAAAGAAGCCTGTTTCTTCCAGGCGCTATTTCCCGCAGAATCTCCTCGGACGAGAGTCGTCCAAAGAGCTTGTCCGCGCGATCAATTTGGGCGTTCCATGTTTTCAGCCCGAGAGCGACGTAAGAGTCTTCGTTTCTCATTGGTCCGTCTCCTGTCAACCACTCCGTTTCATTTGTGCTTTGGAAAAACCTTTCCGAACATAGGCGCGCCACTTTTCGATTGCTCTTCTGTGACCTCATCCTGAATTACATCCCAATGTTCGACGAGTAACCCGTCCTCGATGCGCAAGATGTCGGCGGCGGTCCAATTTACAGGGGCGCCGAATCCCGAAAACCGTCCGTGCACAATGACGAAATTGTCCTCCGCCACGATCGCTCCCGCCTCGTACTTCAACGTTGGGGGAAGGCTCTTGATGAGATCGAACAGTCCTTTACGACCGGGAGCGATGTGAGCGCTATGTTGAATGTATTGCGGTGACCAGAATTGCTCCGCCGTTGCATAGTCACGCTTGTTGAAAAGCGTGTCGAAAGCCGTGAGTACCAGTGTCTTGTTCTTCTCCGCGAGTTTGCTGGTCATTGCTTGTTTCCTCTAGTTCTGAATCATCGGTCCACGGTCCGATTCATGTTTCTTCTTTTAAGAGCCCGATTGAGCTCCAGCTGCAACCAGAAAAGGAGTTCGATTGGAGATTCGCAGGTGAGGCACGTCCGCCCTTAAAAGGCGAGCCAAACTCAGCGCCTTTTCCCTTCAAGCCTTAGGAGGGCAACTGAAACCCGGCCTCCGAAAGACCCCAATTCAAATTCAAGTCGTCCTCCGTCAAGGGTCCGCCGATCTGCTCATGATCGTAGTGGTGTTCGTACACGACCTTGGACGCCTTCCATCTCCGAACGGCCTTCCATTTCAAAGTGCACCGTCTCCCACCGACGCCGGTGAAGTCGATCTTCCATGCGGAATGTGTCTCGTCGGCGCTGTCCCGAGGAACCTCGGTCTGCTGCACCGATACCGACAATCCAGCAACCTCAGCCATTACGTGAAGCGGCACCAGAAAATTCGATAGAAAGGCACGTACTCTCTCCTTTCCACCGATTGTCTCCGGCGAATCTTCGCTGCTTACCTCGACATCATCGGCGTAGAAACTGTCAAAGATATCCAGGAACTCTTCGTAGCTCCTGGCGATTTCGGCGCGTAGGATCGCCGCGTTCAGGGTTAGCTCCGCGGCTTGCGAGGTCTTGTACGCGTTGCCGTCGAACTGGCTAACGGTCACGAGATAATTTTCATAAGTCATCCGGTCCTCCATTAAGCTTGCGATGTCTCGCGAGCTCTTGCTCCGTTCAAGAAAAAGAGCATCGTGACGGCCTTAGTGCCTTTGTTTCGCCACGCGTGGCGCGTACCGTTTTGCACGACCACGTCGCCGCGGTTCAAATGGAGAGTCTCGCCGTCGTCCAACTCCAGCCACATCTCTCCGTCGTAGACAACTGCATAGTCCACGGTGTTCGTTTTGTGCATTCCTGGATCTTCCTTTTCGAAGTGATCCGCTAATCCTCGCAGACGAACGAGCGCTTCTTCTTGTGCGGCCGCGGCATCGAAGGAGGGATCCCCAAAGACCGAACCGGGCGGAAAGGTCACGAAGTGCAGGCTGGTCCCGCCAGGTCCTGGAACGACGGAGTCGGGATATCGATCAAACCTCTGCTCAGTGCTGAGATCCGGAATCGCCGGGTTGACCCATATGAGTGTGTGCTCGTAGCCGGGAACAGTCTTGAACTCATAGGCCGGCAACGGTTCGTCGCTTTGGACGACGGCCTTTCCGTTTACATTTCTCGTGACGATACGACGATAAGTACTCGGTTTCTTACCCTGCTTGGGCAACTCTCTTTTCTTAGAGGCCGTTCTACTCATGGCTAGATCTCCGCATCGACAATTCTCATAAGCTGCTTCCCGAGATTCTGGTTTACAAACAGGCGCAACCGGTGCCATATGGGCGTTGGCTTAAGCGGTGAGAGCCTTCCCGTGATACGCAGGCACAAAAACATCCTGCACAAATTGTCCAAACGAAGTCGGTGTGCTGTTCTCCGTCGAACGCGGCTCCTGCGCAGCGAGGACACCTGCGTTGATGGCCTTGAACATCTCGATGTACACCGCGGCTTTCTTCGGCGGCATGCCCATTTGCTCTAACACTTGCTGCACGTGGTGGTACGGAAACTGCTCGTAACGCAGACCCGGTTTGCCAATGCCGCGCGCAATCAGCGCCGTAGCTTCCGTCATCGACAGGTCGCGCTCGCCAAGAAGTTCGCGCGTTTGTTTGCCGGAAAAATCCAGGTCCAGGAGTCGCTGCGCGGCGTAGTCGCCGACGTCTGGCGTCGCGATCATGGGCAGCTTCAGGTCGGGTCGGAGCGCGTGTCCGAACAGTCCCCTCCCATGAATCATGTCGATCGCCGTCAGATTGTTCTCCATGAAATACGCAGCTCGAAGGTGCAGAACGTTCAAATCGTTGATGGCGTTCAGTTTTTCCTCCGAAGAATGCAGCCCGGTGACTGGTCCGGTGCCTTCCGGGACATGCGCGCCGTAGCTGCTCAAGTTCACTGCGTAGCGCAGGCCGGACTCCTTCACGGCTTCCGCGATCGCGTCGCTCTCTCGCTCTTGGTCTTCCCGGGAGATAATCGGCGGCAACATCAAGTATGCCGCGCGCGCGCCTCTGAAGGCTTTGGTGAGCGCAACCGCATCGCTCACGTCGCCGATGATCGAACCGGTGTTCCCGCTCGCCCCCAAGATCACATACGTGGCATCCGTTACGACGGACCCCGCGTCTCTAAGACTGTTCATATTCGTTTCTCCTTTTTCTTAAAGTTAACCGATCCGCTCCGTTAGCAACGCTGGTGCCCGCGCGGTTATCTGTGTGGATAATCAGCACACATATACGCAAAGAAATTCACTAGCTCGCGCGACGGATTTCCGCCACCACATCGGCGAGGGTTATTCCATTAAGACTATTCTCGAAGCTGTCCTGCGCTTTCTTTAGGACCGACGACATGCAACCTTTAATGTTGCAGCTGATCGGGCATCTTTTCTCCACTGGATAGCTATGAATCGCGAATGTCGGAGGTGCCCCGCTGGCGCGATAAATGTCCAAGAGGGTTATTTGCTTAGGGGAACGCGTGAGCCTGCTCGCGCCATTCTTACCGCGCGTGGTGACGATCAGGCCTGCCTTTGACAGTTTCGAGAGAGATTTCCTAACGAAGGTGAGATCGACATTAACACTTTCCGCAAGCATCACCGAAGGAAGTTCCTCGCCGTGACGGAAGCCGAGAGCTGCCATGATGTGTGCTGCAACCGTGAATTGGACGCTCGTCGCGGACATCGAATCTCCTGCCGTATATGTGATGTTAACCAGCACAATTAGGATGCAAGTTTTTTTTCTACCGACCAGGAGTAGCCGTGGGTTCGAAACTCAGCTCATGAGATGTTCACAGCCAAGTAGTCTTCTACGGCCAAGCATCCCTCCACAGGGTTAGCTGGGTCGCGGGTTGAACTGGGAACAGAGCGCGAAAGTTTTCTCCAAGTGCTCGATGAAAATGCGAACTTTGGTGGACAGCCGGCGGCTGGCAGGCCGTACCGCAAGGATTGGCACTGTTCGCTCAAAGGCAGTCAGAAGACGGATGACCGTGCCTTCTCTAAGTTCCGCGGCGAAGAGCCATGCCGGCGCCTGGGCAATCCCCAGATGTTCAAGGACACCCATCCGCATCTGTTCAATATCACTGGTTCGAAAGACTCCTGTGGGGATGACACGCGTCGCGTTCCGTCCAGAGCCAAAGCTCCACGGCTGAGCGGAGCCCCGCTCGACAAAGACGACCGATCGAAAATGTTTGAGTTCTTCCGGGGATTCCGGTCCACCAAAACGTGTGAGGTATTGAGGAGTGGCGACGAGAATGGTCATCGTCTGCGCGAATCTTCGCGCAACGAGAGTCGAGTCTGGAAGGTCACCTGAGTGGATAGCTAAATCAAAGCCGTCTTCGATGATCGTTGTCGGGCTCTCCGATGCCGCCATCTCAACTGCCATATCGGGGTAAGCAGCAAAAAAGGCAGGCAGCTTTGAGACCATGTGGAGGCGCGCAAACGTGGGAGCAACGGTCACACGAATGAGGCCTTTCGGTGCAGTTTGGCCTCGACCGATTCGTGAAGTCGCGTTTTCAAAGTCGTCGAGAATGCGCAAAGAAGACTCGTAAAAGTCGCGGCCTGCCTCAGTCAGTGCGATGGAACGAGAGGTGCGGTGAATGAGTTCGGTGCCGAGTTCATCTTCAAGGGCGGAGATCTGTTTGCTCACAGCAGGTTGACCAATTCCACGTTCCTTTGCGACAGCGGAGAAGCTCCCTTTTTCAATTGCTCGGACGAACATCTGCATTGCATCGAATTTGTCCACAGCAGCCTCCATATTCCTGTATGGAATGGATTCTAAGCGAGGTCTCGGGGTTATGCATTCCTATTGGGAATAGCTGCCATTCCCCGGGGAGCTAAATCTGCTTGCAGTAATCACACATCAGATAGGGGGTCTAAGGACTGCGAGCGAGATAACGGTCGGTTGAATCCGCAGAGCAGTGAATCGCTCACAGAAAATTATAGGAGGTCACATGTCTAAATTAACTGAAAAAGTGGCACTCGTTACCGGCGGTTCGCGGGGAATTGGCGCAGCGATCGCGAAACGTCTGGCCGCGGATGGAGCGAGCGTGGCCATCACGTACGCGAAGGACGCCAGCGCGGCTTCAGCCGTGGTCAAAGCGATTGAACGCGATGGCGGGAAGGCTATCGCGATTCAGGCGGACGCCGCCGATGCCAACGCGGTTAAAGCCGCGGTTGAAAAGACGTTTGCAACCTTCGGTCGACTGGATGTGCTGGTCAACAATGCCGGCACAGCCATTCCGAAACCGTTTGAGGAGGCGACGCTGGAAGAAATGGATCGCGTGCTTGACATCAACGTACGCGGCGTATTTGTCGCGACTCAGGCGGCGCTGAAGCATATGAAGAGCGGCGGTCGCGTCATCATGATCGGTTCGGCTGTGGGTGAACGTGTCGCGGCGCCCGGGCTTGTGCCCTACGCGGGCACGAAGGGAGCCGTCAAGATGTTCACTCAGGCGCTGGCCAGAGAGATCGGGAGCCGGGGCATCACGGTCAACAACGTGCAGCCTGGTCCGATCGACACGGAATTGAATCCCGCCACAGGTGATTGGGCGGTGCCGCAAAAGGCCGCCACAGCGCTTGATCGTTACGGGCGTGTGGATGAGATCGCCGCGATGGTGGCGTTCGTCGCCGGTCCGGAGTCCTCGTACATTACCGGGGCAAATCTTACCGTGGATGGCGGAATGAACGCCTAAAGACGAGCTTGAACG
The DNA here is from genome assembly GCA_003219195.1 of Verrucomicrobiota bacterium. Classification (GTDB taxonomy): domain Bacteria; phylum Verrucomicrobiota; class Verrucomicrobiia; order Chthoniobacterales; family UBA10450; genus UBA10450. Next base: position 6,321 of record QHPX01000057.1, read on the forward strand.
GAACTTGGATCGACCAGGGGGATGATCAACACGCAATAGATATCAAATGGAGGAAGGTGTCCAATGGCGAATGTAGTGAAGAAACAGAGTATCTCTTCTGAGCTAGCACAGAAAATGATGAATGCAGCGGTGGCGAAAGCCAGAGAACTTGGCGTGAGCGAGAACGTAACTATTCTCGATGACGGCGGCAATCTCAAGGCATTCAGCCGGATGGACGGGGCCCCGATCCCGACCATTGAGATGGCGCAGAATAAAGCGTACACAGCTCTGTTAGGCGTCTCCACGCAGGAGTTTTTCAACTTTATCAAGGGCGACCCGTCGCTTTTGGCCGGCGTCCCCACGCTTGCGCGTATGGCTGCGTGGGGAGGAGGGTTTCCCATTAAGGTGGACGGAGAAATTGTCGGGGCGATCGGTGTGAGCGGGGCCCCCACGGTGCAGAACGACGTCGACTGCGCGAGAGCAGCCCTGGCGGTTGTAACAAATGCGGTCGCGGCTGGCTAATTTGTAGGCGAATGAGCGGATGAATTGTGCAAGCCTTGGTGTTACAGCGCCTGCCATTCTCAAACTCCTCATTCTGTGGGCACCGGACCGCGCAGCCCAGCTGACTAACATCATCCATCGCAACGAAAGAGGATCGGACAGTGAGCACCTATACAGCAGTAACGGTTCCGACGCAGTTTGTTGAGGCTAACTGTATTCGCTTCGCTTATCGGCGCTGGGGCAAGCGAAGTGGTTTGCCCCTTGTCTTCAACCAGCACTTCACCGGAAATCTCGACAACTGGGATCCTGCGGTTCTGGACGGGCTTGCCAAAGAGCGTGAGGTCATCATCTTCAACAATGCGGGTGTCGCGAGTTCGACCGGTGAAGTGCCCACGACCTTTCCAGGCATGGCGAAGAATGCGGAAGCGTTCATCGGTGGTCTCGGGCTAACGAAGGTCGATCTTCTCGGTTTCTCGATCGGCGGAATGGTCGCGCAGCAGATCACGTTCGACCGTCCGGACCTGATTCGCAAGCTCATCCTGGTCGGAACCGCCCCGCGTAATCATGACGCGGGAAATGGGCAAGGTCACATCACCCCAGAAACGGCCGCAATCTTTGGCGCGACCTACAATCCACCCGAGAACCTGTGGCTGAAAGTGTTCTTTACTGATACGGAGAAGAGTCAGACGGCTGGGCGAGCCTTCCTGAAGCGC
>QHPX01000072.1 GCA_003219195.1 Verrucomicrobiota bacterium
CGATGCAGACGTTTTTCGGTTCGGTGAAGAAGCCCGCCTTAGCCAAGCCGCCTTCGCCTCGCTTCGGCGTGCCGTGGGCTACGGCGCGACGGGCTCCGCGCTTCGCTAGATTGTTTATTTCGCGATACAAATGTTCTTCGCCTCCGTGAAGAAATGTAACGCCTCGGTACCGCCTTCGCGGCCGACGCCGCTGGCTTTCATGCCGCCGAACGGGACGCGCAGGTCGCGCACCAGCCAGCAGTTTACCCAGACTGTGCCGGTGTGGATTTGTTCGGCGACGCGATGCGCGCGATTCAAGTTCTGCGTCCAAACGCTCGAGGCCAGGCCGTAGTCGGTGTCATTGGCGTAGCCGATCACTTCTTCCTCGTTGTCGAACGGCGTGATGGTGACGACCGGACCGAAAATTTCTTCGCGATTAGTGCGGCACGAAACTGGTAAATCGGTGATGACTGTCGGCGGAAAGAAGTAACCATCACGACAGCGATCGTTGACCGGCTCAGGCGTTTTGCCGCCGAGGGCGATTTTGCCGCCTTCTTTCTGCGCAAGATCGACATAGAACTTTATTTTATCGAGCTGCGCTTCGTTCACGATCGCGCCCTGCTCGGTTTTCTCATCGAGCGGATCGCCTAGGCACAATTGTGCCGTTCTTTCGATGAAGCGATCGACGAAGTCTTTGTAAGCCGAGCGTTCGACGAATACGCGCGATCCGCACAGACAAATCTGACCTTGATTCGCGAAGGACGAGCGGACGCTGCCGGCGATGGCAGCGTTGAGGTCGGCATCGGCGAAAATAATGTTTGGGTTTTTGCCGCCGAGCTCGAGCGAAACTTTCTTAAATAACGGCGCGCATGCTTCCGCCACTTTCTTGCCGGTTACCGTGCCGCCGGTAAACGATATCGTCCCGATCTTCGGATGCGCGGTGATCGCGGCACCAACCTTCGGTCCGGTGCCATGCACAACATTGAGAACGCCGTTCGGAAGCCCAGCTTCGCGACAAATCTCGCAAAGCAGATACGCGGTCATCGGGGTCAGCTCGCTCGGTTTGGCAACGGCGGTGTTGCCGCACGCGATCGCGGGCGCGATCTTCCAGCTCAGCAGATAGAGCGGGAGATTCCACGGCGAAATCAATCCCGCAATGCCGCGCGGCTGGCGCAACGTGTAGTTGAACGCGACGCCATCGGTGATGTGCGCTTCCGACTCAGTGTGAAGGATCGCGGTCGCGAAGAAACGGAAATTGCTGGCGGCCCGCGGAATGTCGAGCGTCCGCGCGAGTGAGAGCGGTTTGCCCGTGTCGATCGACTCAGCGCGTGCGAGCTTCTCGAGATCACGCTCGATCAGATCGGCAATGCGCAGAAGAATCTTCGATCGCTCTGCCGCCGGTTTCTTTAACCAATCCGGGAAGGCTTTCTCCGCCGCAGCCACAGCAAGATCGACATCTCGCGAGTCGCTATCGGCGACTTGCGAGTACGCCTTTCCCGTCGCCGGCTCGATATTGTCGAGATATTTTCCGCCGATCGGCTCAACGAATTGGCCGTCGATGAAGTTTTGAATCTGGAGTGGTTCGGTACGCACAGGTTCGCAAAGATTTTAAACGCCGAACGCCCAACGTCCAACGCCGAACATCGAACGATGAAGGCGCGGTGAGGGAGGGATTATCCATCGCTTCGCGATGGCTCCGGCTTTAGATCCCGCAATGGCGGGATTTTAACCCATGCGCGTGACGCGCCCCCACCGGTCGAACCGGTTCGAATCTCCAGTGCGCGAGCGCGCGAGCGCGCGAAATGTTGCGAAAGCGAGCGGCTCGCGGGAGTCTGCAACATGGCGGTGAGGGAGGGATTCGAACCCTCGATACCCTTTTGGGGTATGGCGCTTTAGCAAAGCGCTGCTTTCAACCACTCAGCCACCTCACCAAATTGGCTGCGAGAATATCGGGTGGTTGGAATGCTCGTCAAACATCTGGCAATTCTGTAGCGGCCGGTCTGTGACCGTCGCCGAATCTTTTAACAAAAAAATGCGACGCTCATAGAGCGCCGCTACAGTTCTCTCGGTCGTAGCGAATACCAAGATGATCATTAGCGAAGAAGAAGCGCGCGCGAAGATTCTTGAGACGATTCGGCCGTTGCCGCCGCGACGATTGTCGATCTCGGGGGCGCTTGGTTGTTTCGCGGCCGAAGATTACTTCGCGCAATTGCCACTGCCGAATTTTGATAACTCGGCAATGGATGGCTACGCGGTCGTGGCAAGCTCGTGCGCGCCAGGCAAACGACTGCGTGTGGTTGGTGAGCAGGCCGCGGGATTAGATCAACAACTCCGCGCGTCGGCTGGCGACGCGGTCCGTATTTTCACGGGCGCGCCAATGCCCGCCGGCGCGGACGCGATCGTGATGCAGGAAGATGTTACGCGCGAAGGAGGCGAGATCGTCGTGAATGTAGATGTCGATCCTGGCGAGTTCGTGCGACGACGCGGCTGCGATCTCGGCGAGGGCCAGAAAATTCTCGCCCGAGGCGAACGCATTCGCGCGGCGACGACCGCATTGCTCGCGTCGCAAGGATTCAGCGATGTAATGGTCGGCGGCGAGGTGAGCGCGGCAATCATTTCGACTGGTGACGAGCTTGTCAAGCCGGAAGCAAAACTTCAGCCGGGTCAGATTTACGAAAGCAATTCCGTTCTGTTGCAGGGGCTGTTGCACAATTGCGGTGCGGCCGAGCGATTAATGGAGCATTGCCGGGACGACGAGGAATTGCTGACCAAGGCTCTCAAGCGAGCGATCAAGCATCGCGTGGTCATTGTCAGCGGCGGCGTTTCGGTGGGCGAACGCGATATTGTGAAATCTGCGTTGCAATCTCTCGGCGCGAAGATCGACATCTGGCGAGTGGCAATAAAACCGGGAAAGCCATTTCTCTTTGGCCACATTGATGAATGTGACTTGTTCGGTTTGCCGGGAAATCCGGTTTCGGCCTTTGTCACATTTCTGCAATTCGTTCGCCCCGCGATTTTGAAGATGATGAGCGCAGTCAAGCTCGATCTGCTGAAAGTCTCCGCAAAGTTGCTTGTCGATCTAACGAACGACAGCGATCGGGTGCATTACATCCGCGGAAAATTCGAGGATGGGATTTTCACGCCGGTTGGCCGCCAGGAATCGCATGCGCTGTTCGGCTTGAGCCAATCGAATGCGCTGCTGCGCCTGGCGGTAGGCGAATCCCGAAAGCGCGGCGTGATTGTCAATGTGCAAGTTTGGGATTAGCCAACTTTTTTGGCTGAACGTGGTTTGACAGGTCGCGCACGTACACTCTAGCTTTAGCCCGCTTGAATACCGGAACCGCCACCGCGCTTGCACGAACTCCGCCCGACCAAATTCGTGTCGATGCCGAAAAGCTCTCCCACATCGTGCTCGAAATGCAGCGCTGCTTCGTGCTGCATTTGTGCAAGGAGCTGGCGCCGGGCAACGTTTCCTTCCCGCAGTTTTTCCTGCTCGCGTATCTCGACCAAAAAGAAGTGCTGACGATGTCGGCCATCGCGCAAAAGATGGGGCACACGACGGCGGCGGCCAGCGGCCTGGTGGCGCGGCTTGAAAATCTGGGCTATGTGGTTCGCTCGATTGCGCGAGAGGATCGGCGCAAGGTGATGGTCTGCATTACTGCCAAGGGTTCGACGCTGGTTCGGCGAATACGGCAGGAGATGGTCGGCAACCTTATGAAAATCATGGAACATCTCACGCCGGACGAGCAAAAAGCGTGGCTGCACATTTACAGCAAAATTTATGATTACTGCCAAACGAAAGATTGTCGTTCATTCGGCGGCAGTGTTATCAGACAAGGGTAAAAAAGCGCGCGCGTGTTGAATCCGTGCGCTAACGCCACGCATCTAATATCTCGGGGTCTTTTTTCATGCGAAAATTTCTTGTTCTCGTAACTGCGACGGGAATGCTTGTTCGGGGGTCGCTCGCACTAGCGGGGTCGGAGCAGGCGGGCGCCAGCGCTCACCGGCGAAGTGCTCGCCGATTCACACTCGATCAGGCGATCATCACCGCGCTTCAGCAAAACCCCGATATTCTCCGGAGCAAACAGGAGATCGAGCGCACCAAAGGCGTGGTCCTGGAGATCGGCGCACAGGCATTGCCCCACGTCAGTCCGAGCGCAGCTTTAACCTGGACCGATCCAAAACTCGTTGGAAGCTCGTTCAGCAGCGCGACCGGAGGAACTGGTTTAACTGGCGGCGGGACTGGTGGAGAGGTCTCCGGCACGGGAACCAGCCAGACGGACACTGCCTATGCGATCCGCATCACCGGCACCCAGTTGATTTTTAATTACAGCACTTTTCGCTCGATTCGCGGCACTTTCTTCCAGCGAGACAGCGCTTATTTCGCATTTCGAAACAGTGTCGATCAAGTGATCGCCACCGTGAAAACACAGTTCTATCAAGTGATTCTCAATCGCGCGTTGATTACAGTGCAGGAAGAAGCCGTCCACCTCTTGGAAAGCCAGCTGAAAGATCAGCAAAATCGTTTCGAAGCCGGCACCGTTCCGCGATTCAATGTCCTGCAAGCAGAGGTCGCGCTCTCCAATCAAATCCCAAACCTGATTTCCGCACGAAACGCTTATCGTATTTCGCAACTCACGCTCGCTAAAACATTGGGCCTCGATTTCGATCCCCTCCGCGGTGTAGGCCCGCCGCTCGAGGTTGTGGGCGAACTGACCTACGTCCCGCGAGACGTGCCGCTGACCGCGGCAATTGAGCTAGGGAAAGAGCGCCGTCCGTTTTTAAAACAAGCACGCGCGAACGTCTTGAACGCAATCGAACAAGTGCACGTCGCGCTGGGCGGCTTTTTGCCCAACTTCACTTCCAGCGGCGGTTATGAAATATTCAGTTCGCCTTTGAGCACCAATTGGAACGACACCTCAAAAGGGTTTGTGTTCGGATTGACCGGCAACTGGGCGCTTTGGGATAGCGGCGAAACCTACGGTCGTGTCAAGCAGCAGCGTGCTCTGCTTTCGGAAGCCAAGATCACGTACGATGATGATGTTCGGCAGGTCGAGCTTGAAGTGCAGCAGGCATATTCAAATTTGCAACAGGACCGCGAGCTGATTCAAAGCACGGAGAAAACCGTCGAGCAGGCGCAGGAAGCCGAACGCCTGGCCAAAGCGCGCCTCGACGCCGGAGCCGGAACCCAGTTGGATGTGCTCAACTCGCAAGTGCAGTTGACCACCGCACAATCGACCCGTTTGCAAGCGCTCTTCGGGTACAATTCCGCGCTCGCTGAATTCGATCGCGTCACCGGCGCGCAGAGCGTTTATACCGAATCGTTCAACAGCGTGGCGCCGCGCGCGACTCGATCGACAATCTACCGCACGGGCAGCGGCACTACCGCCACTGAAAAGCGTCGCGAAAACTCATCGAAATAGCCCGGCCTCGCTTCGCATCTCGGCCGATCGCGCGCCGCGAGAGCAATCTGCGATTGAGCAATTCGCAGCGCTTGAATCGAGCGGCGTTTGCCGGCACGCTTTTGTCAGGCGGATCGCCGGCATCGACGTTTCGCACGATAAAGCCGGGGCATTGCGACGACTCGAAGCCGCGCATCGAAACATTCGACGCAAAATTCGTGTGGAAAGTTGGCCGCTGCTTACCGCAGAACAAGTTCACGGAAACAAAATTACGATTGTCGATCGACCAGTTGGAGTGGGCAGACAGTTCGCCGGTTGCGACGGAATCATCACGAACCAGAGGAAAATTCTGCTCGGCATTCATGTCGCCGATTGTTGCGCGGTTTATATTGTCGATCCAAAAACGCCGGCCATCGGTCTCGTCCACTCCGGCCGCAAAGGGACAGAGCTGGGCGTCGTCTCGAATGCGATCACGCAAATGAGCGCGCGCTTCGGATCGCGACCGCCCGACCTGATTGTGCAATTGAGTCCCTGCATTTGTCCGCCGCATTACGAAATCGATTTCGCCGCGAAAATTATAGAACAATGTCGCGCGCAAGGTATGCGTAAAATCCACGACAGTGGCGTCTGCACCGCCTGCCATGTCGATCGCTACTATTCCTACCGCGCCGAAAAAGGACGCACCGGCCGCATGCTCGCCTTGCTTGGACTTGAATAATTTAGGTAGCGACGCCGCGCTGCGGCGTTCGCGGTAGGCGCAGCGCGCCGCCCCTACCACAAAGGTCGACAATTTGTTAGATCGACATCTCTTCGTCGGCGCCGCGTTTTAGCGGGCAAATGCCGCGCTTCTTTGCGTTCGCGACAAATTCAAAAAATTCGCGCGCTGGCGCACCGAAATTTATTGTCGCGGCTTTCTCCAGCGCTTGTGAAATGTTCAGTCCGCTCGCGTAAAGCAGCTTGAACGCATCTTTGATTTCCTCCCGGTCCTTCGCGCTGAATCCTGCACGCTTCAAACCGACGACGTTAACTCCGAAAATGGAATTGCGTTCTGCCGCGATCGTGAACGGCGGCAGATCTTTTCCAAATGCGGAACTCCCCTGAACCATCACCAACCGCCCCACGTGCATGTTCTGATGAAATGTCGATCCTCCACCGAGAAATGCCTGATCGTCTACGAGCACGTGTCCGGCCAGCAAACAATTGTTGGCAATAATCACGTTGTTACTGATCTCGCAGTTGTGACCAACATGAACGCCAACCATGAGAACGTTATTGTCGCCGATCTTCGTCGTGCTGCCTTCGGCACTGCCACGATGGATCGTGCAATATTCGCGAATCACGTTCGCGTTGCCTATCTCGATCTTCGTTTTTCGTTCCAGCGAAAATGAAAGATCCTGCGGCGGTGCGCCAATGATTGCACCGTGTCCGATAAAATTACCGGCTCCGATCACGATATTTCCTTCTAAGACGACATGCGATTGAATCACCGTTCGCTCTCCGATTACAGCTTGCGCGCCGATTACCGAAAACGGGCCGACCTCTGTATTTGCGCCGATCTGCGCCGCTGGATCGACAATGGCGGTGGGATGAATTTTCAAAGCACGCCCGCTTCTTTGAAACTAAAATAGCCGGCGTTTCCGTTCGCGGGCGCGCCGATGATGATGTGGTCGAGTAATTTGATCTGCAATAGCTCGGCTGCTTCCGCCAATCGCCGCGTCAGGCTATGATCGGCCTGACTGGGCGACGCGTCGCCGGAGGGATGATTATGCACCACGATCACGGCGTAGGCCGACGAAACCACGGCGGGATGAAACACATCGCGGGGATGCGCGATACTTTCATTGATGCTGCCACTGGAGACTTTTTCGACTCGAATGAGATGGTAGCGAGTATCGAGCAAAATTACCTGCAATGATTCCTTTGCCAGCATTCGCATTTCGCGGCCGATCAATTCATTCACCAGTTCGGGTGAATCGATTTTTTGCTTGGACAATGTTTCCCGCGCCAGCCGCTGGCCAAGCCCGAATGCAGCGACGAGTTGGACCGCTTTGGCGAAGCCAACACCGCGAATCTTTGCCAGTTCGTCAACGTTGCACCGGCTCAATCCGGTCAGCGATCCGTATGTGTCGAGTAACTCGCGCGCAACCTCGATCGCGTTTGTCCCGACGACGCCGGTGCGGAGAAGAATCGCGATCAGCTCGGGATTTGTGAGGGTTGACGCGCCATGCGCGGCAAGTTTTTCGCGCGGCCGCTCTTCCTGCGGCATCTCCCGAATCTTGAGCGGCGGCATTGTTTACGTGCGCAATTGCTCGAACATCTCGCGCAGTGCATCGCCGAGCGCGAAAAGTCCCTCGAGATGCGCGTTCGATGGGAGCGACTCAATACTTGTTTGGGCCCCGCGGATGAGATCGCTGCCGGCCGTAATCGATTCATCCAGCGCGCCATTGCCCGAGCGGTTTTTCAGAATCTCGGTTACTTCTTCGCAGCGGCCGTCGAGAATAAAACTCGAGCAGCGTTCGCGCTCGAATTCGGATGCGGAGCGCAAAAAAATCAGCATCGGCAGCGTGAACTTTCCTTTACGCAAATCGGTTCCGAGCGTTTTTCCGGTTGTGCTTTCATTTCCCGCGATATCGAGGCAGTCGTCATAAATCTGATAAGCGGTGCCCACGCGCATTCCGAAATCTTTCAGGGTCTTTATTAACGCAGGATCCGCTTCGCTGATCGTCGCTCCCAATTCGGCGGCCGCCGCGAAAAGCGATCCGGTTTTCATTTTCACGATGCGCAAATAATCCTCGACGCTGAGTTTGAGATCGAAGCGACGCTGAGTTTGGATCATTTCGCCGGCACAAATTTCGCTTGCCGCTCGTGCAATCGCACGACTGATCTCCGAATTGTCAAAGCTGGTAGACAGATTCAGTGCATGGGCAAAAAGACAGTCGCCTAACAACACGCTCAGTGAATTTCCCCAGCGGGCGTTGATGGTCGGCTGCGACCGGCGACGCTCGGCCTCGTCCATGACATCGTCGTGCACGAGCGTCGCGAGGTGGATCAACTCGACGATCACCGCAAGATCGACATGACCCGAATTGATCTGGCCGGTTGCGCCCCCGGCGAGAAGCGCCATCAGTGGTCGCAGACGTTTGCCGCATCCGCCGATCGCGTAGGTGACGTAACCTTCAATGGCCGGGTCAAAAGCCGCCGCTTGCTCAATAATTCGCGCTTCGACCAGGTCGAGTTGCGTTTGCACAAGCGTGGTCACTCGAGCCAGCGGGTTAAGCCCGGCGACAGGCGCCACAGTGCCAGTCCGGCTCGGACCCGAGCGTGCGAAGACTTCCACAACCGCAGAATAGCGGGGCGGTTCGCGGCTTGTCAAAACAACACGCTTCGATTTTCTTTGAGCGCACGCGCCTCGCTTGCCATCTCCGGCGTCCGCGCCGAAGACGGTCAGCGCTTTTGCAGCCACGCCACTGTGCCGTACTTCTGCGCCGCAATCTCCTGGGCGCGTTCAATCACGCGTTCGTCCAAAAATTTCGGGCTGCACCTGTCGGACAACTCACTCGCGAACCGTTCCGCCAGACCGTTTCCAAGATCGACATGTTGTATGCTTCCCTGATGAAGCAAACCGGCTCGGGTGCATCGCTGCGCCGCGCCGGCAACTTTGCGCCCGTTCACCATGACATCTGCGCGCACCGGATTCGCGAAACAATCATTGTAGCGGCGGTCTGCGACCGCCGAATTTATTTGGATCCGACAGTCACAGACCGCCGCTACAGTTGCCAGTTCTGGGCTGTTCGAACCCAAAGCATCGCGCAAAGCGCGATGAACTTTCTCGTAGATGGACATCGTCGATTCGCTGAAAGCCGCATCGTTCGCGGGAATGACGATCGAATAAGTCAGATCGTCTCCGTGCGAAACAATTCCACCGCCGGTCCAACGCCGGACCAAATCGCGCCGCGCCGCATAATTTGCGACATCGGCAAATCTTCCAAAATAACCGAACGAAAGCGCAGCATGACCCCACCGGTAAAAACGAATCGACGGAATCTCCGCCCGTTCGAGCAGACCTTCGTCAATCGCCATGTTCATCGCCGCGCAACGCGACGAATCATCGTCGTGATAGACATTGAGTGCGGCAAGGATCGACATCGTCGCTCTATGCCCCAATTTCGGTTAGAATTTTCGAAGTGGCGTCACGTGGATTTGGATCTGTCGTAATCGGACGGCCGATGCCAATATAATCTGCACCGGCCGCAATCGCCGCCCGCGGCGTCATGAAGCGTTTTTGATCGCGAGGATGCGCCCAGCTCGGGCGGATTCCCTGGACCACGATTTTGACTTTATCGCCGAATTCCGCCCGTAATACATTGATTTCGTGCGGACTTGCCACGATTCCGTCAATCTTTTCTTCCACACCTAATTTGGCCAAGCGCAAGACCTGATCGTTGACTTTGTCGGAGATTCCAATTTCGCGCAGCGTTTGTTCTGTCGCGCTTGTTAAAACACTCACACCCAAGATCGATATGTTATTTGCGCGAGCCGCAGTCGCTGCGCGAATCATCTCCGATCCGCCGCTCAGATGAATAGTGAGCATCTGGACGCCGAGGTTGGCAGCCGATTCGACCGCTCTCGCCACCGTGTTTGGGATGTCGTGGAGTTTGAGATCGAGAAAAACTTTGGCACCGGTGGCCAGGACTGCGCGCACAATTTCAGGTCCTTCCGCGGTATAAAGTTGCAATCCGATTTTGAAGAACGAAATCTTGCCGCTGAGTTGCGTGACGAGCTCAAGGGCCGCGTTTTTCGTCGGTACGTCGAGCGCGACGATGATTTTGTCAGCTGCTTTTGTCATGTCGAGCGGAGTCGAGACATCTCTTTATATTTTCTTCTGAACAATGTGAGATTCCTCGACTTCGCTTGGAATGACAATTGAAATGCAAGTGATGCAAGTGCTGGCGCCAGCAAAAATTAATCTCTCGCTAAGAATTCTGGGCCGCCGCGGGGACGGTTTTCACGAAATCGAAACCGTTATCGCGCCGATTTCGCTTTGCGATGAGTTAAAGATCGACAACAAGAAACAGGGGATCGAGTTCCGTTGCGATGATCCATCTGTGCCGCAAGGCGGTGACAATCTGGTCGTGCGCGCGGCGAATGCATTTTTTGCCTCGACGAAATTGAAGCCGGCAATTTCGATCGAGCTGAGAAAGAAAGTTCCACATGGCGCCGGTTTGGGCGGCGGCAGCAGCGACGCGGCCGCGACTTTGCTGGCACTGAATCAACTCTTCCAAACCAAATTGACGCGCGAAGGCTTGGCGAAGCTTGGATCGACAATCGGTTCGGACGTTCCATTTTTCATTTTTGAATCGGCCGCGATCTGTCGCGGGCGCGGCGAGTTGGTCGAGCCAGTGAAATTGCAGAAACAATTGCCGATCTTGCTCGCGAAACCGGAATTTGGAGTTGCCTCTGAATGGGCCTACTCGCTCTGGCAGGATTCGAGAAAAATTCCCGGCGTTTCTTACGAAGTTCAGGAGTTCGCCGGCCAAACGTTTGTCAACGATCTCGAGCGCCCGGTTTTCGAGAAATTTGTTTTTCTCGCGCAACTCAAAATGTGGTTGCTCGAGCAACCGGAAGTCGGCGCGGCGTTAATGTCAGGCTCCGGATCGACAATTTTTGCCGCGATGCGCCAAAATGTAGATGTCGATCTTGTCGCCAAGCGCGCGTGTGAAGAGCTTGATCGGGAACTTCGGACGTGCGCGTGCGAAACTTTAGAGGGCGTCGCGCCGTCGGCGCCCTAGGATTCGGGACACGAGTCGCCGCAGAGCCGTATCCCTCCATTATTCTCGCACGCTGGCGCGCAAGCTCGCGCGCGCGTATTCGCGATTCAGCTTTGCGATGAAACTGGCGCTGATCTCGGCGGGGCAAACCGCTTCGCATTCGTAAGTATTGGTGCAATTGCCGAAACCTTCTGCGTCCATCGCGTGCACCATTTTTAAGACGCGACTTGTTCGTTCAGGATTGCCCTGCGGTAAAAGTGCGAGATGCGAAACTTTTGCCGCGGTAAAAAGCATGGCCGATGCATTCGGACAAGCGGCCGCGCAGGCGCCGCAGCCGATGCACGCCGCCGCTTCCATGGCAAGATCGACATCTGGTTTTGGAATCGGGATAGAATTCGCTTCCGGTGCGGAACCGGCCCGCGCGGAAATGAAACCGCCCGCCTGTACGATGCGATCGAGCGCGCTCCGATCGACCACCAAATCTTTAACGACCGGAAATGATCTTACGCGAAATGGTTCGACGATGATCGTTTCGCCATCGCGAAATTTTCTCATGTAAACCTCGCAGACCGCGCCGGGATGGTCCGGTCCGTGCGCTTCACCGTTGATGGTGAGCGCGCAGGTGCCGCAAATACCTTCGCGGCAATCGGAGTCGAACGCGATCGGTTCCTCGCCGCGCGCGAGCAAATCTTCATTCACGATGTCGAGCATTTCGAGAAACGACGTATTCGGCGAAATGTCTTTTGCTTCGTAATCGACGAGCTTGCCGCTAGATTTTGCATTGGGCTGACGCCAAATTTTGAGTCTAAAGTTCATTAGTCGAACAGTGAGAGATTCCTCGACTTCGCTCGGAATGACAGCAAGGGGTCATTTGTAGCTGCGTTGTGTTAAATGCACGGTTTCGAAATGGAGCGGCTCGCGGTGCAGTTTCGGCGGCGCGATCTGGCCGTTGCCTTGAAATTCCCAGGCGAACACCGTGGCGAAATTCTCATCGTCGCGCAGCGCTTCGCCCTCCGGGGTTTGATGTTCTTGGCGAAAATGAGCGCCGCATGATTCGTTGCGCGCGAGCGCATCCGTGCACATCAATTCGGCGAACTCGAGGAAATCGGCGACGCGGCCGGCGCGCTCAAGGGCCTGGTTGAAATCTTCGCCGTCGCCCGGAACGCGGACGTTGTGCCAAAAATTTTCTCGCACCTCCGGGATTTTTGCGAGCGCTTCGCGCAAGCCGGTTGCGTTGCGTGACATTCCGCATTTTTCCCAAAGAAGCCCTCCAAGCTCGCGGTGAATGGAATCGAGAGACAATTTTCCGTTTATCTTCAGGAGATTGTCGATCTTGGCGCGGATGTCACTCTCGGCTTTTTTGAATTGAGAATGGTCGATTGATGGCCGTTTGCCCATCTGGGACGCGAGGTAATTGGGCAATGTGTACGGCAGAATGAAATACCCGTCGGCCAAGCCTTGCATGAGCGCGCTCGCCCCGAGCCGGTTGGCGCCGTGATCGGCGAAGTTCGCTTCGCCGATCACGTGCAGACCGGGCACGTTGCTCATCAGATTGTAATCAACCCACAAACCGCCCATCGTGTAATGCACCGCGGGATAAATGCGCATCGGCACCTTGTAGGCGTTATCGCCCGTGATCTTCTCGTAAATCTCAAATAAGTTTCCGTAACGCTCGCGGATCGTTTGTTCGCCGAGTCGTTTGATTGCATCCGCAAAATCGAGATAAACGCCGCGACCGCCGGGACCGACGCCACGTCCTTCGTCGCAAACTTCTTTGGCCGCGCGCGATGAAATATCGCGTGGCGAGAGATTGCCATAACTCGGATATTTTCTCTCGAGATAATAATCGCGCTCGTTATCCGGGATTTGGTTAGGCGATTTGCCGCAATCTTCCTTGCGCTTCGGAACCCAGACGCGGCCATCGTTGCGCAGCGATTCCGACATGAGTGTGAGCTTTGATTGATATTCGCCGGAATGTGGAATGCAGGTCGGATGGATTTGCGTGAAGCAGGGATTGGCGAAGAGCGCGCCCTTTTTGTAGGCGCGATACGTGGCGGTGACGTTGCAACCGCGCGCGTTGGTCGAGAGGTAAAAGACGTTGCCGTAGCCGCCAGTCGCGAGCACAACGGCGTCGGCCGCGTACTTGTCGATCTTTCCCGAGACCAAGTTGCGCGTGATGATTCCCTTGGCGTGACCATCTACAACCACCAGGTCGAGCATCTCGGTCTGCGGAAACATTTGCACGGTGCCAGCGGCGATTTGGCGGCAGAGCGCCTGATAACAGCCGAGAAGCAGTTGCTGACCAGTTTGGCCGCGCGCGTAAAACGTTCGTGAAACCTGTGCGCCACCGAAAGAGCGGTTGGCGAGCAGGCCGCCGTACTCACGCGCGAAAGGAACTCCTTGCGCGACGCACTGGTCGATGATGTTTGCGCTGACTTCGGCGAGTCGATAGACGTTTGCTTCGCGCGAACGAAAATCGCCGCCCTTGATCGTATCGGAGAACAACCGGTAAACGCTGTCGCCGTCGTTCTGATAATTTTTCGCGGCGTTGATTCCACCTTGTGCGGCGATCGAATGAGCGCGACGCGGCGAATCTTGATAGCAGAAACATTTCGCCCGATAACCAAGCTCGCCGAGCGTGGCTGCAGCCGAGCCGCCGGCGAGGCCGCTGCCGACAATGATAATTTCAAATTTTCGGCGATTATTTGGACTAACGAGCCGCGCGTGGTCCTTGTGACTATTCCACTTTCCGGCGAGCGCCCCGGACGGGATCTTTGGGTCAAGCGTTCCAATCATAATTGTTGCGCCGGTTTGACGAGCCCGAGCAAAACCGCAATGGGAATCGAAGTGTAGCCAAGAAACA
>QHPX01000058.1 GCA_003219195.1 Verrucomicrobiota bacterium
GAGCATGGTGTCGATCTTGCCGGTTGCTTCGCCGGCGGCCACCATTCGCAGCAACATCGGGGGAAAAATCGGTTTCTTGGAAAGCGCGACCGAAAGATTGTCGCCCTTTTCCACGTTCTCGCTCACCGATTTGATGCTTTTCTCAATGACATAATTGCCCGCTGTGCCGCCCACGATATCGAGCACCTCGAGAATCGGCACGCCGCTGCGGATGAGCTGCGCGAAAGTGCGCGCAAATCTCGACATGGCAATCTTGTGCGCAAGAGGACCCAGGACTGGGAGTTTCAGTTTCCACCGGTCGCTCCACTGTTTGCCACGTTTGGAACGCAAGAATGCACGCGTGCCGAAAATAGCGCCGCCGATACCAAGAAGAAGAAAGTACCATTCCCCGCGAATGAAATTGCTCAGATCGATGAGAAATTGCGTGGGTGCAGGCAGCTTCGCGCCAAAATCGCTGAAGATTTCACCGAAGATCGGAACCACACGAACAATCAGAAATGTCGTGATGGTAAAGGCGATGCAGAGGACAATGACCGGATAAGTCATCGCCGATTTCACTTTTTTCCGCAGGCGCGCGCTTGCTTCGAGAAATCCAGCAAGCCGATCGAGAATTTCAGCGAGCAGACCGCCGGTTTCGCCGGCTTTGACCATGCTCACAAAGAGTCGGTTGAAGACGCGGGGATGTTTGCCGATCGCCTCGTGGAAAGTTTCGCCGCCTTGCACGCGCGTCGTGATATCGCTGATGATATGACGCAGATTGCGCTGCCGTTTCGGATCGGCTTGCTCGTAGAGGGCTGTCAAAGCTTGGACCAGTGAAATTCCGGCCTCGATCATTGTCGCCAGTTGCCGCGTGCACAAAACCAGATCGGTCTCCTTGACCGACCATTTGCGTTTGCGCGAACGGGCGGACACCGCTTTTCGCTGGAGCGAAAGCACCATGAGCCCGCGGCTCATCAGACTCGTTACCGCATTGTCTTCGTTCAATGCGTCTTGAATGCCGGAGATAATTCGGCCGGAAGCGTCGCGAGCCTGATAGGAGAAAGTGATCATCTTCTAGTAATCATAATCAATATAGCAGCTACAATGCCACCACCATCCGTCCCCCTTCTTGTTTTTATCCTCGCACCAGCGAAGTTTTCTTCGTCATGGCAATTGCCCGCGAGCTCGTTCAGGTCGCCCCAAACCTCTTTTTCTGGCAAAATTATGATCCAGCAGTTAAGGCCGATCTCTTTTCAACCGCCTTCGCCACACCCAACGGAGGTCTTCTTTTCGATCCAATTCCGCTGCATTACCCTCAACTCCGCCTCTTCTCTCAGCACCGCTCTATCGCCGGCATCGTCGTTACAAATGCCAACCATCAACGCGCCGCAACCTCCTATTCCGATCAATTTTCGGCGCGGATCTTCGCACTGCGCGACAGCTTTCCAGACAGAAAACCATCGCGATTCGTCGAAATCGCGGGCGATACGAAAATATGCGACGACCTAGAAGTGATTGCCATCGAGGGTGCGGTCGCCGGCGAGATCGCGCTCTATCTGCCGGCGAATGGCGGCTCGCTGATCATGGGGGACGCGCTGATCAACTTTGAGCCGCACGGTTTCGCTTTTCTTCCCCGCAAATATTGCGCGAATGAAAAGAAGATGCGGGGTTCGCTGCGAAAACTTTTATTCTACCAGGTGGAGCGGATGTTTTTCGCGCATGGCACGCCGATTCTCGTCGGCGCGCGCGCCCGTTTGCAGCAATTGTTGGACGTCGATCTTTGACTTGCCGCATGAACTCGCAAGATCGACAAGTCGAAGCGGGGACCGCATTCGGCGATTCGCTGTCTCGTTTTTTCCAGCTCACTCGATTTTCGCACACGGTTTTTGCGCTGCCCTTCGCGCTCGGCGCCCTGGTTGTCGCGGCGAATGGGCGATTATCGTTGCGAGTGTTTGTGCTCGTCCTCGTCTGTATGGTGTGCGCGCGCACCGCCGCCATGCTATTCAACCGGTTAATCGATTGGTCGCTTGATCAACGCAATCCCCGGACGGCTTCGCGTCATTTGCTCATTCCAAAAGCAGCCGCTTCGCTTTTGCTCCTGCTCAGTTCGGCCGGTTTTCTTGGCGCGGCCGCAGCCATCAATCGACTGACGTTTTTACTGTCGCCGCTTGCGCTCGCCATCATATTTTTCTATTCGCTCACCAAACGCTTCACTGCCGCGACTCATTTCTTTCTCGGCCTCGCCCTCGCCGTTGCGCCAGTCGGCGCGTGGATCGCGCAAACCGGACATGTCGATCTTGCACCGCTTGTTCTCGGCGTCGGAGTTGTTTGCTGGGTGGCCGGGTTCGATTTGATTTACGCGACGCAAGATTACGATTTTGATCGGCGCGAAGGAATTCGTTCGCTGGTTGTCAAACTTGGGATCACGCGGAGCCTGCGCCTCGCCCAGTGGTTGCACGTAATCGTCCTCGCCGCGCTGATCGCGTTCGGCTTTGCCGCCGGACTCGGCCCGATTTATTACGGAGCGATGCCGGTCGTGGCCATCGCGCTCGTTTACGAACATCGCAGCGCGCGTAATCTCGACGTTGGCGGGATCAATCGCGCTTTTTTTCAGAGCAACGCGTTTGTCAGTGCGGTTTTTCTGATTGCTGTTTGCGCGGATCGCTTAGCTAGGTAGGAGCGACATGGATGGGCGGTCCGCAAGGGTGAGCAAGCGGGCGCGAGCGAATCAACCGCCCCTACCTTCACATCGCGTTCAATTGCGCGACACGTTGCGCGTGTCGCCCGCCTTCGAAAGGTGTCTCCAGCCACACTCGTACGATTTTGAGCGCAAGCTCTTCCGGAATCATGCGTTGCCCAATCGAAAGCACATTGGCGTCGTTATGCTGGCGTGAAAGCCGCGCGGTTTCTTCATTCCAGCAAAGCGCACAGCGCACGCCGTGCACTTTGTTTGCCGCCATCGCTTCACCATTGCCCGAACCGCCGAAGACAATGCCGCGCTCGCATTCGCCGCGCGCCACCGCTTCCGCCGCCGGCCGAATAAAAAGTGGATAATCGACCGGTTCCTCATTAAACGTGCCGAAGTCCTTCACTTCGTGTCCAAGTGAACCAAGCAGCGCTTTCACCTTCTCTTTGTAGCGAAAACCGGCGTGATCCGTGCCGAGCGAAATTTTCATCTCGTGAACTTGTTAGCCGACGCTCGCGACAATTGTCGAGGAGAACATGTCGATCTTAGCTGCCGTGCAACTTTGCAAGTTGACTCCAGATTTCGCGTTCGCGCTCGGTTAATTTTCTCGGCACACTGACTTGCACGACCACGTAAAGGTCGCCGCGTTTGCCCGAAATCCCGGGCAAACCTCGTTCGCGCAACCGAAAACGCTGACCGCTTTGAGTGCCGGGCGGGATCTTCAGCCGCACGCTTCCCTCGAGGGTGGGCGTCTTCAATTCCGTTCCGAGCACCAACTGCCATGGTGCGATCTTCGCTTCGTGAATCAGATCGCTTCCTTCAACTGAAAAATCGGGATGTCGCGCCAGACGAACGCGCAAAAATAGATCGCCACTTTTTCCTCCGCGCGCTCCCGCTTCACCCTGGCCGGCAAGACGGATACGCTGACCCTCATGAACGCCGCGTGGGATCTTGACCTGATAATTTTCGACTTTGTTCGAGCCGGCGCGGCGCAGCGAAACCGTTCTTGTCGATCCATGCAACGCTTCCTCGAGTGTGACCATGATGTCCGCTTCGACGTCACTCCCGCGTTCCGTTGTCGCTTGACGCCCTCCGAAGCCGCCAAAAGCTGATCGACCGCGACCTCCGCCAAAAAATGTCTCGAAAAAATCGCTGAACCCAGTTCCACCAAATTCGAATTGCACCCCGTCGTCGCCGCCCCATCGATAAAATCCGCCGCCAGGCTGTTGTCCTCCCCATTGCGGCGGCGGGTGAAATCCCCCCGGCTGGCTCCAATCAGCGCCCAGCTGATCGTACTTTCTTCGCTTTTCCGGATCGCTCAGGACTTCATACGCCTCGTTGATCTGCTTGAATTTTTCTTCGGCGGTCTTTTTGTCTTTCGCCACATCGGGATGATGTTTGCGCGCCAGTTTGCGAAACGCGCTGCGGATTTCGTCGTCAGTCGCGGTTTTCGAAACCCCGAGCGTCTCGTAATAATCTCTGAACTGCACTGCCATCGGCTCTCAACCTTGTGCTGCCGTTCGATTCGCGCAACCTTCTCCAAAATGCACGACGTTGGAAAATTTCTGATGGTGATCGGCGCCGTCGTCCTCGTGCTCGGATTCATTGTATGGAGCGGCTTGGCTCCGAGATGGCTCGGCCGTTTGCCCGGCGACATCCGAATTGAACGCGAGCACGGCGCGTTCTACTTGCCGATCGTCACCTGCATCATCATTAGCATCGTCTTGAGTTTGATCTTCTCGATCTTTCGACGCTGATGCCGGCGTCGGCCAAACAACTCGCCTTAGATCGACATGTTGCGCGGTTGTGCCGTTGCCGGCGCTGTCCGCGAATGAAATCAACGCCGGTCTCGGGCGGCGCGCTTGTCAGCAAACATTGTTTCGCTGGTTCGAACAATCTTGCGGAATGAACGAGGCCGCGGTGCGTTCGAAAATTTATTTCGCGGCGGTCTGTCGATGTTTCCCCGGAAAATCTCCCGGCGGAACTGATCGCGTCCCCGCGCCGGACGAAATTCGCAATTGCTCGTCGTGGATGAATGAGGAAATCAAAATCTTGAAACCGCGGCTAATTATTCCAGTCGGGCGTTTGGCGATCGCGCAATTCATCGAGTGCGAGAAGTTGGATAAAGTGATCGGCCGGAAATTTCGCGCTCGCCGCGGGAAAGAAATCTTCGATCTAATTCCATTGCCGCATCCGTCC
>QHPX01000059.1 GCA_003219195.1 Verrucomicrobiota bacterium
CAGCGAGCCCATTCGTGACGCGAACGATTCGGCTGTGGATGGACCTCGGGCGTGATGGCCTTGAACATGAGCATGACCCGGTCACGTCCAAGGATAGCCCAGAAGTCGTCTGTGTTTCCGTCGCCTCCTCCCTTATAACGAACGTCGAATCCCAGCTTGGACTGATAGAACGCAAGCGTAGCGCCCAGGTCGTCGACAATAAAAAAGGGAGTAACACTGTTCAACATGGCGAAAGCACCGTGGACTCCAAGACAGCCTAGCAGGTTGGGCGGGATTTTCCACTTGAGAAGGGGGCAAGTGGTCTTCCAACGTTTTGTAGATGCCGGGCTTTAGCCCGGCCTCTTGCCCTTACCTGCGTAGGGGCACTAAATCGTGCCCTTCTTGGGTTCTCGTGGCACAGCCATTCCTGGCTGTGTGCTCTCCTGTTCCTCGAATTTGCATTCGTAGCGCCGGGCTTCAGCCCGGCATCTTAGTCCTTTCCCCCTTCTTCCGCCTTCTACTTTCTGCCTTCTAGTTTCTGGTTTCTAGTTTCTAGTTTTCCGTGACCTTCCCCCGCCGTGCGGCAAAATGCGATTCTCGCATCCCGGACGCCTCTGCGGAGCGAGCCTTGAAAAATGTCCCGCAGAATCCCCCCGGGACGTCCCGGTAGAAACGACCGGGATGCAAAAAAACGCACAGACGGCGGGCACAAAACAAAATCGGAAAACGTAGGCCACCCGAAGATTCTCAGCGTGGTAAGGATGCGCCACCCGCCAGCGTAGTATAATTATTTAGGAGTTGTAGCTGATGGCGTACGACCTCTCCCAGCAGTTTGTTGTAGGGATTTCCTCAAGCGCTCTTTTTGACTTGAAGGAAGAAGACCGCATTTTTCGCGAAGAGGGACTTCAAGCCTTCATCGATTATCAGCGCAAGCGGGAAGAAGTTAATCTTTCACCTGGCTCTGCGTTCCCGCTCATCAAGGGCTTGCTAAATTTAAACACCGATCTTGAGCGGCCAAAAGTTGAAGTGATCCTCATGTCGAGGAATCATCCGGATGTGTGTCTTCGTGTCTTCAATTCAATTGACCATCACGGGCTTGCTATAAGCCGTGCGTCGCTAACAGGGGGCGATCCCCTAGAGCCTTACTCTTGCAGGCCTTCAATGTAAAGCTCTTCCTTTCAAAGTCCGCAGCAGACGTTCAAGCTGCTGCTAATCAAGGTATCGCCGCCAGTCTGATCTATTCGCCTCCCTCCGAGGTGGAAACGGCCCCTACGCAAATAAGAGTAGCTTTCGACGGCGACAGTGTGTTGTTTTCAGACGAGGCACAGAGAATTTTCGATAAGGGCGGGCTTTCAGCCTTCCAAGAGTACGAGAGGGCGAATGCGAGGAAAGAGCTTCCTGCTGGACCTTTCGCACCGCTTCTGCAATTTCTCGCCGAGAATCAAAAGTCCGACCCGAAAAAGTCACCGGTCCGCGTTGCGCTCATTACCGATCGGAATTCTCCGGCGCACGAAAGAGCGATTAGAACGCTTCGCTCCTGGAACGTCCGAATCGACGAAGCCCATTTCCTTGGAGGAGTTGCGAAGCCCGACTTCTTAACGGCCTTTCGCGCTCATATTTTCTTTGATGACAAAGAGGAGTACTGCAAAGCTGCTTCAACACGGGTGCCCACGGGCCAGGTCTTCATGCCTGAGCAAGTCCTAGCCCCGGGAGAAATTACTGTTAGCTTACGAACCTCCGACACTCCTTTTGGTGAGAGTCAATTCCTTGTCGTTTGCAGCAAATATCTGGGGCGTGACTTCAACCCGGCAGAAGCCGATTTGTCGCGGTGGTTCCAACTCAATCTCGCTGACTTGAAGGACGATATTCGCAAGGATTTCCTTGAGGAACTGGAAGTGAGCGCTGTCGGCACGCCACGGGGTAAGCAGCGAAGATCTGTCTCCGCAAAGGATCAACCAAAAGAAAAGTTGAAAGTCTTTTTGGATAGACTTCTAGCAAAACATAAGAGTAGGAATTCAGGTAGCAGCAATGATTGACGAAACTTTTGTCCTAGGAAAAGTCGGGGCGCTCTTCTTGCGGCTCGTGAAGGAGCGTGGTGCTCTCGCCGCTCCTGTCGACCCTGTCCAGTTCGCCAGCTCATGTGGCGTGCTTAACATTGAATATAGACGGATGATCCCGGAGGCCGTGCTTACTGCTGTCGAAGATGGATTCATAGTCTATCTGCAAGACAACTTCATACTGCCGAACCGCAACAAGTTGCGAGAGCGTTTCAGTCTCGCCCACGAGCTTGCCCATACGTTTTTCTATGACAGGAGTCAGGAAGTGCCGAAGCCGATGAAAGGCAGTCCAAGAGGAGAAAAGCTAGAACGTCTTTGTCACCTCGCGGCGAGCGAGATTTTGATACCCTCACCTCTCCTGAAGAAAGAACTTGAGAAAAGGGGCAAAGTGGAGTCAGCCGAGGCCCTGCTCGCTGTCGCAGCCCATTTCGACGTTTCCTTAGAAGTGCTCATGCGTAAGCTTCACGAGAGCCGTCTTTTCCAAGAGGAAGAGTTCGCGGCAGTGTTAGTCGACTCGGTCGCAGGCAAGCAAACTATCCGGACAGCGTGTTACGGTTCCATTTTGCTCTGTAACACCGCGCGACCGAAGCGCGGAGCTGACTTTAACTCTTGGGTCCTCCCCCTCGTGCCTCCGACCGGTGACCCCGGTGATACGGTGTGGAAGCATGCCACCAAAACCGCACTGATTTCGGCGCGAAAAATCCGCCGGTCAAATCGCACTTTCATCTTGGACCTCCATTTCTCTCCGCCCCCGCCGGGTGCCCCAATGGGCAGCGCAGAGAAAAGCTAGCGGGAATACCTTAGGCTACATGGAGAATGGCCCACCCGCCCGGCGGACATCCCGCTCGATTCGAATGATACACAAATAATTACTTGACATTTGTTTAGTTTGGCGCTATGTTTCCATGTGATTCACGCTCGCCATCCTCGCCGACCGTCCCGCTCGCCTGCTAACTTCGCTTCTTCCATTTCAACCCTCAATCGACCTGTCCCGATCTTATCGGGAAGATCCTGGCCGTCTCTCCCTCTGTTTTCCCTTCAACCTTCAACTTTGAACTGTCAAGCTCGGCATTCCCCAAGCCCTCTTTACGCCCGTGCTTCCTCTTCTCTAAGTCCTTCATCTGCAACACTTATGGATCCCCCTCGTAAGTGTTGCAGACAAAAGACTTACAGCAAAGCTAAACCCTGTAGATGCAACATTTACAAAAAACATGGGGGGGAGGGGTCTCGCTCCCGGAGCCCTCCACTCATCACTCGCCACTGGACCGAACCAATGGGACCGGGAAGGACGCGCCTTGCTGACTGACCGTCTACTGGCGCGTGGCGGGAGCTTGCATGGCCTCATTCATGTCGGTGTTGGCTTGCTTGCAGGAATCGCGCTGGCCTTGGTAGCAGTGCTGAAGGTCTTCAAAATAAGTTTGGAGAATTTTCTCGCGTGTCTTGCTCACACCTTTTCGGGACGTCTCGTCGAGCGCCGCTTTGGCCTTCTGTTCGGACGCGCTATCCGGATGCCGCGCGAACTGCACGATCGCAGTGTAGGCGCTCCAATAGCTCTCATCCTGCGGGTCGCGGCGCCGATTC
Source organism: Verrucomicrobiota bacterium (assembly GCA_003219195.1). Lineage (GTDB taxonomy): Bacteria > Verrucomicrobiota > Verrucomicrobiia > Chthoniobacterales > UBA10450 > UBA10450. The sequence continues at coordinate 3,618 of QHPX01000059.1, forward strand.
ACTTGCTGGTTCAGCGTGTAAACGAGCAGGTAGTTGGCCCCCAGGACAAACACAATCCCCGCGATTCCCAGAATCGTCAGCCGCTTAAACAAGATGCGGAGCCCGCCCCATCTCCAACGTTCATAGTATCGGATTATTCGGCCGCGCAACCATCGCAGCGCGGCAATGGTGTCCATCGGTACCTACACTGCGCTGGCATGCGCGCGCCGCAAGCAGGCCGATGGGCCGCGGGGGCAGATAACGGCCTGACCATTTACTGGACCTCCTGCCAGTTTCCTGGGACAGAGCCCGGCTGTAACTTGATGCTGTCCCAGTCCAAGGTGAGGCCATGAACGAATTTACCGCATGGATGCAAAGCAATTGGTATGAGCTAGGAAACCTCTCTGTCGAGATCGTCTTCCTGAGCACGGGTATCTGGTTCGCCCGAAAAATCCTGAAGTCCATCAGGGCGTCCCAGGAGCAGGTTGGAGCGCTGATCAGGCTGTCAGTTGGCGGTGCGGTCCCCGAGCGGCAGGTTCCGAGCGCCATCGCCGAGCGGCCGGCCGCAAGCGCGGGTTCGTACTGGCTTACGCCATCGGAATCGACTCCTGCTGACCAGTCCACGCCCGTCGAAAACGGCCCGAGCCCTATATTGAGTGCGGGGCAAGGCTTGGTGGGGTGGTTGAACACTCCGATGAAGAGCAGCAGCGGCGCAAATCCGTTGCGCAGAGCCATTAGGTGGCTGCAGTCTCCCGCGGGAAACTAGCCCGGAA
>QHPX01000073.1 GCA_003219195.1 Verrucomicrobiota bacterium
CCGTCCGGGCAGGTGGCTGCGCTGCCGATGTACCGGCCGATTTTGCTCGGGCAGGGTCCGAAGTCGTTGGTCGATCGCATCGACACGCAGGACTTGATCAAGAAAGGGCAGAAGGACGCATTGATCATGTTCAATTGTGCGGTGCGAAAAGACGGCGGCGTGGAGTGGAGCGCGACGTATCGCGGGACGCCCGGTTCGGACTTTCTCAAACAGGAAGTGCAGAAGAGGCTCTCGGCCGCATCTGATCCCAGATTTATTCCGGCTGTTTATAATCATCGGCCGGTGGACGCCATTTATTATGGGACGGTCACGTTCGCGGTGGTCGATGGAAAACCGCGGCTGCGTATTTTTTCCAATCAGGAAGCCGAGGAACTCAAGAGCGAACACGATTTTATTGGGCCGCAGCCTTTTTTTGGACCCGAATCAAAGTTTACCGGGTTCCATTATCCAAACGAGAATACGCCGGCTTTGGTAGATGGTGTCCTCGAGATCAGGATGAAAATCGATGCGACCGGCAATCTCCAGGACGTGAAAGTCGTTTCCGAACAACCGCCGCTTCTTGGGTTTGCTGATGCGGCTCTGGCCGATTTTAGGAACGCCAGGTTTATTCCCGCGTTTCGTGATGGCAAGCCAGTGGCCTGCGACGTGACATTACCGGTCTTCTACAAAGCAAAAGGTTTTTGAGGTTGTAATTGCTTGGCGCGGTCCACATCGCGGAAGGCGCCGCGCGCTCATGAAGAAAGAAATCGTTCGTCGAACATTCTTTTGGCGCGATCCGCTCACGTGCGCGCGCGAACTGATCGGCGCGGAGCTCATTTGGGGAAGATGCGGGGGGATCATCGTGGAGGATGAAGCCTATCTTGCGGAGAACGACGAGGCCAGTCACACGTTCTCTCGGCCAAGCACACGGGCATTTGTCGAGCGGAATAAAGCCGGCGCCGCTTACGTTTACTTTAGTTACGGTGCCCATTGGATGTTAAATGTGCTCGTCAAAGGCGAAGTCAACGGTTTTGTTTTGATTCGCGCGATCGAACCTGTCCGCGGGATTGAGTTGATGGAAAAACGGCGCGAGCTCGATGACCAGAAACGGCTTTGCTCGGGCCCGGGCAAGCTGACGCAAGCGCTCGATATAACAGATCGACATCACGAAATGGATTTATGTGCCGATCCACGGCATTGCTTCCTCCGCTCGGCAGACGCAATTCTCGATGTGGTGGCCGATGCGCGGATCGGTATCACGCGCTCCGTCCATCATCCGTGGCGTTTTACTTTGCGCGGGAGCCAGTTCGTAAGTGTGCCGGCGAAACTGTAGCCGCTTCGCTGTGTGAAGCGCCACGCTGAATTGTTTCTCGCGTAGTGCGCGGCCCACAAGGCGGCGGCTACAGGGGCGTTGACTGAATTGCTCCTTCACCGAAATTGATCGCTCACATGAATAAGCAGCGCGTTCTTCTTGGGATGAGCGGCGGAGTGGACTCCAGCGTCGCCGGCTATTTGTTGCGGGCGCAAGGCTACGAAGTCATCGGCGTGACCATGAAAGTCTGGCCGCAGGATTGCATTTCGCGCGCGGAGGACAAGTGTTGCGGCCCGCAAGCGGTGGCGGATGCGCGCGGTGTCGCGCACTCGTTAGGCCTTCCACACTATGTTGTCGATGAAGCGGATCAATTCGAGCAAACAGTGATCAGTTATTTCGCGAGCGAATATCAGGCCGGGCGCACGCCGAATCCATGTGTGATGTGCAACGAGAAACTCAAGTTTGGTAATCTTTGGAACAAAGCCGAGGCGCTAGAATGCGATTACATCGCGACCGGTCATTACGCAATCATCGAGCATCATGCCGATCGCGCTGTGCTCAGAAAAGGGGTCGATCCGCGTAAGGACCAATCGTATTTCCTATTTAGTTTGCGGCAGCCGCAGTTACGCCGGGCGCTCACGCCGCTTGGGACGATGCGTAAACCGCAAATTCGTGAAATTGCACACTCGTTAGGCCTAAAAGTTGCGGACAAGATCGACAGCCAGGAGATCTGCTTTGTCCCGGGCAATGATTATAAGGTATTTCTGCGTTCCCATCTCGGCGAGAATGAATTTCATCGCGGCGAGATTTACGATGTCGATGGGAATTTTGTAGGTGAACACGAAGGCATTGAGCTTTTCACAATCGGTCAGCGCAAAGGATTGCCCGGCGGCTCGGCCCGGCCGCGCTACGTGGTCGATCTCGATCCGGAAACGAACCGGGTCATTGTCGGAAGTGCGGGCGATTTGGTCTGCGACGAATTTGAAGTTGACCGCGTAAACTGGATCGCTGGGGCCTCGAATGAAGTTGTCAATGTCACAGTCAAGATTCGTTACAGCCATCCCGGGACGAGCGCGACACTCACTCCGCAGCCAGATGGCCGCGCGCACATTCGATTGCACGAAGCGCAGAAAGCTGTGACGCCCGGACAAGCGGCCGTGTTTTACGATGGCGATCTCGTGCTCGGCGGCGGCTGGATTTGCCGAAGCGAGGCGCTTAGCCGGAGTGCGGCACCTGTTTTAGCCTAACGAATGGCGGAGCAAATTCTTCTCGCGCTCAGCACATTTCCGGATCCCGAAACAGCGCGTTGTATTTCTAATCGGCTGGTGACGGAGAAGCTAGCGGCCTGCGCGAACATTTTGCCGGCGGTCGAGTCGATTTATCGCTGGAAAGAAAAGATCGAGACAGGAAATGAAACACTCGCCTTTTTCAAACTGAGCGAAGATCGACAATCAGCTTTTCAGGAAAAATTGTGCGCGCTTCATCCCTACGAAGTGCCGGAAATAATCTTCTTCTCGGTCGCGTCGGGATTGCCAGGTTACCTGCGCTGGGTCGAGGAAAGCTGCGCTAAGTAGTCGTTGAACGACGACGACGCCTCTCCCCGACCAGAAAAATCGTGAGGCCGATCGCATTCGCAATCACCGTCACGCTAATGATTTTGGCCGCAAAAATCAGCCGACTTGGCACATCGATGATTGGATAGACGGTGAAGAAGATCGCCAGCAGGGACACAGCAAAGCCGCAGAGCGCGGCGATTCGCAACCAAAGTCGTTCACCTTGTCGCACAGCGCTCGCGCCCGCAATCGGTATGGCGAACAGAACAAGATAAACGATTCCGTAGAAAACGTTGGCGGCGTTGTCCACGAGCTGAAATGCCTCCTGGATTCCCGCGCCGATCTGGCTCGCTATCGCGATTATGAGCGTGATGGCGCCAACGAAGAAAATCGAGTTGATCGGCGTTTTGTGTCGTGGGTGTAAACGCGAGAACCAGTCCGGCAGAAGCCGGTCCCAGCCTGCGACCATCGGCAACCGCGAGCTGCCTGTGAGATGAACGCTTGTCGCTGAAACCGATCGCACCGTCATCATCAAAATCCCGACAGAAGCGATGGTGCCGGCGATCGGAAAAGAACGGAAGCCCAGTCGCAATGTTTGGGGCACCGGACCGATGAGATCGATTTGATTGTTTCCGACGAGAGCCAAAACGGAGCTGGTGCCGAGAATGAACATCAGCGCGATCAATGGAGAGGCGATCATGACCGAGCGGCCGATATTGCGCGCCGGGGCGCGCGCCTCGCCTGCGAGGATCGCGACGTACTCAAATCCGCTCAGCCCGCCGACGGCCAGTTTGCTAAAAATGTTGAAACAATAAAAGATCGACATCGTGGGCGCGGCGATCTGAAGCGGATGGTATTCCTTCAGTTCGCCGCGCGCGAGACTGACGAACGGCAAAACGATGAGCGCGCCGTAGGCCAGGAGCATGGCGAATCCACCGGTGTTGTGCACCCATTTGCCTAACGACAGCCCGCGAATTCCGGTCCAGCCAAGGCCGGCGACGAGTGCGCAACTGATGAACGACACGCAGAGTTTGCTATTCGGCATCCAGGCCGCACCGATGGCGTAGGATAGATTCGTCGTCACGAACATTCCGCCCAGAGCAATCACAGTGATGGAGAGAAGCCAGAGATTCCACGCCACCATGAATCCGGCAAAGTCGTTGAAACCGAGTTTCGCCCACTGGTAAAGACCGCCCTCGAGCGGCATGAGGCGATTCAAATAAATGACGACCGCGGCTTGCGGAATGTAAAAGAGCAAAATCGCGAGCAACCAGAAAAAGAGATGCGACGTTCCCAGCTTGGCCGCTGTGCCGACCCAGCTCGAGCCGACGACAAAGACAATCTGGGTCAGGACGAGGTCGAACAAGCCGAGTGGCTTTTTTAATGCAGTGCTGCGGTCTTCGACCTTGCGTTCGGCGCGATCCAGGTCAGTTGTCACGGGCCACCCACCAGCGAAGTTATTGTCGGTCTAACGTTGCTCTTTGGCAGTCGATTTTTTTGGCGGCGGCTCATTGCGAAACTCGCGGTGGCGAATTTTTCCGCCGGCATAGGCGATGTAACCACCGATGCCCAGAGTCGCTGCACCAAACAAAATCACGGTGATCATAAGCGGCGCAGAAGATTTGGGCCATTTGATCGGCAGGACGATCGCGAGCGCGCTCAGAAGAGCCAGCGCATAGAAAAAATAAATGAGATCTTCTGCGCGATCCTTGTGCTCAGCCAGCCAAGCTTGTCCATCTTTGTCTGCCATTGATATAACCGGATTTTCGGCTTGTTCGCCGAACTCGTAGACCGGCCAGGCGGAGGCGGCACAAATAAGCACGATGATTAATGTTGCGATTTGAGCGCGCCGGCTTCGCAAAAAAAAAGCGATGATCAAGCCAATCCAAGCGATGGCCAAGCCGTAGATGGGCAGGGGATTGATTAAGACGTGAATGTATTCCGGCTGGCGCAGATCGCGCAGGAGAATGTCGATCATAATTTGGCCTGCGAGCGCGTTCCGAAAGCTTGCGCGGTCCGCTTTACCCTCTCCGGGGATAGATACTTTTGCCAGTCGGCAACGGTAAAATGCCACCATTCAGTTCGCTGCCCTAAAAACCCGGCGCCCGCCATCGCCCGCTGCAATAGGTGCAAATGCGTGCGAACAACGGGATCAATTCCCTGGTAATGTAACATCGCGGCCGGCGTGAAATCGTCGAAATCGCTCGGCATGTTGACCGTATTATTTTCGGCATCGGCCAGGGTTGCATCGACAGCGATTCCCCAGCTGTGCATTGAGCCAGGCCCGGCTCCGGGATCCGCGATATAATTGGTTTTGTGCGTAAGCTGCCAGAGTCGTAGCTGCACGGACGTGGGCCGATACGCATCCCAGATTTTTAATTGATACTGATAGCGCCGCAGAAACGCTTGGGCCGCGGCCAAACGTGGCGCCACCTCCGGGCGGACAAGAGCAGTTGTTCGAGGAGGATATAATGCGTGCCCGGAGAAATTGTTCACGCCGGCATAACGCAGCTCAACGACGATCGTCGGGTCGACCGTTTTAATGTCAACGAGCGGAATGGTGGTCTGCCCCATCACGGATTCCCAGGTTGCGATCGCCGCCGCAACGATAATGAAGCGAGCACTAAAGAATTTCATTGCCGAACAAATTAATGGGCCGCGATGTCGGCAGGGCTTGTCTTTGCAATGCGTTGGAGAAGAAGTCGAGCACTATTCTCGGGCACGATGAAGCGCAGCTCGAGATTCGTGCCTTGTCGCTCGATTTCCGGCGGCTGCGCGTAGAGCAACAACTCAGAATCCTGCAAGTGCAACCAGCGCTGCGGGTCGTTGTTTAAATTGCGTGCCAGCTCCGATGCGCTTTGCGGCGAGTTCAATTTCAAAAGCAGCTTCGCCCTGATCGGATTTTGCAACGTCAACGCAAGTCCGAGCAGTTGTGATGAACCGAGTAATGCGGGCGTAAAAATCGGCTGGAAAACATGTGCGAGCGCCGGTGGATCGCGCGAAATTAAGCGCAGCGCACTCTCGCGATCGAGTGCCTGAAAACGATCGAAGAGTTGACCGGTGATTTTCAAATCCAGTTTCATTCCAAGTCGAACGCGGACCAGTTCATCCACTTCAGCGGAAGCTCCGACAGCCAGGGTCGTTGGACCAATACGCGCCACGGCAAGGTCGGCCCGTTCCCAGACGGGCAAACCGCTGATGACGCGTTTTTCGAAATTTTTATCTTTTTCAATCGAACGAATGACGCGCGAAACGTCGCCGCGCCCTTCGACTAGGACGAACTCGCGTACTTTGCCAGCCTCCTGGGTGGCAAGGGCGCGAGTGATCCGGGCCGCGTCGCGCGGCATGTTCAGCCCTGGAGTTTGTCCGGCAGAGCCAGCCAGGCCGGACCAGATGGCCGACCAGCTGTTTGGCTGATCTTTCCGCCAGCGTTTTGGCAGATCATCGCGTTCGAACTGGTCGGAATTGATAGACAAGATCGCTTCTGTTTCCTGCGGTAGCCACTCACGCCTCGCCGGTGTTTGAAAAACAAGGAATATGATGGGCAGCACCAGGAGAACTACGGAAACAACGCTGAAATAAAATCTGCGCAGTTCCTGCTTGTCGATCTTGCTGGAAAGCAGCGCGAGTTCGGCTGTGTGCTGGAGATGTCGATCCACCGCGCCGCGGCGGCGATGCACATCCGTGAGCAAATGCGGTGCGTTGGGCGGTGCAATCCCCTGCGACGCGAGATGACGCCCGATGTTCAGATAAGCGGGATTTTTCCGCTCTTCGACAGTCTCATGGTGGGCCCGCGCCTCCCGAACTGCTTCCTGCTGTGCGCGGCTGTTGTCGCCGAGGGCACTGTCGCGCGCTGCGAATTCGTCGCGAACACGCTCGATATTTTTTTCCACGACAGAAAGTTCCGCTTCGGCGGCAACCAGTTTTTCTTTCGCAAGCCTGCTTGCGTCTGCGCTGCCGAGACGCGCGCGAACAAGTTCGGCGCGTTCCTCCGGCAGCCGGCCACGGCGCGCAGTGATGGCGGCCACTTGCGTTTCGAGGTCCGGCGGTGGCTGGGCCATCGCTTGCAGCTGGGAGAGCTGTTTCAGTAATTCACGATCGGCCGCGTCGTTTTCCTGAACGCGGCGCTCTACCGCGGTCAATTCGCGTTCGCAAAGATCGGTGGTGCTCTTGGCCTCATTGCGTTGTTGGAGGAGAGGCTTTTTTTCCGCCTCTAATTTTGCCACAGCTTCATTCTGTTCGCGGGCATTTTGTTGGCGCTGCGCCTCGATCTTCTTGATCCCTTCTTCGATTTGCGCGATACGCAGAGCGACTTCCTTCTGCTCCTGCTCCAGTTTCTTCAGAGCGACAATTTCATTGCGCAACTCGGGAAAATTCGCCGCCTGTGAAGTGCCTTCGCGCCCGAGGTTGATTTCGCTTTTCTGCAGGAGCCGTTTCTCGTGACGGAGCGCCATGCGCGTTCTTTGACGCTTAACCTTTAGCGCGATCTCGCGCAGGCCTGTCCGAATGAAACTCACAAGATGAGGCTACGTGAATCGCGCGCGCGATGAAATTGAAATGTTAATTTGGAGAGCAGCGATTTTCCGCCGCCTTTCGCAAATAGTGGCGGCCAAAACGGCTGCCCTACAATTGTATGATATTGACGATTACTCCTCGGAGTCGCGCAGCTTTGTCAACACGCTGAAATCTTCGAGCGTGGTCGTGTCTCCAGTCACTCTCGCACCGCTGGCGATTTCCTTGAGCAGACGCCGCATGATTTTTCCGCTGCGCGTCTTTGGCAGCACTTCGGCAAAGCGCACTTCATCCGGCTTCGCAATTGCTCCGATGTGCGCGCCAACGTGATCTCGTAGCTCGCGCTTTAATGTGAAGCTCGGCTCGACTCCGCTCTTTAGCGTCACGAAGGCGACAACGCTCTGGCCTTTTAGATCGTCCGGCCGCCCAACCACGGCCGCTTCCGCGACTCGTGCATGGCTAACCAGCGCGCTTTCGATTTCCGAAGTGCCGAGCCGATGGCCGGCGACGTTCAAAACATCATCGATTCGGCCGACGATCCAAAAATATCCATCCTCATCGCGACGCGCGCCATCACCCGTAAGATAGTTCCCTTTGAACTCGCTCCAGTACTGCTTTTTGTAGCGCTCCTTGTCGCCGTAAATCGTGCGCAACATCGACGGCCATGGGCGTCGAATAATCAGTTTTCCGCCAACATTCGCTCCGACTTCGTGTCCTTTTTCATCGACAATCGTCGCGTCGACCCCAAAAAACGGAAGGGTCGCGCTGCCTGGTTTTGTTGGAATCGCGCCCGGCAGTGGCGTGATCAGGATCGCGCCCGTTTCCGTTTGCCACCAGGTGTCGACAATCGGGCAGCGGCCGCCGCCGATTTTTTTGTGATACCAAATCCATGCTTCCGGATTGATCGGTTCGCCGACGGTGCCGAGCAGGCGCAATGACGAGAGATCGTGTTTGGCTACCCATTCATCGCCCCAGCGAATGAAGGCGCGGATCGCGGTTGGCGCCGTATAAAGAATATTAACGCGATAATCCTCGATGATTCTCCAGAACCGATCGGGCTCCGGCCAGTTCGGTGCGCCTTCGTACATGAGAGTAGTGGCGCCATTCGCCAGCGGCCCGTAAACCACATAACTGTGCCCCGTGACCCAGCCGACATCGGCTGTGCACCAAAAAATATCTTCGTCCCGGACATCGAAAACGTACTTCATGGTTGAGTAAATGCCGACCAGATAACCGCCGGTTGTGTGCAGAATCCCCTTCGGTTTTCCGGTCGAGCCGCTCGTGTAGAGAATGTAAAGCGGATGTTCGCTGTCGAGCGCGGCGGGCGGGCAATTTGCATCGACATATTCCAACTCGCGATGCCACCAGACGTCGCGCCCTTCCTCCATGTGAATATCGTTGCCGGCGCGGCGAAAAACGATCACGCGTTTTATGGATGTTTTGCCATGCAAGCCGTCGTCCACGTTTTTCTTTAGTGGAACGATTGCCCCGCGCCGATAGCTACCATCGGCCGTGATGACAGCGATCGCGCCGCTGTCCGCAATACGGTCGCGAATTGCGTCTGCGCTGAAGCCGCCAAAGACAACCGAATGAACCGCGCCGATGCGCGCGCAGGCCAGCATCGCGATGGCGGCTTCCGGAATCGTCGGCAGGTAAATGATGACGCGGTCGCCCTTGTCGATCTTGTTCCGCTTCAGCACATTCGCGAATCGGCAAACCTCGTGATGAAGTTGCTGATAAGTCAGTGTGCGCCTGTCGCCCGGCTCACCTTCCCAGAGAATCGCGGCCTTGTTTCGGCGTGGGCTGGCAAGATGTCGATCCAAACAATTTTCGGACAGATTAAGTTTGCCGCCGACGAACCATTTCGCGAATGGCACTTTCCATTCGACCACTTTCTTCCACTGTTTTTGCCACGTCAGTTCTTTGGCTTCGCGCCCCCAGAATTTGTCCGGTCGGCTGATCGACTCGCGGTACATTCGCCGATATTGATCGAGACTTTTGATCTGCGCTCTTTTCGCAAAATCCTTCGATGGCTTGAAAACGCGCTTCTCGATCAGATGCGACTCGATGTTATTGTCGATCTTCATTTTGCCCTCGCAGACGCTAGCAATCGCCGCTCAAACACTCAACGGAAAGTTAGGGAGTTTTTGAGTTGTGTTCTCCGAAAGCGTCACCGAGAAATAACCGCATGAGTGAGCACATCTACAAAAAAATTGAGTTGGTCGGTTCGTCTCCGACCGGATTCGAGGAGGCGGTAAAAAATGCGTTGGTACGAGCTGAGAAAACCATCCGCAACATGCGCTGGTTCGAAGTGACCGAAACACGCGGCCACATCGAGAATGGCAAGATCGATCACTGGCAGGTCACGCTCAAAGTTGGTTTTACGCTCGAGAAGTAACCGTGGGGTGGCTGCGGATCAGCCGCCAGGTCCCTCAAGATCGGCGCTCGCGGCGGCGAGCGCCGCTACACCTATTCTTCGTCTTGCACTGCTTGATACAGTTTCGTTGCGCCGTAGATGAGAATCGCCGGCTTCAACACCAGGGCAAAAAGCCGAAATACACCTCCGATGATCTGACCGAGCGGGAGCCGGTTCAAAATATATCCGGCGACGAAAGCATAGAAAAGAGACTGTCCCGGCTTTTCGCGCACGTAATCTTCGGTCTGACTGAGCACCGCATCGAATTGCTCTTTGGTGTAGCGAAACCCGCGCTCGGCGAGATCCTCGGATGTTCCAGCAAATGACTCGTCCATAACATTTAAGGTTCGGATGCGAATGGTTGTCTGCGCGCACCCATCTGGTCAACGCAAAGATAACCAGATCGAACTGGCGCGCATGTTAGGCGGAAAATCGGGCAGGGGAGGTGGTCGATGAAATTTGCCGGCGCGGCGCGTTGCCTTGAGGCAATAGCGCGCCATTACTTCGAGGGCGTGTTCGCGTAAGGCGGAGCAATTCGTCGAAAGCAGGATGCAAGCATCTCGCTCCGCCAGTTCGAGCGCGAGGAGGAGTAACTTCTCAAAATCGTGTTCGACGTGAAATGCCTTGCCGCGCCGCGAGCGCGAAAAAGTCGGCGGGTCGAGAATGATCGCGTCGAATTTTTCTCCCTTGCGGGCAAGTCGCGGAAGAACCGCAATGGCGTCGTCCGCGATGAACTGATGGTCGCTGGTCAACAGACTGTTCAGCGAAAAATTTTCGCGGCCGCGGGCCAGCGATTTCTTGGAAAGATCGACATTTACTGTCTTCGCTCCGACCGAAGCCGCGGCCACCGAAAAGGAGCAGGTATAGGCAAAACAATTCAGGAGCCGCTTTGGCGCGATCTTGCGCACGTAGCTTCGGTTCTCCCTTTGATCGACAAATAAACCCACTGAGTACCCCGCGCCGAAGTCGATTCCAAATTTGAGGTGCCGCTCCATGACGAGCGTCTGTAAATTTTCTTCTTCATTTCCGAGGAAGAGTTGTGGCGTTTCACGTTCTTCATTTTTCTTTGGCACAAACCGGGTGAAAATCCGGCCGAACTTGAACCCCACCGCTGCGCCCCAGAAATCCAGCCCCTGAATTAAACGTTCCCGCGCCGGCGCATTCTTGAACGAGATGAGAATGTCGCGCCCAAAGCGTTCCACCCAGCCGCCGCCGATCGTGCACAAACGGTGCGCATCGGTCCCCTCCGCTTCGAAATCGCGCAGCATGGTTACCTCGATCCACTCCGATCTCATTTTCATCGTTGGGAGAAGATTTAATCGCATTCTTTTAAAACAGGAAACGGGGAATCCATCGTTTGCCGCACTCGTTAGGGGCGTTACACTCTCGCGTCGTTGAGTTCCGTTATTTGCACCGCGCCATCTTCAATCGCCTATCTATGCAACAAGTGACCGTTCGCGTTCCGGCGAGCACTTCCAATCTAGGCCCAGGTTTCGATTGCCTCGGTGTCGCGCTGCGCATTTATAATGATGTAACCGTGACTCGAGGCGGCAAGTTTCGCCGTCCGTTGATCACTCGTGAGGCGGCGCGGTTGTTCTTCGCCCACGCCCGACGTGCGCCGTTTTCGTTTTCCGTTTCGATCAAGGGCAGCGTTCCGGCTTCACGCGGTTTGGGCGGCAGCGCGACCATTCGTCTCGGCATTCTGCATGCACTGAATCTGCTCTCCGGGAATCCGTTGGATCGATTGTCGATCTTTCATTTGTGCGCGCAGCTGGAAGGACATCCGGATAATGCGGCGCCGGCAAGTTTTGGCGGTTTCACCGTAGTGCGCGCGCAAAACGTTCAGCGCTTCGAAGTTTCACCGCGCCTATATTTTGTTCTCTTGATTCCAGATTTGGAAATTAAAACATCAACTGCGCGAAATATTTTGCCCTCGCGAATTGCGCGCGCTGATGCGGTAGACAGCTGCGCGAATGCATGCGCAATCACCGCCGCGTTTGCGGCCTGCAATTATTCCGGCTTGCGCGGCACGTTCGCCGATCAGTTTCATCAACCATTTCGCCAAAAATTGATTCCGTTTTTGCCGCGCGCCATCGCCGCCGCCGAAGAAGCGGGCGCGCTCGGTGCTTTTCTCAGCGGCAGTGGTTCAACCATCGCCGCCGTCACGTTAAAGAACCCGCAGAAAATCGCGGAAGCGATGCGCCGCAAGATCGACAATCATTCCGCGGGAACGATCATTGTTTCCGCCGACAATCGCGGCGCACGTTTTCTGAAAATCCGAAATTCTTCCGATGTCCCGTTGGCTTGAGAACCTCGAACAGTTTGCGATCGACGTCATCCTCGAGCGGCGCCACGGAACGCGCGCCGGAATTCTGCGCGGAATTCTCTACGCGCTTTCCTTTATTTATGAGCGGCTGGTCCAGCTCCGTTTGTACCTTTATCGGAAAAGAATCTTTCGGGAGCGCACGCTGGGTTGTCTTGTCATCAGCATCGGAAACTTGACCGTCGGCGGCACCGGCAAAACGCCCATCGTGGAAAAATTTGCGCGGGCGTTGCAATCGGGAGGTCGCCGAGTCGCGATTTTGAGTCGCGGTTACAAAAGTGTTCCGCGTCCGAGCAAACGCAGTTGGCTGCACGGGTTTGGAAAGAAAGATGCCGCTCCGCCGCGCGTGGTCTCGGATGGAAAGTCGTTGCTTCTCGATTCCGTCACCGCTGGCGACGAACCCTACATGCTCGCGCACAATTTGAAAGACGTGATCGTGCTGGTCGACAAGGACCGCGTAAAAAGCGGGCGTTTTGCGATCGACAAATGGAAGATCGATACGCTCTTACTCGACGATGGTTTGCAGTATTTGCATCTCAAACATCGCCTCGACATGGTGCTGGTGGATCGACAAGCGCCTTTCGGCAATGAGTTGTTGCTGCCGCGCGGCACATTGCGGGAGCCGCCGCGGAACTTGCGTCGGGCCAGCTACATCTTCATCACCAAGAACACAGGCGAGCCTAACGACGCGCTCGTCCAACGGATCCGCCGTTACAATCGCACCGCCGAGATCATTGAGTGCGCACATAAGCCGCTCCATCTGCAAAATATTCTGACGGGCGAACGATTGCCGCTCGAGCGTTTGCGCGACACTTACATCGGCTCGATCTGCGGTATCGCCGCGCCCGAAAGTTTCGAGGGCGGACTAAAAAAACTCGGCGCCCATCTCGATCTTGCGAAAAGATACATCGATCATCATCGTTATTCCGAAGCGGAATTGAACAGCTTCATCAATCGCTGCCTCCGGCGCGATCTGGAAATGATCGTCACCACCGAGAAAGACGCGGTGCGCATGCCGCGTCTCCAGGGAGCGGAAGTGAAAGTGCCGATTTATTTTTTGCGAGTGGAAATCGAAATCATGAGCGGTCACGAAAGCTGGGAACATTGCGTCGCGCGCATTTGCAAACCGCAGCCGCTGCTCTCGCCCGAGCGCTTCTTTGCGTGAGGATTCCTCTTTGTGCGAGGTTTAAGAAATGAGCGATAAAGCCGACCTGATTGTCGAAGACCGCAAGATTCAGGTCTCGAACCTGGACAAGGTACTTTACCCGAAAGTCGGTTTCACCAAGGGACAGGTGATCGATTATTACATCCGCATTGCGCCGGTGCTCTTGCCTCACCTGAAAGATCGGCCGCTCACCATGAAACGCTATCCCAATGGTGTGGATGCCGAGTTTTTCTACGAAAAAAATTGCCCGCCGCATCGGCCGAAATGGGTGAAAACGGCAAAGGTCTGGAGCGAAGGCAACAACCGCATCATGGATTATTGTCTGGCGCAGGATTTGCCGACGCTCGTCTGGGCGGCAAACCTCGCTGATCTCGAACTGCACACGTCGCTTGCGCGAAAGAAAGATGTTGCCCGTCCGACCATGATGGTTTTCGATCTCGATCCCGGCGCGCCGGCCGACATCGTGCAATGCTGCCAGGTCGGACTCTGGCTGCGCGATTTGCTAGGCAAAATGGAATTGAAGAGCTTTGTGAAAACGAGCGGCTCAAAAGGTCTCCAAGTCTACGTGCCATTGAATACTTCGGTCACGTTCGATCAAACGAAAGATTTGTCGCGAGCACTCGCTCAGCACCTCGAACGCGAACATGTCGA
>QHPX01000074.1 GCA_003219195.1 Verrucomicrobiota bacterium
GGTGGAGGTGGTGGCGGTGGTGGCGGCGGTGGAGGAGGAGATGGGGGGGTTTGATTCGCCTCTTCGGCGACTATTCCCTGATCGATCACGTCGATGATCCTCGTCAGATCGAGCGGATTCTGCGTAGTGGTGTCAACGAACCCGCTGGCCAGTTGTAGAGCCAGTTGCTTTTGTTCTTCCAAGACGATCAAATCCAAACTGGCGAGCGGCTTGTCGAAACCGGTGAAAAAGAGCGAGCTCTTTACTAATTGGCCGATGTTAAAATCCAATACTTTCGAAAAGCTCTTGCCGTCTGTGGTGACCATTTTCCCGGGACCCACTTCGACGGATTGACCGTTCGGCAAAATAAGATGGAACGTTCCTTCCAGGCAAAGCCACTTGCTGAAGGGAAGAGCGTTCCTGCTGCTGGCGGGATGAAATTCGCCTATGCCAGTTGTGCCGGTAATTGCGGCGGTGACCGCAACCGTTTTGATTGTTGCCCCGCCGCTGCCTTTCGGTACCTGAAAAAGAATCGCGCCATTGATAAGATTCATCTGCCGCGTGCCTTCGTCGAAAGTGAAGATCGTGTTCGCGCCAAGGCGGGTGATGGTTAGATCGGCGAAAGTCAATTCGCTGCGCGATTGCGTGCCGGTGCGAACAGCGGTGCCATGGCGGACAAGATCGCTGACCACGGCCGGGCGCGGCGCCGCTTGTTGCAGCAGCAGTTTAACGTCATTCACTACCTGGGTGACGCGCGCTTCCTTCAATTGCGCGGCGCCTACCGAAGGAGCGACAGCAATCAGACAAGTAAAAGCCGACGCAACCGCAATGAATCTTCGCGCCGTCCTTCCGAATAGTTTTTTCATTACTGGAATGTTAGTCATAAGGAACGGCGCCGATGTCGGCTGGTTTATTGTCGGTTTGCGTCAGTTAAAATTAGAGTGCGTGAGACTAGTGCCCGATATTTGCTTGTGTTTTTGGGCGCGGCGTCGGTGTTGGATTATCAAGACTGACGAGTGTGCCGCGCCCGACGATGACGAGGTTCGAGGGGATATAGGTGCCTTTAGCTATGAGATTTAGTTGTTTCTGTTCTTCGGACTCGATCAAGCGTTGACTGAGGAGAGGTTGAAACTCGTGGATCAGCAGGCACGTCTTCATCGCTCGTGCGATGTCAAAATGCGCCGGGTCCGGGAGGGCGGTGACGTCTGGCTTTGTAATCAGAATTTGCCCGGGCTGCACCAGGAGCGATTCACCGATTTGATTTGCCAAATAACAACGGACCGTCCCTTCCAGGACAAGGACCTTGACGTAGAACTGGGCATGACGCTCGATTATGCCAGTCGCGCCTCTGCTTGTGGTCGTGATTGCAGCAGTCTTGATCTTCGCGCCCCCGGCGCCTTCCGGTATCTGGAAAAGCATTGCACCTTCGCCCAGATTCATAGTGCGCGTTCCATCGCTGAAACTGACAAGCGTTTTTGCGCCGAGACGCACAATCGTTTGCTCTGCAAAGGTCAATTCGCTCCGTGAGGCGGCACCGGTGCGGATAGCATCCCCATCGTGAACGCTGTCGCTAACTGCGGCCGGGTGCGGCGCCGCTTGCGGCGCGAAAAGCTTAACGTCGTTCACCACTCGCGTAACGCGCGCTTCTTTAGACAGCGCGGCATTTAAAGAGGTGGCGGTTAGCAGAAGAGAAGCGAACAAACCGCACCCTAAGATTTCCGCTGCTCGGGGCGCCGAACAATTGTTCATGGGGCGTTAAAATTTCAGCGTCAGTGCCACCCCGCCGCCAATGTTGGCGACGCTGTAATCGAAGACGCTATGATTTGACTGATTCCAGGCGAAAGAGCTAAGTGCGCTCAGTGTGAGCCAATCCCGGATCCGATAGTTCGCACTCAGAGAAAGTATTTCGCTCACGTCAGTGCGATCGCCGGCATAATAATCGCGCACGGCCACCCGAGCTGCGGCGTCGATCGAAAAAGAGTGGCTCAAAGCAACATCGTAGCCCACGTAGAACGAATAGTCATTTCGCCGCGGTGGGTCGGGATTCGCGTAAAAGCTCAGGTTCAGAGCAACGCCGGCGAAGACCTGCTGGGCCCGGCCGATCCGAAACGGCAGGTCCGCATTTAAAATGATGGAATGATTGACGAAGAACTCGTCGAAATGATCAATATCCGTGAGACGATTGTAGTCGTAACGCGCGCGGAGGCTCAGGTTGTGAAACTGCGGCAAGTAATAAACTACTCCGGCGATGGCATCGAAGCTGCTAAAATTCAGTTCACTGAAGCGGTCGTAGAGGAAGAACTGCTGCACGACCCCGATTTCCCCGTAGAACGTCTTGGTGATGCGCGGCTGATACAGCAAAGTGACCCCGGGAGCGACGACGAAATCATCCTCTTCACCGCTGCTGACAAGCGCGACGTTCGAGGTCCAGAAAAAGGGAGAGTAAACCGAAACCGTGAACGGCCTATATTCCTCCATCCGCTTCAAGATCTGCTGCTCGCCGATGTCTTTCTCATTCGGACTCGCGACCGCGTAACCTTGATTTTCGCCGCTGGGCGTAACGTTTGGGACCGTTGGATTGGCCTGGCCGCCCAATAACTGCGCGCGGTCCTGAGTCTGACCGGACGGTACTTGGCCCTCGGTTCGTTGACTTGCGAGAATCAGCGCCGCTGCGCACACGAACCGGAGGCCATCCCGCAAGAAATTTCGAAAAAGGGCCATGAAACTTAGAGGCTTTTCTGAGGCTTTAATATTTCCGGGTCAAGCAGAATTAACGTTCTTTTGACATTCAGAGCTGCGAAAATCGGGGCCAGATGGCGCACGCTATGCCCAAAATGGCTTTGCGCTGCCACTCAAAGACCACGGGTAGCGGGCATCGCGCCCGATTCGCCTTCCGTGAGTCCTTAGTCAGCTTAACTCGGAAAAATGCTTCACCAGCGCGACCAAGCTAAACTCGTAGAGTTCAAACGTGCACGCGCCGGCGCGTGCGCTTCCATCACTTCTTCGTGAATACCTCGATCGCGTTCCAGGCTTCGTCCGGAGGTTTTTGTTCGTATTCAAGCGCGCGCTCGACGTACATCTTCGCCAGCGAATCATCGGGATAGAATTCGAGGAAGCGGGAAAAGAGAATCTTGGCCTGCGAAAAATCGCGCTCGCGAAATTTTCGGATGCCTTCTTCGTACGACTCCAGCCAGCGCAAAAATTCAAGATCGGCATCTTCGTTGCGCGCCGCGATCAGCGTGCAAACATCGACCGGTTCTGTTTTCCCTTTGACCTGCGCGCGCGCGACGGTGCGCAGGTGAAAATCGTCGCGCACCAAATCACAAACCGCTTCTCCGAGCAGAATATCAACGCCGTAAATCCGAGTTAAGGCTTCCAGACGCGATGCGAGATTAACCGCATCGCCAATGACCGTCGGATCGAGCCGTTCATGCGGTTCGTAGGATCCAATGTTGCCGACAACCGCGTCGCCATGATTGATACCGACACCGAAGCCGAGCTCGGTCATCCCCCGCGACCGCCAGTTTTCATTTAACGTTACCAGCTCGCGTCGCATCGCCAGTGCCGTGCGCACGGCCGCTTTCGCATCTTCGACCGCGCCGCGGCTGCTCACATTTCCCCACACCGCCATGATGGCGTCGCCGATAAATTTATCGAGCGTCCCGTCGTTCTCGAAAACGCCGGCCACCATCCGGCTCAAATATTCATTGAGCTGTTTGACCAGCACGACCGGATCAGCGCGCTCGGTCAGGCTCGTGAACCCGATGAGGTCCGAAAAAAGCACGGTCACCGGTTTACGGGAACCGAGCATCGAACTGTAGTAGCCGCCCGGGTTATCGAGAATTTCCTTCACCAAATTTTTGGAGACGTAACGTTCGAGCGTGCGACGCGTGCGCAGCTTTTCCAGGCGTTCCAGCGTGTATTCGAATCCCAATCCAAAAAGGCCGCTGCTCAAGAAGGTGCTCAGGGTCGGTACGACCATCGCGAGCACGCCAAATTGGTCGTAAAGAATCCGCGCCAGCCCGAGATACGCCGCGCTGATTGCAAACAATGCAATCAAACAAATGAGCGGCCGCCGCACGAACGCGATCAGCGTCCATGCCAGGACGCCAGCTCCGCAAACCATGGCGTAATCGAGCGAAAGCGGCGTCGCGCGCAGAAACTCGTGATTGAGAGCTGCCGCAATGGCGTGGAGATGCAACGTCGGGCCCGGCGTATCCAGACCCAGCGGTGTTGCGGAAACGTCGTGCGCTACCTGCGCGGACGATCCAACGATCACGACCTTGTTTTTGAAGAAATCGCCGTCGGCATAGTTCGCGTGCCAGAATTTCGGATCGAAAACTTCATAAAGGGGCCGCGGGCGAAAAACGTCTGGCGCGCTAAAGCGAATCTGGTGCGCTTGCAAATCGCGCGGCACATCTTGGGCGTGGCCAAGTTTCTCGAGGACACGGGCCGAAAGCGATTCATAGACCTCCTGGCTCGGATGCGGTGGCAGACCGGCAAGTTGGCGATCCGTAATTGTGTAGCGAATGCTCCGGATTTTTTGATCGAGAGGGTCCTCAAAAATAATCACGTAACCCACGCGATTGTCAGCCAGTTGGGGCGCAGGAATTAATTGCGAATTTGGCAGGACTGCCTGGCTGGCATTTTGCATGTCGAAGTTGGCCCCGAGAACGACGCGATCGCGGTAACGCTCGAGCGCGTCATGAAACGCCGCATCGCCGTCGTTTGGCTGATTAAAAATCATATCGAACATCACCACTCGCGCGCCCGCGCCGAGCAATCGGTCGAGCAGCAGCGCCCAAACTTCGCGCGACCACGGGAACGGTCGCTCGGTCATTAATTGGAAAGCTCGATTATTCGCCAGCTCATCGGGTGCTAACGGCGGCAACTGCAGCGTGCTTTGATCGATGCCGAGAAAAACGAAATCCGAATGCGTGGCGGTCTTTCGACCTTCCCGCTGAAGTAAATCTTCAAAGCTTTGCTCGCTCCGCCAAAGCGTGGAAAAAAACGGAAGGCCCTGAGCGAAGTGTAAACTCAGCACCAGCAGCGTCCAGAAAGCGCAAATCGCACCGAGGATCGGCAATCGATGGCGTCCGAGCCAATGCATGCGTTTGATTTTACGATGCCCGCAACTTACGGCCAAACAGAAAAATTTTCAGCGTGCGAAAAGCCGTTGTCATTTTCAACTAGCCACCTATTTTTCAGATCGCGACAAACCATCGGAAGCATCTTTCCACCTGGTCCCGCACAGCGGGACCAAATCAGCGGGCGAGGCCGGGAAGATCGATAATTTAACAACAGCTCGCTGAACGAGGAGTCCCGCCCAGGCGGGACAAAACAAAATGCCAAGAGCCACCAACGCCCCGGCCAGCCGGGCGCGGCGCAAACGCGTCCTGAAGAAAGCGAAAGGTTACCGCGGACGCCGTTCGAAGCTTTTCCGTTACGCCAAAGACGCGACCATGAAAGGCCAGTATTGGGCCTATCGCGATCGTAAAACGCGCAAGCGCACGTTCCGCTATCTTTGGATTCAACGTCTCAATGCCGCCGCGCGCGCCAACGGCATGACTTACAGCCGGTTCGCAGAAGGACTGAAGGCGGCCGGCATCGGTCTCGATCGCAAGATTCTCTCCGATCTCGCGGTCACCGATGAAGCCGCCTTCAAGTCGATTGTCGATCAAGCAAAGAGCGCGCTGGCCGACAAATCGAATCAAAAGAAAGCAGCGTAGCGACCCGAAATCCGTTGTCGGGCAAGCGCTCCGCTTTCCGACCAGTGGATCGAGCAGTCGTCGCCGCGACGACCTCAACGTTAAAATAATGCGCCCTCGGCGCTATATTTAACATCGCGCGCGGAGCGCACGATCCACCTTGAACGTTCAACGTTCAACGTTCAACGTTCAACGTCCAATGAGCCACCCACTCGAACAACTTCGCGAATCGGCCCTGCGCGAGATCGACGCCGCCGGCGATGCGCAAGCGCTCGAGGCCGTGCGCGTACGCTATCTCGGACGCAACGGGAGCATTTCCGCGTGGGGCGATCGAATGAAAACGCTCGACCCGGAAGAGCGGCCGGTCGTCGGCAGATTGCTCAACGAAGTTCGTAACGCCGTAAACGCTGCAATTGGCCAACGCGCGGAAAAATCTCGCTCACAGCAAGAATCCGACTCGCTCGCTAAGATCGATATCTCACTGCCTGGCACTCCGCAAGAGCGCGGTTCCTTGCATCCGCTCACGCAAATGCTCGATCGCGGGATCGCAATCTTTCGTCGCATGGGTTTTGCGCTGGCCGATGGTCCCGACATCGAGACCGAATGGCATTGTTTCGATGCGCTTAACACGCCGCGTGATCATCCGGCGCGAAACGAGCAGGATACATTTTATCTGCCCGACGGTCGCCTGCTGCGCACTCACACTTCAACCGTCCAAATCCGCGCGATGCAAGCGGCGCCGCCACCAATTCGCGTCATTGCGCCGGGCGCCGCTTATCGGCGTGATGAAGTGGATGCGACGCACAGCGCGCAGTTTCACCAAATCGAAGGTCTTTATATCGATGAAAACGTCAGCGTCGCCGACTTGAAAGGCACGCTCGAGTTTTTCACGCGCGAACTTTTCGGCGCAGATACAGCGGTGCGTTTTCGCCCCCACTATTTTCCGTTCACCGAACCGAGTTTCGAGATCGACGTGCGATCGAAAGCGCTCAAGGGCGGCGAGCAGTGGGTCGAAGTCGCCGGCTCCGGCATGGTGCATCCCGCCGTCTTTGAAGAAGTGAACAAAGCGCGCGGCGACGATGCTTACGATCCGGAAAAATGGACCGGCTTTGCGTTTGGCCTCGGCATGGATCGGCTCGCCATGATCTTGTTCGACATTCCCGACATCCGCTTCTTTGCGCAGAACGATTTGCGGTTTCTTCGTCAATTCGCATGAGAGCGGTTTGTGTTATTCTGGGTAGCGCCCGCGTCTCGCTTGCTGGTTTTGGCGTCTCGCCAAAACAATCTTTCGAAAAAGTTCGCGATCGCGAGGACACGATCGCCAGCGCGCGAGACGCGCGCGCTACCCGATGAAATTCTCCGTTAACTGGCTGCGCGAATTTGTCGATCTTCCGAACAAGATCGATAAGCTTGCCGAATTGCTCACGCTCGGTGGCGTCGAAATTGAAGCGATCGAGCGCCGCGGCGTTAACATCGACAAGATAATCGTCGCGCAAATCACTGCGTCATCACAGCATCCAAACGCCGATCGGCTCACCGTTTGCGAAGTCAACGATGGCAGCGGAACAAAACGTCAAATCGTTTGCGGTGCGACCAATTACAAGGTCGGCGACAAAGTGCCGCTCGCCTTGCCCGGCGCGAAGTTGCCAAATGGTTTGGAAATTAAAAAAAACACATTGCGCGGCGTCGAATCGG
The DNA here is from genome assembly GCA_003219195.1 of Verrucomicrobiota bacterium. Taxonomy (GTDB): domain Bacteria; phylum Verrucomicrobiota; class Verrucomicrobiia; order Chthoniobacterales; family UBA10450; genus UBA10450. The sequence goes on from QHPX01000074.1 coordinate 7,383, forward strand.
AAGGAATGCTTTGCAGCGCGAAGGAGCTCGGTTTCGGCGAAGATGCGGCCGGATTATTAATTCTGTCGCTGGACGCAAAAGTTGGCGCGTCGATTGTCGATCTTTTTCCGAGCGACACGATTCTCGATGTCGAAATCACGCCGAATCGCGGCGATTTGCTCAGTCATTATGGACTCGCGCGCGAGATTTCTGCGCTGGAAGGGCAACCGCTCCGGTTGCCGGTAGAAAAATTGGCAGACGGAGCGCCTGCCCTACAAAAGAAAGGCCTCAAGATCGCCGCGCTGCACGAGTGCCCATTCTATTCCGCGCGTAAGATCGACAACGTGAAAGTCGGGCCAAGTCCAGCCTGGTTGCGCGCGAAAATTGAAAGCGTCGGGATTCGCTCGATCAACAACATCGTCGACATTTCCAACTTTGTGATGTTCGAACTCGGCCAGCCAACGCATGCCTTCGATGTCGATAAACTCAAAGGCGGGATCAACGTGCGGCTGGCGCGTGACGGTGAAAAATTTCTCGCCCTCGACGGAAAGACCTACTCGCTCGCGCCGGAGAACCTGGTTATCGCCGATGACGAGCGCGCAGTCGGAATCGGTGGAGTGATGGGCGGCGAAGAAACGGGCGTCACTGAATCGACAAGAAATGTGCTGCTCGAGAGCGCTTACTTTTTACCGGCGAGCATTCGTCGCACTGCGAGAAATCTAAATTTGCCGAGCGATGCCAGCTATCGCTTTGAGCGCGGCGTCGATCCGGGAATGATTTTGCGCGCATCGCAACGCGCGACCGAACTCATTCGGGAAATCGCAGGCGGACAATCGGCCAAAGAAATTGCCGCCGCCGGAAAGCTTCCGGCGAATCATTCGGACGTTTCGCTGAGCTACCAGAAATGCGATCAAGTTCTCGGACTGGCGATCAAACCGAAAGCGGTCGACGAATTTTTGGCGCGGTTCGGCCTACGCAAAAGCAAAAGCGCAAAGACAAGATCGACTTGGAAAATCCCGAGTTACCGTCGTGATTTGCAGCGCGATGTCGATCTTATCGAGGAAGTGGTGCGAGCGCATGGTGTGCAAAAAATCTCTGGCACGAATCGGAGCCGCTTCACGCTGTCAAACGCGGCCGATCGTTCTCACGACCTCGAGTCTTCATTGCGCGCGCGCCTGGCGGCGCAGGGATTGTCGGAGGCGCGCACATCTAAATTGACGCCGCGAACCGCCATTGCGTTTGGCGAGGGTGCGATTGAGTTGCGCAATCCGCTGAGTGAAGATCACGTCGCGCTGCGACCAAGTTTGGTTACGGGATTGCTTGGTGTGCTTGATCGCAATATGCGCGCCGGCGCGGAACGCGTCGCGATTTTCGAGCTGGGCCGAGTCTTTGTTCCACCCGCAGGAAAAGAAGAGCGGCATCTTGGAATTCTTCTCTGGGGAAATGCGGCGAGCGCGCCACACTGGCGGACGCGCGAGAACCGCCAGCTCGATTTCGTCGATCTTAAAGGCACACTTGAATCGCTCAAAATTCCGGCGCTGTCTTTTCGCCGAGGCGAAGATGTCGACCTTGCACTGGCAACGGAAATTCTGTCTTGGAATCGAGCGATTGGTTTTGCCGGGCAACTCTCCGCGCAGCGTAGATCGACAATCAGTGCACCGGGTGGAGTTTTTTTCGCGGAGTTAGAGGTCGATCCAATTCTGAGCAGTGATGAAACGACGAAAACGTTTCGTGAAATCGAGAAATTTCCCGCGGTCACACGCGACATTGCGATGATCGTGCCGGAAAAACTAAGTCACGCCGAAATCCTGCGCCTGATTGAAACCGTAAACGAACCACTGCTCGAAAGCGCCCAGTTGTTCGACCTTTTCTCCGGGAGCGAAAGCAGTCTTGGCCCGGCCCGAAAGTCGCTCGCATACAGATTGACATATCGCGACCGGAGTCGCACACTGACGAGTGAGGAAGTGACTGCGGCGCACGCGAAAATTCGCGAACGCTTGCAGCGCGAACTCGGCGCGGAATTGCGCGAGTAGTTCTTTGAAGGGAGAGCCGTTCGTTGAGGGTTGGGCAGGAAACCAGTGCTTTTCTCTCAACTCTCAACCAGCGGCTCTCGAAAATTTACCCTGCGATGTTCGAGACTACAGGTGTGATGCCCGAACCGATAGTTGATCAAGCAAGGAGGCTCGGTCGCACGGAGAAAATGACATGCCTTAATTGGAAGTCAGACGCTGCGGCGACGGTCATCCGCCCTTTACCGAAAGGGAACGGGCCATCCACCTAAACGGCACCGGCGGGGTAAAAATTTTGGAAATGCCCGAGTCGAAATTTCGACTCGGGCATTTTTGTTTGCGATCGACTTGGGTGGATCGGCCGCTCCGTCGGGCGATGCTAAAAAAGAGTGCAGCTTCGCCGCCTAACTTTAACATCGAGCAAGGGACTGCTCGATCCACCAGTTGAAATTTGCCGGCTAAGATCGACAATCGCTCCCGACAATGCACGCAATCCTCGCCCTTGAAGACGGAAGGTTCTTTGAGGGCGAATCATTTGGCGCAACCGGCGCCCGCGTAGGGGAAATTTGTTTCAACACCGCGATGACCGGTTATCAGGAAGTGCTGACCGATCCCTCGTACCGCGGCCAGATCGTGGCCATGACTTATCCATTAATCGGCAATTACGGGACCAACTCGCTCGATCAGGAAAGCGGCTCGCCGCACGTGCGCGGTTTTGTCATCGAAGAATTGAGCGAAACGCCGAGCAACTGGCGCTCCGAAATGTCGCTCGACGAGTATTTGCGCAAATGGGACATCCCCGGTGTGCAAAGAATCGACACGCGCGCGCTGACGCGACATCTTCGCACCCGCGGCGCAATGAAGGCATGTCTGACGACGGAGGAAATCTCACCAGAGGAAGCGACGCAGCGCGCGATCGAAGGCGAAGGTGTGATCGGCATGGATTATGTACGCGATGTCTCCACGCCCGAAGTTTATCAGTGGGATCCGAACGATGAACTGAGCAAACCCTGGACGGTCGCGAATGGAAACGAGACGAATCAGCCGTCGCTCCCGCCGATCCGATTTCGCATCGCCGCTTACGACTACGGGATCAAACAAAACATTTTGCGGTTGCTGCGTCAGAAAGGATTCGGCGTTACCGTTGTTCCCGCATCGACAACCGCTGAGGAAGTGCTCGCGCTCGATCCCGACGGAGTTTTTCTTTCCAACGGCCCCGGCGATCCTGCCGCTCTCCCCTATGCGCACAAAGCGGTACGCGATTTGATGGGCAAAACACCGATCTTCGGCATTTGCCTCGGCCATCAAATTCTCGGTTTCGCTTTTGGCGGATCGACATTCAAATTAAGATTCGGCCATCGCGGCGCGAATCAGCCGGTCAAAGATCTAAAGAGCGGGAAGGTCGCGATCACCGCGCAAAACCACGGTTTCGCGGTCGATCCAGAATCATTGCCCTCGAATGTCGAAGTCACTCACATCAACTTGAATGATGGAACGGTGGAAGGAATGCGCCACAAAGAATTGCCCATTTTCAGTGTGCAATATCATCCTGAAGCCGCGCCCGGGCCACATGATGCCTCCTACTTCTTCGGGCAATTCGCCGATTTAATCGCAGGACTTCGATAGGCCGAGACTCTATCGAGCCGAAGAACTCTGCCGCCAGAGACGGCGGCAGCTACAATTGACCGAGGCGCATAGCGGCCGATATTTGTTCATGTTTAATTCAACACCAAACAAACCCACGGTTTTGAAAGTCGCGGTGGCTTTCACATTCACTGCTGCTTTGGCTTTTTCGCCGCTCGCACTTGCGGAAGAGCACGAGCACGGCAACGAAAAGCTGGACACGGCCGCGAGCAAAACTGTCACGGGCGAAGTAGTCGATATGATGTGCTATGTCGATCACAACGCGATGGGCGATAAACACGCTTCGTGCGCGGCCAAGTGCATTAAAGGCGGCGGTCCAGTCGGCATCACGAGTGAAGGCAAAACGTATCTCGTCGTGGGCGAGCACAAACCGATCAACGATCAGCTCGCCGAGTATGCGGGAAAAACAGTCACGTTGAAAGGAAAACTGGCTGAGCGCGACGGCATCAGCATGATCGAGAACGCCGAAATCGTTAAGAAATAGCAACCGGTTAATTCAAGCAGGCGCGCAAGATCGATCCCGCGACTGCGGGACGCGCCGCCTTTGCGTAGGGCGTTGTAGCTGCCACCGTCTCTGGCGGCAGAACCGCATGTGATTTGTTCGACTCTGCCGCTGAGGACAGCGGCAGCTACAACGGCGCCCGTTTTATTCGCAGCGCAATCACCTCGCGCAGCATCCGCAAGCTGTCGTGAATGAAATGAACTTTGCTGCCTTCCCGATGATTCCAGCGCACTGGAATCTCGCGCAGGCGCAATCCGGCGCGCTGCGCGAAATAAAGGAGCTCGACATCGAAGGCAAACCCCTCGATTCGCACGGCTTCCAAAATTGGCCGGCAAACATCGAGACGAAAAGCTTTGAAGCCGCATTGTGTGTCCCAAAACGGAAGTCCGGTTGTGACGCGCGCGAGCAAATTGAAAATCCGACCGGCGGTTTCTCGACGCCATGGTTGATGGTCGCCAATCAAGCCGCGATCCAGCGCGCGCGATCCAAAGGCAAGATCGACATGGTCATTTGCGATCGGCCCGATCACTTTTGGAGTTTCTTCAAGCGGCGTGGACAGATCGGCATCGAAAAACAGAGCGATCGGCCTTTGCGCGGCCAACAATCCTTTCCGAACGGCCGCGCCTTTCCCGCGGTTCGGAAAATTCTCAAGCAAACGAGTTTCAATCTTCGCGCCGGCTAAGGTTTCACGAGCGATTGTCGATGTTGCGTCGGTCGATCCGTCATTAACGACGATTAATTCGCCCCCCGGGCTGATTTGCAAAAGATAATCGAGCGTTACGCGGATGGAATCGCCGATCCGCTCGGCTTCGTTAAAGCAAGGAATAACAACGGAAAACGCTGGCAACATGGCGAAACGGTTGTAGAGGCGCGTGTCCTCACGCGCAATCTTTGTCATTCCCAGCGAAATCGACGAATCTCTCGTTTTTAACAGCAAGAGATGTCTCGACTAACGCTCGACATGACAACTGAGATGGCCGCCTCGACAGCATTATTTGTAAATTTCGATAACGAATTTGCCATCAAGATCGACATGTCCCCGGTACATGCCGGAGGTGTTGAACGGCAGCGCCATATTACCTTTAGCATCGATCGCGATCAGTCCGCCGCTGCCGCCGAGCTTTGCGACTTTATCGAGCACGGTTTGCGCGGCTTCCTGCAATTTCATTCCGCGGTATTCCATCAAGGCGGAAAGGTCGTGCGCCACAGTCGCGCGAATGAAATATTCGCCATCGCCGGTTGCCGAAACCGCGCAGGTCGCATTGTTCGCGTAAGTGCCACCGCCGATAATGGGTGAATCGCCAATTCGTCCCGCCCGTTTGTTCGTCGTTCCACCGGTCGATGTTGCAGCGGCGAGATTACCTTGTCGATCAAGCGCGACCGCGCCCACCGTGCCATGTCGATCTTGATCGGTAATGATAAATTTCTTTGCCCCAGCGCCGCCGCTCTTTTCAGCTTCCTTAATTTTCTGTAGCGCGTCCCACCGTTCCTGCGTAAAAAAATATTTTTGATCGACAAGCTGGACTCCGTTTTCCTTCGCGAAGACTTCGGCGCCTTCGCCATCCATCATGACGTGTCCCGATTTTTCCATGACCAGCCGCGCCAGGCTCACCGGATTTCTGATGTGTTTCAAACTCGCGACCGTACCGGCCTTGAGCGTATTCCCGTCCATGATGGCCGCGTCCAATTCGTTCGTGCCAGCGCTGGTGAAGACCGCGCCTTTGCCAGCGTTGAAATGCGGGTCGTCTTCCAGGAGGCGCACGGCGGCTTCGGTCGCATCGAGACTCGAGCCGCCGCGCTTTAAGATTTCGTAGCCGGCAGCCAACGCGCGTTCCAAGCCAGCGCGATATTCACGCTCAGCTTCCGGCGTCATCCTGCTGCGATCAATCGTCCCCGCGCCACCGTGAATCACGAGCCCGAACTTTTTCTGATTAGTTTGCATCGTTTCGCTAGTCGCGGGATTTTTCGTGCTGCCTTCCTGCGACCGCGTCTGATTGAATGCCGTCGCGGCCAATAGCGCAACCACGACAAGGGATTTAGATCGCCAACACACAACTATCGGCAAAGCGCTTTATTCGCCTGAACGGCGAGAAGATGAGCTCGGAAATTAATCAGCACATTCTCTTAATTAATGCCAACCGATCGATAAACATCGGGCGCTTTGGTTGGATTGAGGTGAAACAGAATGCTGACGTCTAGGTGCACAATCAGTCCTTCACTCGAAGGCGTGTCCATCGTTTCCTTGACCTCGCGC
>QHPX01000005.1 GCA_003219195.1 Verrucomicrobiota bacterium
AAGATCCCCATCGTGGCCGTGCCGCTCGACAACCCGCAGGCGGCGAGCGTGATCGGGAACATGCCGCTTCCGGGTGCGAACCACTGTCATGACATCGCAGTCCACCTCGGCGTCCACCGGGCTGTGGGGGCCTGCAATCCCTTCTACAACATGGTCTGGGATATCTCCGACCCTGCCAACCCGGTCGCCCTGTACAAATTCAGCCATCCACTCGTACCCTACTGGCACTCGGCGTCCTTCACCTGGGACGGGAGGGTCATGGTCATGGGATGGGAGCCCGGTGGCGGCGTGCAGCCGCACTGTCAGGCCACGAGCCCGGACGTGGAGAAGAGCATCTTCTTCTTCGATACCGCCACAGGTGTGCTACTCGGCACCTGGGTGCTTCAGCGGCCGCAGTCGGACACCGAAAATTGCACAATCCATAACTACAACGTGGTGCCGTTGCGGGGACGCTATGTCCTGGTCCACGGCAGCTACCAGTCCGGGGTAAGCGTCGTCGACTTCACGAACCTGACCAACGCGTTCGAGGTCGGCTTTGACGACCCCCCGCCGCTGGTTCCGGCCCAACTGGGCGGCGCTTGGTCGGCCTACTGGTACAATGGCTTCATCTACGAGAGCGACATCACCAAAGGCCTGAACGTCTTCAAACTGACCAACAAAGCTACCGCTAGGGCCAAGAAACTCGATCACCTGAACCCGCAGACGCAGGAGATGGTCATTGAAGATGAGGATGAAGATGATGATCACGATGATCGCCGGATCCGTGATCACGACGTCGATGGATGAGGTCCTCGGCAAGAACTTCCACCCGCGGGGTCACGGCATCGATCCGGCCCTCTTCGTTAACTCGCAGACGTAGGAGATGGTCATCGAATAAGAAGTAAGGATACGATTAGAGCCAAGCACAAAAGGGGCGACTGCTGGCTGGCAGTCGCCCCTTTTGTGCTTCATCAACGCCCCTTTTCATGGATTTTCCTCCGCCAGATTCCGGTATCCACGTGCTTTTTTTCTCCTGATTGTGAGGCTATCCTGTATGTTGGCAGAGATGTTTTCTTTAGAGCCATAACGGGAACGGTGCCCTAGCCTAAAGAATTAAGAAGTGAACCTGATATGACCAGAAACTCCGCGAAACTATTGCTGCTGGTCGCAGCGACTGTATTTTTCTCGTCAGCGTTTCCAAACCCCTCGCCTGCCCAGACGGTCTCGTTCATTACCCGTGTAGATTATGCAGCCGGCACTAATCCTTCTTCCGTAGCCGTGGGCGACTTCAATCGTGATGGAGTGCCAGACGTGGCGGTGGCCAACTATGGTTCCAACACGGTCTCGGTGCTGCTGGGCAACGGCGATGGCACCTTCCAGCCAGCGCTGACTTTGGCGGCTGACGCTAACCCTGAATTCGTGGCCGTGAGCGACTTCAATCGTGATGGAGTGCCAGACCTGGTGGTGGCCTGCTCTGGTTCCAACAGCGTCTCGGTGTTTCTGGGCAACGGCGATGGCACCTTCCAGCCGGCACGGAACTTCGCCGCGAACGGTGGTCAATCCGTGGCCGTGGGCGACTTCAATGGCGATGGGGTGCAAGACTTGGCGGTGGCCGACTATAATCTCAACAACGTTCCGGGCTCCGACACGGTCTCCGTGCTGCTGGGCAACGGCGGTGGCACCTTCCAGCCGGCTCGGACCTTCGCGACGGCTGGCATGAATCCTGTGACCGTGGCCGTGGGCGACTTCAATGGCGATGGGCGGCCAGACCTCGCGGTGACCAACTCTGCCAACACTTCCTCGGGAGCGGTGCCGGGCAACGTCTCGGTGCTGCTGGGCAACGGCGATGGGACCTTCCAGCCGGCACGGACCCTCGCCGCGAACGGTGGTCAATCCGTGGCCGTGGGCGACTTCAATGGCGATGGGGTGTCAGACCTGGCGGTGGCCAACTTTGATTTCAACATCCAGGGGCCCAACACGGTCTCGGTGCTGCTGGGCAACCCCGACGGTACCTTCCAGGCGCCGCTGTCCTTCGGTGCTGGCACTAATCCTGACTCTGTGGCCGTGGGCGACTTCAATGGCGATGGGCTGCAAGACCTGGCGGTGGCCAACTTTAATTCCAACACCGTCTCGGTGCTGATTAACAACACTGTCGCAGCGCTCAACACCCTCACGGTCAACAAGGCGGGCACCGGCAGCGGCACTGTCACCTCCAGTGATGGCGGGATCAACTGCGGGCCTACCTGCTTGGCCTCTTACACGAGCGGCACGACGGTGACCCTCACGGCGACGCCGGCCTTCGGCAACGTGTTCACCGGCTGGAGCGGCTGCGATACGGTCTCGGGCACGACCTGTACCGTGACGATGAGTTCGGCACGGTCGGTCACCGCCAGTTTCCTGGGAATACCGCCTATACTACCGCCTCCAATACCACCTCTGTTGTAGTCATCCGCTGGAGAGAGAAAGTCAGCAGAGACCGGCGCAGGGAAACTTACAAGTACCCCATCGCCCAGTAGGCAGCCATGCCCACATATTCGTGAATCGCTATATTGACACGCGCCAACCCATCTGAACACGGAAGGAAATCGAACGGATCCCAGCTACCCGCTGCGGTGAGATAGGTGCATGGATATGGCGCGACGTCAAATCCTTGTTTTCGGAACACAGCGGCAGACCGTGGAAGGTGCGAAGCGTCGGTGACGAGGACGATGCGACGGGTGTTGGGTAACAGCCGCCGCACTTCTACCGCATTGCCGACAGTCGTGCGGGATCTGCCTTCGGTCAGAATAGCAGAAGGTGGTATGCCGAACTCGATGGCAAACTCCCGCATCGTATCTGCTTCCGGTTTGGCGGGTCCAAACGGATGGCCAGCACCCCCTGACACAACCAGGATCGGCGCGGCACCATTACGTACCAAGCGCATTCCACAAACGAGGCGGTCAAGGCTGTGCGTTCCAAGGATAGTCGTCGTCCCTGTTTGGGGCTCCCCCCTGATCCCTCCACTCAGGACCACAACAGCATCATATGAGTGGCCTTGACCGTCGAAAGGCGCATACCGCAATTCGAGCGGTCTGAGCAAAGCAACACCCGTTGGCGTGATTCCCAAGATGTAAAACAGGAGGATGCCAACGAAGAGGAGCCATCGCCCCAACGCATAGCGGCGGGTTGAATAGGAGACCACCCAGGATCCTACGAAACAGGCCAAAATCCATAGTTCAGGCCATAGCAGTACTTGAAGAAGTTTGTAGAGGACATACACAGACGAATCTCCTTTCATAGCCTCCCCTTCGGCCGGATGCCCTTCCGAGAGGGTTGACGCTCAGGCTAGGCCACCCTTTGTGACCTGTCAAGCGTCAGCCCGGAGGCCCCTGCCCATCCTCTCCGTGTGCCCTCTGTGTTCTGCCAGTTCCAGACTGTGACCATGACCTCCCAATTCTAACTTCCTCTCCAGACTTCACCGAAAACAACGGGGCGGCCCCGGATCACTCCGAGGCCGCCCCGTCTGCTTACAGGGCCTATGGACAAGGCTTGTGGAGTTGGATATTCCCGCCTCCTAAAGTTCCACCAGCCGAATAGCCGTTGCTCAAGCTGATCTTCAAGGTATCCGTGTTCTGACCTGGCTCGCCGTTATCCGCCGCGTCAATCGAGTAGGTAAAGCCCGAGACTCCGTTGATCTCGGCATTCCCCTCCATGTGCCGGGTTGTCGCGGTGTCCCCTGTCCGGTAAACGCTGATGCTGGTTGCTTTCATCTGCATCCCGGAGTTGTGGTCGATATAGTTGAAATGAATCTCCGGGGTAGACGAATTGGGCTTGTACCCGGCATTGAACCCAAAGTTGGCCTTGCTATTGCCGACGTTGATCCAGCCGCCACCGGTCATGAAGTCGAAGCAAGGCGGGGTGGGCGGACAGCCTGGACAGCCCTGCACATCGCTATGGGCGCTGGCTAGGATCACCTCGTCGCCGGTTGCGAGAGTGAGGTGCACGGCGTTGACCGTGATGTCCTGCGTCCCATTCCCGGACGATGTCGTCTGCTCGTTGATGATGAGCGTCGCCACGGGCGGACCCCCTATTGGGTTAGGGATCACGAACGTCTGGTTTGGGGCAAAGGGGTCTACTGCAATGGCCTGGCCGCCAAAAGTGGCGTTGGCGACTTCAGTTGATCCTCGGACTCCGTTACAGGTTGCCTCCGACTCGGCTTGAATGAACGAGGCGGTGACCTGAGCGGCATTTCCGGGGAGCACCACGAGGTCCGCCAGCGAGGCGCGACTACTGGCCACGCCATTGGCTCCACTCGTTGACGCCACCAAGAGCGACGCGTTCAGGACGCCAGGAGCCCCGACCGTAGCAAAGTCTGCCGATTGGAACCCGCCGCTGGGAGGCAGCTCCCCGGTATCCGACACAGTGGTCGGGCCGACCCCGAGCGTGGGAACATTGACAAACGCGGCAAAGGCCCGCCCACTGTATGTGACCCCGGCTTGCGCCGGCGAAACGGCACCACGGCCGCTGGGCGGGTTGGCCTGGGCTGGTGAAGCCCAGGCAATGCCGAAGATGAGCAGCAGACACGCGAGCGCAAATCGCGCACCCTGATTGTGCATCTTCATATTCATAGCTTCCCTCCTTTGTTGGGCCAGGCCGGCCTGGGTTAGGCTGGCTCCGGTCTTTCAGTGACAAGAGGGCAAACACCATACCGATCACTCGACCTAGCTCGACTTAGAGAGCCAGGTGAATACCGGTATCCCCATGGGGAAAATCCTTGAATGGTGACCACGGAAACTCCTGAGCGACCTGTCCTATTGAGCGCCGCGGGCGCAACTGTCGCGCGGCTACGACGTGATTCAGCGCGAATGCAGAGATGACGCTGTAATTGCGCGAGATTCCGCTGTCGTGTGGATACGACGCAGAACGCGCTATGGAGACAGGAGGTGGTGCTTTCGGATAAGGCGGTGCAGCGTGGAGCGATGGATGCCGAGCTCCTTGGCCGCAAGGGTCAGGTTTCCGCCTTGCTCATGGATCGATTTCACGAGGAACTCCTTTTCAAGGCGTTCGAGAATCTTTTCCCTCCATTCGCGGTAGCTGCTAAACCGCCCTTGCCGTTCAGTCGCCATCAAGATCGCCTCGGGAAGATCCTGCACAGCGATGAAAGGCCCCGTAGCATAGGCCAGCGCCCGCCCCACCGCGTTCTTCAACTCCCGCACATTCCCCGGCCAGTCATATTGCGTCAACCACTCCATCGCCTCGGGCGTGATGCCTTCGACCGCCTTGCCGGAGCCCTTCGAACCCTCTT
>QHPX01000006.1 GCA_003219195.1 Verrucomicrobiota bacterium
TGCAACTCGTCGATTAGCCGCCGGATGTTTTCCAGTCCGAGCTTGATGCCGAAGCGCTGAAGGCTGTAAAGCCAGGCGAGCGCCTCCCGGTAGTTCACTGCGTGGAGGAAAAGTAGCTGAGCAACTGGCTGATTTGTTCCCGCATTTTTTTGCGCTGCACGATGATGTCGATCAATCCATGTTCCTCGAGAAATTCAGCGGTCTGGAATCCTTTCGGCAAATCCTGGTGCGTGGTTTCCTTAATGACGCGCGGCCCGGCAAATCCGATCATGCTCTTGGGCTCGGCCATGATCACATCGCCTAACGAAGCGAAACTGGCCATGACGCCGGCAGTGGTCGGGTTCGTCAAAACGGAAATATAGGGAAGCTGTTGTTCGGCGTGGCGCGAAAGTGCGCCGCTCGTCTTGGCCATTTGCATGAGGCTTAACATTCCTTCGTACATGCGCGCGCCGCCGGAAGCGGCAATGATGATGACGGCGGAACGTTTGGTCGTGCCGTATTCAATTGTGCGGGTGATTCTTTCACCCACGACCGAGCCCATCGTCGCGGCCAGGAAACCAAAATCCATTACGGCGATCGCCACTTTGTAACCGTCGAGCATTCCACGTCCGCTGATGACGGCGTCGAGCAACCCCGTGCTCGCCTGATAATTTTTGAGGCGATCTTTGTAACTGGCCATGCCCTGAAAACGCAACGTGTCGATGGATTTTAGATCGGCGTCCATTTCGACGAAACTTTGCGGATCAAGCAAATTGTCGATCCGTTCCTGGGCCGAGAGCGCAAAATGATAATCGCAGCGCGGACAAACCCGCAGATTTTCGACGAGCTCGATTTCGTGCACCACTTCGCCGCAACCAGGACATTTTTGGAAAAGCCCGTGCGGGATGTCGCGCTTCTTGCGACTCTGCGCTTTCATTGCGGGTTTCTTGAAAATTGCCATCGGAACTACGCGCGGGCGGCGGTCGCTGCGTGAACAGAGCTGGCGCCCGCCTTTTTCAAAACACGCGCGCACTCGCTCAGGGTTGAGCCGGTTGTCAAAACGTCGTCGATTAAAAGCACGCGCAATTCTCGCACGTCCACGTTTTTTCGTAAACGAAACGCGCCATGTAAATTTTTCATGCGTTCGGCGCGATCGAACGCGGTCTGGGTGGTGGTGTAACGAATGCGCTCGAGCACAGGTCTGTTTTGGATCGACCGCTGCGGACTCAACAAATCCGCGAGCAACGCCGCCTGATTGAAACCGCGTTCGCGTTCCCGGGCCGGGTGCAGCGGGACCGGAACGACGATATCAAACTGGCGGCAGCGAAGTCTGTCATCATCGAGGGCCGCAAAGAGCCAGCGCCCCACCAGATGCCGCAGATGCAGTTGACGACCATATTTGAAATCGAGAATGACGCGGCGAACAATCCCGCGGCTGCGATAGGCGGCGACGGCAGCGTCAAAGTGCAGAGAGCGATGCTCGCAGTTCGCGCACGTGAACTCGCTTGTGATCGCGCCTGCAAACGGCTCCGAGCATTTTGCGCAAAATGGCGGGACGATGCGCGTAGTTTTAGTGTCGCATTCGCCGCAAAGATATTCGCCATGGGCAACGGTGGCGGCGCAAATGGTACAGACCGGCGGATAAAGCAGCGATGCAATCGCGGCGAGGCCATTAAACTTTGCGAGCGCCAACATATCTCAACCAGCCGCGCATTAGCATCCACGTCAAGCAGGCGACGCCAAGCGGCACGATTCCGACGAGCAGATTTTTGCCGAGCCACGGAAGAGCCAGAATCTCGCGATGGGCAATTTTGTTAAATCCGCTGCTGCTAAAAATCCAGCCAGCGTGCAGACCGATTGACAACCAGAGTGAGCACGTAACCACGCGGGCATCCGCGAGAATCCAGCCAATCACGAATAGAGTTGTGAAACCTGCCGCCACCATTGTGGGATTGGAAAACTGCGAAAACGAGTGAGCGATGGAATTGAATCCGGAAGTCCAGGTGACAACCGCCGAAGTGTGCAACGGCGCTTTTAGAAAGTGAACGACGGCGAAGAGCACCGACGTAATAAAGATCGACATGTTGGTGCGTCAGGGGGGCAGCAATTGAAGCTCCAATAATCTTTGTCAGAGAGAACCAGTTGATCGCTAAGCGCGGTGAAAAAATATGCAGGGCGAGTAAGAGCGCGCCACAGCAGAGCAGGGGAAGCGCTGCCAAAAAGAATCCAGCTGCGAGATCGCGCGACCAATGTCCGTTTCGCCTCAGCGCAAGGTCTTCGAGATTGCACAGACGAATCGAGCGAAACAACGGCCAAAGCAAAAGAACGGCTGCAAGCAGAAGCGCCCGATGAAAAAAAATCTCGAAATCGAAATTGCCGAGAAAAGAAAACAAACCGTGCGCGGCCAGTGATTGCGCAGTCCAAAACAGGACGGGGGCAAGCAGCGTGCCGAAAAAAATGGTCGCCGCAAAATAAACCAGCAATCTGACTCCGTCCTTCAAGGCTGCTAATGTAAGGTTTGCCCGCGATGCCGAGTCAACACATATGGATGGAGAAAGACCGAGATGGAAGAAAGCGAGAGGTCCGTGCGACAAAATTCGGCGGCGTCTGGCGGTTTCAATCTAAAATCGCAGGCGAAGCGGGATGGGCCTATCACGACATTCCTCCGCTTGAAGATTTGTTGACCCTGAAACAAATCGTTGAGCGGAAGTATCGCCGTCGTCGCGCCTCAGCCGAAGACGTGGCCTCGATTGAAGAATTGATAAGCGAGCGAAACGCCGATGAGTAAGTGGAAGACCGAGGAATTGATAGCGGCGGACCCGCCTTCGCTAAAGCTACGGCGCGGTTTTGTGTGTGGAAAAATTAATCTCGGACACGGCGTTCATGAGTAACTGGAACACCGACGAGCTGATTGACGCCGACAAAAAGTTCGTCTGGCATCCGTTCACGAACATGCGCGAATGGTGCGCCGCGGAACACAAGCCGCTCGTTTTGGTGGAAGGGCACGGCGCGATTTTGCGGGATAGCTGCGGCCGCGAATACATCGACGGGAATTCGTCGATCTGGACAAATATTCACGGCCATAATCATCCGCATATCAACGCCGCGCTTCGGAAACAGTTGGAGGGCATGGCGCACGCGTCCTTCCTCGGCTTCACTAATCCGGCCGCGATTGAGCTGGCCCGGGCGATGGTCGATCTTTTCCCTGAGAACACATTAAGCCGCGTTTTTTATTCCGATGATGGTTCGACCGGGATCGAGGCGGCGCTGCGAATTGCCGACCAATACTGGCGTTTGCGCAACTCGAGAAAACATCAGTTTATCGCTTTTCAAAACGGTTACCATGGCGATACAGCCGGCGCCGCCAGTTTGGGCGCTGCCGCCATGTTCCAGATCGGCCCGAGCCGATGGAACTTTCCCGCGATCCAAGTGCCAGGGATGAAAGCGCTCGAGCAAATTTCGCCGACCGAAGTTGCAAAGGTCGCGGCGGTGGTTATCGAACCACTCATTCAAGGCGCGGCCGGAATGAAACTGTGGCCGCCGGAAACTTTGAAAAACGTGCGCGAATGGTGCGATCGCGCCAGCGCGCTCTTGATTGTCGATGAAGTGATGACCGGCTTTGGAAGGACCGGAAAGATGTTTGCGATCGAACACGAACCGGTCGTGCCCGACATTATGGTCCTCGGGAAAGGATTAAGTGGGGGATATCTTCCGCTCGCGATCACGCTTGTAACCGAAGAAATCTTCTCGCGCTTCGATGGATCGGTTATCGATGGCAAAGCACTGGCCTACGGACACAGTTATACTGGAAATGCTCTTGGCTGCGCCGCCGCGAAGGCAAGTCTCGAGGTTTTCGAAAACGACAATGTCTTGGAAAATTTACAGCCGAAGATTTGGCAAATGAGCGCAGAGCTGGAAGGGCTGCGGAGCCGTCCGTTTATCGCGGAAGTGCGGCAGTGCGGTTTTATTGTCGGAATCGAATTGGCGACTCAACCAGGCTTATCGCCATCCGAAGTCTCTAAGCTCGGAGTCGATGTTTGTCTTGCAGCGCGGGAGCGCGGTTTGCTGACGCGGCCGCTGCGAAACATCATCGTGCTCATGCCACCCCTCTGCATCACGTCAGCGCAACTGACGGCGGCGATTGACGCAATTCGAGACTCGATTGCCGATGTTTGCGGCCAGCAAAAATGAAATCGTGACCGGTTTAATGGCAAAAAAAATCAGGATCGACAATCTGCTCGTCGCTCGAGGCTTTTTCGACAGTCGCGAGGGTGCGCAGCGCGCGATCATGGCAGGCGAAGTGAGAGCAGGGGACCATGCAATTACGAAATCCTCCGACCTGGTCACGCCCGATGCAGAAATTTCGGTCGCGCAACGCCCTCGCTATGCCGGTCGAGGCGCATTGAAATTGGAAGGCGCTCTCGATTGTTTCGATATTGGTGTTCGCGATAAGATTGCGTTGGACATCGGCGCATCGACTGGCGGATTCACCGATTGTCTTTTGCAGCGCGGCGCCACCAAAGTGTACGCGGTGGATGTCGGCCACGGCCAGTTGGCATGGAAAATCCGGAACGATCCGCGTGTTGTTGTGCTGGAGAAGTTGAATGCGCGGTTTCTCTCGCGTGAGCACATTCCGGAGCTTGTCGATCTTTGCGTGATCGATGTCTCCTTCATCTCGCTGAGTTTGATCTTGCCTCGGGCTTTCGAGTTGATAACTCCAGATGGTGTGATTCTCGCGCTGATCAAACCGCAATTCGAGCTGCAACGCAAAGACGTGGGTCGCGGAGGGATCGTGCGTGATCCGGCTTTGCATGAGAAGGCGCAACAAAAAATCGTGAAGTTCGCGGAGGCGGCCAACTATTGCGTGACCGGCCTCGTTCCATCGACAATCACCGGCGCGGACGGTAATCAGGAGTTTTTCATATGTCTCCGAAGAAAATTGGATTGATCGCGCACACGGGAAAACCGGGCGTGGCCGAGTTGATCCAGGCCGTTCTCGAAGAACTCAATCGTTTTTCGATGTCGATCTTGATCGAGAAAGAGACCGCAGCGATTGCCGGGCGCCGCTCCGATTTTACGATCGCGCAGCTTGGCGCTGAGGCCGATCTTCTCGTCGTTTTGGGTGGCGACGGGACAATTCTTAATGTGGCCGGTGAACTGGGCGAAGCGATCAAGCCGATTTTTGGGATCAATGTGGGATCGCTCGGCTTTTTAACGTGCTCAAATTCATCGGGGTATAGGGAAGCCGTCGAATGCATTGCAAAAGGGCTCATTGAATTCAGCGAACGAACGCTTTTGCACGTGACTGTGCGCTCCGCCGCAAAATCCGAAACGCGCATGATCGCCTTAAATGACGCTGTCTTGAGCCGTGGTGAGCTCTCCCGTCTCATCCGCCTGCGAACGCGTGTGGATGGCGAAGTGCTGACCGAATTTAATGCCGACGGACTAATCGTTGCGACACCCACCGGTTCCACGGCCTATTCGCTCTCGGCCGGCGGGCCAATCTTGTCGCCTCAATCGGGGGTCCTGGTGATCACGCCAATTTGTCCGCACGTTCTCACAAACCGATCAATCATTGTGGCAGACCATTCCACAATCGAAGTCGAGCCGAATGAACCGGATTATCCGGTATATCTCACGGTCGACGGTCGCGATCCGTTGCCCTTGGCAACCGGCGATGTGGTGAGGATTCGAAAAGCCGCCAAAACTCTTCCGCTTGCGGTACTGCCGGAAGTATCGTTTTTCAGTGTTGTTCGGCAGAAGTTGAAGTGGAGCGGCAGCAACGTGTGACTGACATGCTTTCGGCGCGGTGACTCGCCGCGCGCGGTCAGGTATCGCCTCAGGTTACGGCTTCACTTTGGTGAATTGCTGCTGTTGGCGCTGATTAATTAAGGTAGAGATTTGAATTTCCAAAGAAACCGGCACCAAGACCCTAAATTTCCATACTCAATCGAACCCAACACCTAGCGATTTTATATGACATATATTGTCTGAT
Source organism: Verrucomicrobiota bacterium (assembly GCA_003219195.1). Taxonomy (GTDB): domain Bacteria; phylum Verrucomicrobiota; class Verrucomicrobiia; order Chthoniobacterales; family UBA10450; genus UBA10450. Next base: position 5,975 of record QHPX01000006.1, read on the forward strand.
GTCATTAAAGAATGCCCTGGAATAGGGTACGATTACGTCAGACTCCCTCTTTCCGACTTAGCGATGTAATATCTTCAAATGCCCAATCCGGATGAGCCTGCGCGAAAGCCGGAGGAATTTACTCTCTCGGAGCCGCGCACCGCGCAGGAATGGGAAAGCTATTTCGATCTACGTTGGCGGGTGCTGCGGGAGCCGTGGGGTCAGCCGCGGGGCACTGAACGCGACGATCTCGATGCGGAAAGCTTTCATCTTATCCTGCGCGACTCGGCCGGTGCTGTGGTTGCGGTCGGTCGACTGCATCTGAATTCGCCCTCTGAAGCGCAAGTGCGCTACATGGCGGTCGATGAAAGCCATCGTGGCCGTGGACTTGGAAGTCGGATCCTCAGTGGCCTCGAAGATCGCGCACGCTCTGAGCGTGTTACTGGCGTCGTTCTAAATGCTCGCGACAATACCATTCAATTTTATCGCCGACATGGTTACTGTGTTGAAGGCCCGGCCGACATCCTTTTTGGCGAAGTTCGTCATTTCCGAATGCGGAAGGATTTATCTCCATAGACCAGACGGGTTGATGAGCAGATATGGACTCTTCTAACTCACTGATTGTGAACTAATAAAATAAATTATTATGTTATTCACGTTACAGAAATCGACCTGTAAACTTCACCTAATTCGAAGCCGTTCGTGGCCGAACCATTGAGCTCTTCGCAAGCGCAAATTCAAGGTCCCCCTCTTCCGCTGGCCCGTCGGCTAAGAGTTTTTGACGCAACGATGCTCGTGATGGGCGGAACCATCGGCTCGGGCATTTTCATGAATCCTGCCCTCGTTGCCAGGCAGATCCACACGCCCGCACTGGTTGTGGGAGCCTGGGTTTTCGGTGGGCTGATCGCGTTGACTGGCGCATTTATCTACGCCGAGATTTCGAGCCGCCTTCCGCAGGTGGGCGGACAATATGCATACCTTCGCGAGGCGTTTCATCCATTAGTGGCATTTCTTTATGGCTGGGTATTGCTTCTTGTCGTGCAAACCGGAGGCATGGCCGCGGTGACGGTCACGTTTGCCAGGTATTTCATCGAATTGACCGGCGTTGAAATGCCGGTGTCATTGATCGCAGCGGTTACCTTGACCATGCTGACGGTCGTTAACTGTCTCGGAGTCAAAAGCGGCAGCAATCTGCAAAGCACGTTGATGATAATGAAGATCGGCGCGATCGGTCTGTTGGTAACGGTGGGAGCGTTGTTGGTGCGCGCGCCTGATTTTTCTTTCACGCCAATCGTCGACCAACCGGTCTCTGCCGGGCTGCTCTCCTCTTTCGGTGCGGCCATGGTGCCTGTTTTGTTTGCTTACGGTGGATGGCAAACTGGCTGCTTTGTCGCGGGAGAGCTGAGAGAACCTCGCCGCGACCTGCCCCGGGCGTTGTTGCTGGGAACGGCCGGTGTCGCCGTCCTTTACACTTTAGTGAACTTTGTTTGTGTGCGAGCGCTAGGGATTCCCGGGTTGGCGTTCACCGACACTCCGGCGTCGACGTTGATGGAAACTGCCTTGGGCAGACCGGGCGCGATTGCCATTGCTCTTGGTATCGTGATCTCTACCCTGGGCTTTCTGAGCCAGAGTGTTTTGACCGCGCCACGTGTGTACTTCGCCATGGCAGAAGATGGAGTCTTCTTCCGGCAGCTCGCCTGGGTACATCCCGTTACGCGTGTGCCTGTATTTGCCATTGTTTTGCAGAGTGTCTGGACAATGCTGATTCTGTTTTCCGGAAGCTATGGGCAGATCCTCAACTACGTGACAGCGATGGATTGGATTTTTTTCGGACTCACGGCGAGCTGTCTTTTTGTCTTACGCCGGCGCGAACGAGCAGTCGCGCGGTTCCGCATGCCCCTGCACCCGATCACAACGGCGCTCTTCTGTTTAGTGTGTTGCTTCCCGCGCGTGAATCGTCGTCGCAGCACCGCCGGTTCGCCATACATGGAGTGGGCCAGGCTTTGCTCCACCGCTCGTTATAATTTGGCGACTAGCGGGATGGCCGCCTTTCCCCTGGCCAAGCTCGACGTCGAAATCGGCCAACTGGAAATCAATGGTCCCAGCGGCTGCGGTTACGGCTACGAGCCTTTATTGGGAAAAATCGCGGCCCGTTATAACGTGCCGCAAGAGTCGATCGTCAGCGCTATTGGAGCTTCGATGGGCAACTATCTCGCGCTCGCTGCAACCACCGAACCCGGCGACCAAATTCTGGTCGAGCGTCCCAACTACGAGCCGCTCTTGAGCACGGCACGATATCTCGGTTTGACGATCAAGCATTTTCAAAGGCGAAGTAATTTCGCGGTTGATTCGGCCGACTTGGAACGGCAAATGACGCCGCGAACTCGTGTGATCGTGATTACGAATCTACATAATCCAAGCGGAGCATTTTGTTCCGAGATCACTTTGCGGGAAGTTGCCGCTCTGGCGCGCAACAATGGGACTTATGTACTGGTGGATGAGGTTTATCGCGAGATGTTGTTTGAGAGGCGGCCCCGGAGCGCGTTCCATATTGATCCGGAACGTTTTCTCATTACCAACAGCCTGACCAAAGCTTATGGCTTGAGCGGGCTGCGCTGCGGATGGGTGCTTGCCCCGCCTGACGTCGCCCGACGCATATGGCGCATCAATGATCTTCACGGCGCGACCTTTGTCCATCCTGGAGAATTGCTCAGCGTAATCGCCTTTGAGCAACTTGGGCGAATCTCCGCGCACATGAAGACGTTGCTCGAGACAAACCGTAAACTCCTCCGGCAATTTCTTAGCGCGCGCGACGATCTGGATTGTTACTGGCCGGAATATGGAACAATTGTGTTCCCTCGGTTGCGCCGCGGAAGCGCAGAGCAATTCTGCGAGCTGCTTCGCACGCGTTTTGAGACTTCTGTGGTTCCCGGACGGTTCTTTGAATGTCCGGACCGCTTTCGCATAGGCGTGGGCGGGCCAACAGAAACGGTTCGGGAATCGTTGCGCCAGTTGGGCACGGGTCTGGACGCATTCGCAGAGACGAGCATGTCTTCTTCGTCGCGGCGTAGCTCTTGACCCGTGGCACGCAGGTGATAGTCTCCCGCAGCTGC
>QHPX01000075.1 GCA_003219195.1 Verrucomicrobiota bacterium
CGTTAGACTTCGTCGCGCTCGCCGATCTCGGAAAGTCCGGGTTGCTCACCGGTAAGCTCGCGTGGTTCGCCTTCGCCGGAATCTTTCTCGGGCTCGCGGTGAAAGTGCCGCTCTTTCCGTTTCACACCTGGCTGCCCGACGCCTATGAAACCGCGCCCACCGGCGTCTCCATGGTGTTGACCGGTGTGCTCTCGAAGATGGGCGTTTACGGTTTCGTCCGACTCCTTCTCCCGCTCTTTCCCCACGAAATCAAAATCCTCGCTCCGTGGCTGCTCGGGCTGGCGATTTGCTCGATCGTGTTCGCCTCGCTCGCCGCGTGGGCTCAGTCGGATTTGAAAAGAATGGTCGCGTACTTGTCGATCAACCATCTCGGCTACTGAATGCTTGGTCTCTTCGCCGTCACTGCAAGATCGACAGTCTCTTTGATCGACATGCAGGCGGCATTGAGCGGCGTCTTCCTGCAAATTTTCAACCACGGCATTACCGCGGCCGCGCTCTTCTATTACGTCGGATTGCTCGAGCAACGCCGCGGCCTGCGCGGCATCGACGATTTCGGCGGTCTGATGCAACGGACGCCGTTGCTCTGCGGCTGGATGAGCGTCGCCATGTTTTCGTCGCTCGGCTTGCCCGGATTGAACGGATTCATCGGTGAATTTCTCATTTTCAAAGGCTCATTTGCGATTGTGGCTTCATTCACTGCCGTGGCGGTGATCGGTCTGCTTGTCACGGCGATCGTGTTTGCGCGCGCGATGCAAGCGCTCTTCAGCGGGCCGCTGGCTGAGCGTTGCAGCGCCTTTCCCGATCACCTGCGAAACGAGAAGCTCGATATCGTTCCAATCACGCTGCTGATGTTCGCCATCGGCATCGCGCCCCAGTTTGTCTTCAACATCTTCAACACAACCGTCATTCACATGGCGCGCTTGTTTAGCTGAGATTCACCCGAATGAGTAAGGAAATCGTTCCGATTGAGCGAATCGCGCGATCGATCCTCGTCATTCGCGGACAAAAGGTGATGCTCGATTTTGATCTTGCAGCGCTCTACGGCGTTCTTAGCGGCCATTTGAACCGCGCCTTGAAGCGAAACATCGGTCGTTTCCCTATCGATTTTATGTTTCAGCTCGGCGTCGAAGAGGCGCATAACTTGAAATGCCAAATTGGCATTTCAAGTTGGGGCGGGCGGCGTTCATCCCCCTACGCGTTCACTGAGCAAGGCGTGGCGATGTTGTCGAGCGTGTTGAAGAGCGAGCGCGCGGTCAAAGTGAACATCGCGATCATGCGCGCCTTCGTAGAGTTGCGCGAGGCGCTCGAGACAAATCGCGAATTGGCCCGCAAATTTTCCGAACTCGAAAAACGAGTCGGCAAACACGACGAGAAGATTGACGCGATCTTGGAAGCGATCCGGCAGTTGAGCGTGCCGCCGACAAAGCCGCGTCGTGAAATTGGATTTCACGTTCGCGAGAAAGCTCCACGCTATCGGACGCGTAAACGTTGATGATCGCCTGGACGATTTACATCACATTTGCCGGCGCGGTGGTGCCGCTTTTCCTGCCGCGCGTTTTTTCGCGTTGGATCGCGCTGCTAGCTACCGTTGCGGGGTTCGCGATCGGTTTAGCTGCTTTGTTCCGCGACGATGTCGATCTTACGCACTTCACCACGATCGTGCGCGTTCCCTGGGTGCCGATGCTGGGAATGAATTATCATCTCGCGGTCGACGGCATCAGCCTGACGATGGTGCTTGTCACTGGCATCGCCGCTGTCAGCACGGTGCTCTTTTCGTGGGACGTCGATCATCGGCAGAACGAATTTTTCTTCTGGCTGTTGCTCGTGGTTGCCGGTTCGTATGGCGTCTTTCTCAGCGCCGATCTTTTTCTCCTTTTCGTCTTCTACGAGCTCGTCATCGTGCCGAAGTATTTCCTCATCGCGATCTGGGGATCGACCAACAAGGAGTACGGCGCGATGAAGCTGACGCTTTATTCCTTTTTTGGCGGTGCGCTCGTTTTCATCGGAATCCTCGCCGCTTACGCGACCGCCGGCTCATTAGACCTGAATCAGCTCGCGCAATTTCAATTTACCCCGCAACTGCAATCGTGGGTATTCCCGGTTTTGTTTCTCGGGTTTGCCGTGCTCGCCGGCATCTGGCCGTTGCACACCTGGGCGCCAACCGGTCACGTCGCCGCGCCCACCGCCGGCTCGATGTTGCTCGCCGGCATTGTCATGAAACTCGGCGCCTACGGCGGGCTGCGTGTCGCTATGAATCTTTTCCCGCAAGGTTTCCACATGTGGAGCAAATGGATCGCTGTCCTTGCCGTGATCGGGATCGTTTACGCGGCGGCGGTGGCGCTGCGCCAGCGCGATCTGAAATTCGTCATCGGTTATTCGAGCGTGAGCCACATGGGTTTCGTGCTGCTCGGGCTGGCCACGGCCAACGTGCTCGGCGTCTCAGGCGCGGTGCTGCAAATGTTTTCTCATGGCGTGATCGCGGCCCTGCTCTTCGCCGTCGCCGGGCGCATGGTCTACCGACGCACCCACACGCGCGATCTCGATGAATTGTCGATCTTAGGACTGAGTCGTGCGCTGCCATTTGCCGCGTTCGCTTTTGTCATCGCATCGGCCGCGTCAATGGGCATCCCCGGGTTCAGCGGATTCGCCGCCGAAATCACAATACTCCTCGGCGCGTGGAAAACTTTCCCTGTGGCGGTGTGGATCACGGGCGCAGGCATGGTACTCGTCGCCGCGTTCACACTGCGCGCGCTAAAGAAATCTTTCTTTGGCGAGAGTTTAGGTAGCGCGGCCGTCCCGGCCGCCGCTGCCGGTGTCTTGCCGGTAACAACTTCTTTAGAATCGCCGCGAGACACGACGATAAGCGCCCGAGACGGGCGCTCTAGCCTGGAGCCGATCACATTTGCAGAAAAATGCGGCGCCGGCCTGCTCATGTTCGCCACGCTCGCGATCGGCCTTTATCCCAAGCTGCTGCTCGATCGCATTCAACCCGCTGTCGAGGCGATGCGCTTTCTCAAAGGTTAAAAAGGTTAAATGGGTTACAAAGTTATAACAGGCGCACAGGGGCACCGATTCACCCGATTAACCATGTAACATTTTAGCGTTGTAACGATGTCCTATCTCGACCTTCTCAAACTCGCATCCCCCGAAGCGATCGTCACGGTGACCGCCCTTGTGGTTCTGGCGATCGGCCTAATCCGGTGGGGCGAGGCTGAAATGCCACTCCGGCTCGGAGCAAGCCGACGAACTTCTGACCTTTGTTCCTTAGTCGCCGCGCTCGGGCTCGCATTCGCTGTCGGTGCGGTCCTGATGTTACCGCAGCAGGCAGCGCTCTTCGGCGGGATGCTAGTCATCACGCCACTCACGTCGCTCTTCAAAATCATTTGTATCGCGCTCGCCTTTTTCACGGTCCTGTTGGCATCGGGCAATGATTCCTTGCGCAATCACGGGGAATATCTTGCTATCATTCTGCTCGCGACCGTCGGGCTCATGCTGCTCGTCGGCAGCGAAGAATTACTCATGATCTTCATCGGTCTCGAGCTGACCGGTCTCTCGCTTTACGTCATGACTGCGTTCGACAAAACCGACATCCGCTCTGCCGAAGCGGGCCTGAAATATTTCCTGTTCGGCAGCACGGCCAGCGCGTTCACACTTTTTGGAATCAGTTTCATCTACGGCATGTCCGGGACGACGAGTCTCGCCGCCATTGGCCAAAAATTGACCACCGCATCGGCGCAACCGCTGCTCGCTGTCGGCATCATCATGACCCTCATCGGGTTCGCGTTCAAAATCGCCGCCGCGCCGTTTCATCTTTGGGCGCCCGACGCTTACCAGGGCGCGCCCGTCCCAAGCGCCGCGTTCATCGCCTCGGGCTCGAAGGTCGCGTCGTTCGTTGTGCTCGGAAAAATCGTGCTCGTCGGCTTCGGACCGGTGCACGGGAGCGCGGCATGGCACGCGATGGTCGCCGGTTGGTCGCCGCTGCTCGCCGTGCTCGCCGCATTGTCCATCGTTATTGGCAATCTCGTCGCGCTCGCCCAAACCAACGTTCGCCGACTGCTTGCCTACTCGGCCGTCGCGCACGCCGGGTACACCTTGCTCGGACTCGTCGCCGGCGGCCGCGACGGATTTTCCGCGACGCTGTTCTACACCACCGTTTACGCATTTACGCTCGTCGGCGCGTTCGGCGTGGTCGCGCTGGTGCGACGCGAAACCGGCGGCGACGATCTACAACACTTTGGTGGACTCGCGTCACGCTCGCCAATTCTCGCCGGGTGCATGTCGATCTTCATGCTGTCGCTGGCCGGCTTGCCGCCGCTCTCAGGATTTTTCGGAAAGTTCTATCTGTTCAGCGCCGCCCTGCGCGCCGATCCAAACCACGGCCTGCTCTGGCTCGTCGCGCTTGCACTCTTTGGCAGCCTCATCTCGCTCTACTATTACCTAATCGTCCTCAAAGTTATTTTTGCGGAGCCTGCCCTGAGCGAAGTCGAACCGGGTTCGTCACCCGTCACTTATCACTTGCCATTTCTCCAAAAAATCTCGCTCTCAGTGCTTGGCGCGATCGTACTTTTCCTGGGTATCATCCCAGGATCCTTGGTCTCTAGCATTATCGCGGCGCTACCCTAAGGTGAACTTGCCTTCGGTTCCCTCTGGACCGCTTATGATGCAGAGGTGACTGCGCGAATGACAGAAGCTGCGAAGAATGTGCGAGAATATCTCGCCGAGATCGGTAAACGCGGCGGCATCGCGAATCGGCGCGAGCGCACGCGAAGAAGATGGTCGCTATCCGCGAAGCCAAGCGCGCTGCTCAACGAGCTGGAAAGCCGTGGCCTCCTCGCGGTCGGAGGCTGCTCAAGCTTTCTCGATCGCTTTTTGCAAGCATCGTAAGCCGCATACGATGCATGCAGCGGCGGAGGCGCGGCTTTGAAATCGAGAAGATTACTCGGCTGCGCGGTAACACGAGATTACCGCGCAGCCGATAGCCTGGGTGAAAAAGATTGCGGAACACGGCTTCCGCGGAGCAGCATTTCCTCATGATTAAAGGTAGTGAGGTTCGAAAAGCAGACTACACGATCGAGCCGCTTATTCTGGATCGATGGTCACCGCGCGCGATGTCCGGCGAAGAAATTTCTAACGAAGAATTGATGCGGCTCTTTGAAGCCGCGCGCTGGGCGCCTTCGTCTTTCAATGCGCAACAGTGGCGCGCGCTCTATGCGCGCCGCGGCACCGAGCATTGGCCGACCTTCCTCGGATTACTCGTGGAGGGAAACAAGGCCTGGGCGCAAAACGCGGCCGTTCTCGTCCTCTTCATTTCGCGAACGACATTCGAATACGACGGCGAGCCTTCGGTCACCCATTCGTACGATTGCGGCGCAGCCTGGGAGAATTTCGCGCTGCAAGGATTCCATCAAGGTTTCGTCGTGCATGGGATGGAAGGCTTCGATTACGACCACGCCAAAACCAAGCTAAAAATTCCGGACGGATTCCGTGTCGAAGCGATGGCCGCCGTCGGCAAACCGGGCGCGAAGGAAACGCTACCCGAAAAACTACGGGCAAAGGAAAGTCCAAACGACCGCCGCAAACTGATCGAGAGCATCTGCGAAGGTCCGTTTCGTTTTTGAAATGTTGGAAGCGGCACGGAAGTCGATGAGATTTTTGGATAGGCAAATGATCGTTTCGTTGTCGTCAATCTGATAGAAGATTGACGTGCAATTCGAGTTCGATCCGCAGAAGAGCCACAGCAACAAGGCGAAACACGGAATCGATTTTGTCCAGGCGCGGGCAATCTGGAAATCAAAGCACGTCCTTCTGGGTGCCAAAGATGCTTTGGAGAGGCGATATCTCGAAGACAAGTTCGATCGGTGCGAAGATGTGCTCGATTATTTCGACGTGCGGAAAGCTCCGTAATCAATCCGAACTCAAAGGGATCGGTCGTGAAAACAAAGTTTGCGTATCCGGCAAAGCGGAATTCCAATCGCCGCGCTGTGGTTCTCGAGAAATGAGCGACTTATCGCAAAAAAGAAATAGGACGCAGCCTCCTTTCCCGCCGCATCATAAGCCGCTTACGATGCATGCATTCACTTGCGAAAGTGCCAAACTGACATCTGATCCGCCGGAGGACGGATTCGCCGTGGCGAACTTCTGATCTCTGGTCGCTGTCCTCCTTGGCTCGCCGTAGCTTCTGTCGCGCCGTAGCTTGCGAAGGAAGATGGCGTAGGCGGCTAATCTCTGCATCGGTCCTCGGATGCCATTGGGAGATCAGCTACACGCGCAAGATGCGTGAGAAAAAACGCGAAGTTTGAGGCGGCTTTCGGAGAGTGGAATTTGTAACTTCGGGACTTGTGAAAGTACGCGGGTAAAAGTAGAAATCACCGCATGGGTCTAATTATTCTTATCGTTGTGATTCTGTTGTTAGTCGGGGCTTTCCCGACAGGCGGTTATGGATTCGGCTACCGGTCGCACGGCATAATCGTAACCATTCTCGTAATCGTTTTGATTCTGTATTTGCTCGGTCGCCTGTAAAGTGCGCGATGTAGATGGATCGTTCGCTCGGAATGACAAGTAGTCGCGTATCATCTAGCGCGTAAGCCGGAATCCCCGGCGCAATCAAGGCGCTGCGCGCTTGGCACTCGCATCGTCGCTTCGCTCCCTTGAGCCCCGAGCGGCATTTCTGACCTCTGATTTCCGACGTCTGGTCGCTGTCCTCCGTGGCTCGCCGGCCTGTCACGCCATAGCCAGCGCGTCGGCGGAAGCGTCGGCGTAGCCAGCTGACCTGTTCGAGATCAATTACACGCGCAAAAATAGCTCTGTGCCAATATCTCGAGTGGGATCGGGGAATGCGAAATTCAATCTAGCGCACAACGTCGCGTGCGGAGACAATGCTCGCAGCTGCCCTTTTTGAGCAACTAATACAATGCCAACGCACGAACATCGCTGGCGGCCACGCGAACCATGGCCACGCTCGAAGCGGTGATGGGCCAGATTTATCTCACCGTGTTCGTGGCGCGGCTCGTTGGCCTGCACATCGTGCACGCCACCGGATTACGTTCTGATGACAAGGACTGAACCGCCGCCCACAATGGAAGTCGACGACATTTTTGGATACGACAAATTGGTCGCAGCGGCCGCTTCCGACTTCCCTGCCACGCAGTAGCTTTAGCGAAGGCGGGTGTGCCTCTGCCATCTGACATCTGACTTTGCCTTCGGGTCGCTATTTTGCGAATTTGTGGTATGTTCTTCGATGTCTAAGAAGCCTGGTGCCACTTTTTCACGTCGGATGCCCGACAACATTACCGAAGAGCTGGTGGCCGTGCTTTCTTCCAAGGACTCGTTCGAATTCAAACCTTTGTTCGACGTCCTCCTGCTTAATCTTCGGGAACGGAACGCTGCCAGTGGAGGCGAAGAAATGCTGCGCCTGCGTTCTTATGAAAAGCTTCAGGGCCTGGTCAATCAGGGCGCGGTAACAAGAACGGTCACAGGGGCCAAGAAAAAATATAAAGGAGTGGCGGCGCGAATGACCACGCTCAAGGCGGAGATGAAACTTTTGCGTGCGGACTGGAGCGAGAAGCTTCGGGTGAAAGCCGCTGCGCGGAGCTGACGTCTGGCGTCCTTGGCTCGCCGAAGCTTTTAGCGAAAGCGGCTGATCTTTGATTCGCCGAAGGACGGATTCGTCGTGGCGAACCGCTGTCCTCCTCGGCGGGCCGTAACCTCGGCGGAGGCGGCTGAACCCGTTCAACGACACGCGCCAGAAGTAACGCGATTTTTTTCTGGCACTGCCAAGCTGTGATAGATTCGTGATGACAAACTGCCGGGATTTCAGTATTTTACGGTATGCCCGCAGGTAAATATCGTCCAATCCGCGACGTGCAGCGGAACGGGACTGTGTCCAAAACTGTGATCAGAGAAGCTGTCCGGAAAATCGCAGAATTGAAGCGAACTGATCCGAAAAGATATAAGGCGAGGGTCCGATCTGGTTCGGGCAAAGAGGTTTTCTTGGTCGTCAAGCACGGCTAAGCCGGAATGCCAGCGGCGCCGAGCGCTAGTGTTTTCATCAATTGTCCATTTGATAGACAATACCAGCCGCTCTTCGACGCTGTTGTGTTTTGCGTTGTTGCCTGTGGCTTTGAACCGAGATGCACGTTGGAGCTGACGGATGCGGGCGAAGTTCGGATTGAAAATATTTATCGGTTGATTGGGCAATGTAATCACAGCATTCACGACATTTCTCGGACGGAAGTCGACGACCAGCCATATCAGCTACCCCGGTTCAATATGCCGTTGGAACTGGGAATTTTTCTCGGTGCCAAACGATTCGGGGGGCGCTCGCCCCAAAAGCGCTGTTTAATCATGGATCGCGCACCATATCGCTACAAGCGCTTCATTTCCGATATCGGAGGTCAGGACATCAAGGCACACCATAGAAAGCCGGCTAAAGCAATTCGACATGTTCGGGATTGGCTTCAAAGCGCGCCGGGCAAAGCTGCGATTCCCGGCGGTGCAATGATCTGGAGGAAGTATGGACAATTTCGGCGGGAACTGCCTGTGATTGCCGAAGAAGCGCAGCTCGATCCGGCGCAACTGACGTTCATCGATTACCTTCAACTTGTGCTCAATTGGTTGAAGGAGCACCAGTGACACGCTTAAGCGGTTGTGATTCAACTCATCAAATGGAGGTCGACGACATCTTTGGATACGACTGGGGAGCATAGGCCGCTGGCCTGTCCCGTTTGGCGGCTCCGCCAAACGGCCTCTGTCCTCTGATCCGCCGAAGGACGGATTCCGTGTCGAAGCCACGGCTGCGGTCGGCAAACCCGACACGAAAGAAACGTTCCCCGAAAAATTGCGGACAAAAGAAAGCCCGAACGACCGCCGCAAACTGAGCTGAACGGAGCGTGCGCGGGGACGCCGCGACGTAGATCACAAAACCTGAGGGGCGAAGGTGAGTGAGCGGGTAGCGAACGAATCAATGGAGCGTGCTGGGAAGCCGCGACATGGATCACAAAACCCGGGGGGGACGAGGGTGAGAGCCACTGGCAGTGCTCGAATCAGAGCATCTGCGAAGGTCCGTTTGGGTTTTAAACCGCCTTCTGCCTGCCCGACTTTAACTTCAGCATGCTTGCGCTTGTGAAAGTTGGCCTCGACTCTCGCATCATAAGCCGCTTATGATGTATACATGAGCGTGCCACGTGGATGAAAGAGTCTGAAAAGAGAGTGCGCGAATATCTCGCCGAAATCGGCCGACGCGGCGGCCTGGCCAGTCGACGCGAGCTGACACGCTCGCATGCAAAACAAATGGTCGGCATCCGCAAAGCCAAACGCGCCGCGCTGAAGGCTGGAAAGCCCTGGCCTCCGCGCGATCGCAAACTGCTAAAGCTCTCCTGATTAGCGCTTCCATCGTAAGCCGCTTACGATCCGTAACGTTGTTGGACCTTTCAGTCCGACCATCGATGATCGTTCATAAGCTGCTTATGATACCTGAGAGATGCGGTTCTGTTTTGAAGATTGGGCAGGAAGCAGTCGGCAAACCGGGCGCGAAGGAAGCGCTGCCCGAAAAACTGCGGGCAAAGGAAAGCCCGAACGACCGCCGCAAACTGAGCTGAACGGAGCGTGCGCGGGGACGCCGCGACGTAGATCACAAAACCCGAGGGGCGAAGGTGAGTGAGCGGGTAGCGAACGAATCAACGGAGCGTGCGGGGAAGCCGCGACGTAGATCACAAAACCCGAGGGGCGAGGGTGAGAGCCACGGGCAGTGCTCGAATCAAAGCATCTGCGAAGGCCCGTTTCGATTCCTCGTCGCGCCGTAGTCCCGCGACTGCGGGACTGAGCCGATCAACTTCGCATCGTAAGCCGCTTACGATGAATGAAAGCAACGTGCGGGTGAATAATTAATTCGTTGTCGTAACGCGTGTGGCGGTCCCGTGAGATCGACATCGTTGAGGTCGACGACATTTTTGGATGCGACTGGGGAGCACAGGCCGCTGGCCTGTCCGTTTCGGCTGCCAGCCGAGACATCCGGTGTCTGCGACAGCAGGCTCGTTGGCGCTACTCTATAAACTCCGCGATTGACTGATATTTCTGCGTGAGCTCTCGGATGCGGCGCTCGTAGTGGTGAATGCGGTGGATCGAACGGTAGATCAGCCACGAGCCGAGCATGACCAGACCAAAGTTCAGGAGGAGCAGCGGCACCAGCAGCGGCATCACCTTCCCGAAGCTGTAATAGCGTGAGGTCGCGATGAGCACGCTCAAGACGGACAGAGGCAAAGCGAAGACGGCGATGCCGGTGCGCAGGGCAGCGAGCGAAGTTCGTTTCTCAGCGAGGAGCACTTGGATTTCGCCAAAGATGAGGTTGTCCAGCTTGGGTGGTTCGTTCGTTTCCATACTCATCTGCTTTCCAATCTAATCGATTCCTTGTCCGAAATACGCTAGCAAAGTTTCGTGGAATTCGAATTCGACCCACGGAAGAGCGAAACCAACAAGGCGAAACACGGAATCGATTTTGTCGAAGCGCAAGCGCTTTGGAAATCGAAACACGCCCTGCTCGGTGCCAAAGATGCTTAGGAGAAGCGATACATGGTGATCGGCAGGATTGGCTCCGTGCACTGGTCGGCGATTATCACCTATCGCGGAGCGACGGTTCGGATTATTAGTGTAAGGAAATCCACTCCAAGCGAGATCGACACGTATGAAAAAATCGCAAGGTGAGGCTACGACAGCGAAGAATCTCGAGGAGAAATTCGATCGGGGCGATGACGTGCTTGATTATTTCGATGTGCGCAAAGCCCGCGTTATCGACCCGCGATCCAAAGGATCGGCTGCTAAGGCAAAGTTTGCCCACCCGGTGAAGCGGAATTCCAGGCGCTCCGCTGCCGTTCGCGAGAAATCAGCGCGCTATCGCAAACAGACGTAGACTCGATTGCCCATTTTTGCCGCATCGTAAGCCGCTTACGATGGATAGTTACAAGGTTGCTGCTTTCACAAGCTCGCATCATAAGCCGCTTATGATGCAGAGCAGGCGACGGCATTGGCGTTAAGGAGTTCAGTTCGTTTCTCAGCGAGGAGCACCTGGATTTCGCCAAAGATGAGATTGATTGGCTCGGTCTCCCGACTCCCCAACCCTCTCGGGCTTTCCCGTCTTCGTTGCACGGCTCCCGCCGACTCCGTTGTCCAGCTTGGGTGGTTCGTTCGTCTCCATGCTCATTTCCTTCCAATCTAATCGATTCAGCACAAAACTCGGCTGAAAATCGAGTTGAACTCGTGGAGCCGCCTGTATCTGATGATCTGAAACCTGACCGACGCGAGATTTTCTCGAGTGGCACAATTAAAACGTTTTTCTGCAACAACCGATTACCTGGTTGATGGAAGTCGACGATATCTTTGGATACGACGAGCTGGTTGCGGAAACTCCGGCGTCGCCGCACATTCAACATTGCGCGGCTGAACCTGCGGGCGGTCAGATTGTCGATCTTATACGCAGTTCTCGCGGTGATTTGGCTTCAAAAATGGAATGGCCCGTGAATAGTGGGTCGATTAACTAATGAGCGGTTATGCATCGGGTCCCAGCGAGCTGAAGACCCGCGCGAGTCTTTTTTGGCCGAAGGAATTAATCAGCGAACACGAGAAGGTCAGCATAATTCCATTGCTGATAAAAACTCAGGATCGATTTATCTCGATTCTCGATGTGGCGGATCGTCGTCCAGATTCATGGAAAACGATTCTGCACGAAACAGAGGGATTGCCCGCGAATTTATTTCTTAAACACTTGATGGTGCTGACAGATGTGGGAGGCGAGCCGTTGAAGCGCCTTCGTCCCGAGCTCGCGAGGATGTTTCCTGATGGAAAGATGGTGTTTGAATGGAAGGGCAAGAAACATGCGTACGTGTTTCAAAAAATCCTGACCGCTCGAACTCTCAGCAACGCTTCACTGTTTGTAGACGGCGAATCTCTGGCGACGGGGCACGAACTGGACGCCGCAGAAGAAGATGTGATCATGCTGCTTTTGTTCGGCGCAGCAGCGACCAATGCTTCACTGCCGCAAGACATTGCCGAGAAATGCATGGTCGGGAGTTTAATCGGCAGGAAGGCCGAAGTACAGAAATTCGTCAAACAGCGATATATTTTTGTCAGTAGAATCACTTCAGGTGCTTTCGGTCGCGTCTACTTCTATTGATGTAGCGAGCGTGTCCACCCGCGCGGCCGACAATTCCCGAATATATCTTCGACCTCCATTAGGTAATTCTTCCCAATGTTTAAATTTTCGTTCGTTCTGGGCGCGGGAGGCCATCGCGGTTCATGCTATCACACGAATTGCGGCTGACACAGCCGCCACTACAACAAGACAAATCTTCGGCGAGGGCACCGAACACGACACGCGAGGCGCGCGTGCTACCCAAACAAAGACTTTTCGGCTAGCAGCCGAAACCAGCAGGCTGGCAGCCTGCGCTCCCCAGACCATGCGGCAACGCGGCAGCGCGTTGTCATTTCATTCTATCGAAGGTTTTTTGCCCGCCTTCGCCAAGGCTACGGCGCGGCAGGCAGCAATGTGAAATTGAGACGTTCGCGTCATTTCATTCTGTCGAACGTCTTTTGAAGGAGCTCAAGGTCACTCGCGTTGCCGGTTTTCTCACGGCTGCTTTCGATCCATTTCTTCTCGAGCGCATTCTTTGTAGGTCTGTCATTCTGATAAAAAACCCCAAACACTCCCGGAAAAGGTAGTTGCGCTAATTTATAGGCGGCGAGCTCGTCGGTGACGTCGTGGCGCAGTTCGTCCTCCGGACTATTGTCCCACTTCTTTTCCTGGATCATTTCGAAGCTGCCGCCTTTGCGCGGATCGGCCGGGTCGAACACATCGGGATAAAATTCGACGCACTCAGACAAACATTCGATCGCCGAAAAACCCGGGTGATCGAATGCGCGCTCGATCATTTCCATCATGTGTTTGACCTGGGTGGCGTGAGTGCGCGCGATGAAGGTGGCCCCGGCCGAGATCAATTTTTTCATCGGATTGACCGGCATGTCGATCGCGCCGGTCGGGTCGGTTTTGCTCTTGAAACCGATGGGCGACGTTGGCGAGGTCTGCTTTTTGGTCAGGCCATAGACGAAGTTGTCCATGATGAAATAGGTGAGGTTGATGTTCTTGCGCGCGCCGTGATCGAGATGGTTGCCGCCGATGGAGAAGCCGTCGCCGTCGCCGCCAAACAAAAAGACGTGGAGATCGGGCCGGGCGAGGCTGATGCCGCTGGCGAGCGGGACGGCGCGGCCGTGGATGAAATGCGCGCCGTGGCCGTTGACGAAATAGGGAAAGCGCGATGAACAACCGATCCCGGCGAGGGTGACGATCTTCTCGTGATCGAGCTGGCGTTTCTCGAGCACTTTGTAGAAGGAAGCCAAAACCGCAAAATCCCCACAACCCGGGCACCAGGTGGGATGATCAGCGGTGACGGCTTTCTTGGTGAGTTTTTCTCTTGCGGGTGAGACACCCGCCTCTACAGCTGCTGTTGTTGTGTCGCTCATAAAAACGAAGTCAAGAAAAGTAGGAAAATGTTCTTCGGCGAGCCGCCGAAGACGACAGGCC
>QHPX01000007.1 GCA_003219195.1 Verrucomicrobiota bacterium
GGCTGGTTTTGTCGAACAGCAACACGTTGACCTCTACAAATTCTGACGGCGATCGCCTTAGAAGCGAGCGAGCGCGATCGGTTCAGATGTGTGGGCGAAAAAGCTCGGCACATTAACGCGAACTAATTTCGCACGTGACTCACGGCGATTTGTTCCACGTCTTCTCCTGAAACGAAACGCGTCCAGAGCCCTTCTCGAACGCTTCAAAGTGCTCCGCGTTCTGCTGATAGTATTTTTGGTGATAGGCTTCGGCCCGATAAAATTTCTTGAGCGGCAGAATCTCGGTCGCAATCGGCTTATCGAACTTTGCTGAGTGTACCAGTTTTTCTTTCGAGGCTTCGGCGATTTTTTTCTCCGCATTATCGCCGTAGAAAATTGCGGCCCGATAGCTCGGACCGATATCGGTGAACTGGCCGTCCGCCTGGGTCGGATCGATTTGCCGCCAATAAATGTCGAGCAACTGATCGAACGAAATTTTGGCTGGATCGTAGGTGATCTCAATCGACTCGCGATAATTCGTTTTTTCCGACGTAACGAGATCGTAGGTCGGATTCGGTTCGGTTCCGCCACAATAACCGACCACGGTCTTGATGACGCCATTGGCTTTATCGAATGCCGGTTGAATGCACCAGAAACAGCCGCCCGCGAACACCGCTGTTTTCGTTGGCGTCGGCGATGGACTTTGTGCACTGGCAAGATCGACAATCAACGCGAGGAGAGCGCCAAGAATAAAAGCGAGAAAGGTCCGTTTCATATTGTCGATCTTAGACATGGCGGGTGCTTATTTGTTGCGACTTTTCAGCTTGCCAGGCTCCTGCGCGGCTGTCATAAGCGTAGCCTTTTGGAATCAATAGGAGGTTAGAAAATGGTCAAAACAGCCGCAATACTCTTTGGTGTCGTCTTCTTGCTCATAGGTATTTTAGGGTTCGTACCCTCAATTACTAAGGATGAGATGCTACTCGGTATTTTCCACGTCAATCTGCTGCACAATGTCGTCCACCTCGCTTCGGGCGCCATCGCTCTTCTCTGCGGCATGGCCGGCTTCGGTGCGTCCCGAACTTATTTCCGGATCTTTGGAATCGTTTACGCGCTCGTGGCCGTGCTCGGATTCTACTACGGCGATCAGCCGCTCCTCGGCTTAATCGCGAACAACACAGCCGATGTTTGGTTGCACGTCGTGATCGCGGTGGTCTCGCTCTATTTGGGTTTTGGCGCCTCAGGCGACACAACTGCCACCGTCTAGTTTCTTCCCCACAGCGCCTCGGCTGGCAAGGTTGAAACACCTGCTCGCCGAGGCGATCTGTTCTCCGTGGTCGAACTGATCCCGGAGTCGTGTACCGCCCGTCTCGATCCGCAGAAAATCTTCGGGCGCGCTGCGCCGCTCCATGTCGATCTTGGCTGCGGCGACGGTGCATTTCTTTTTGCACTCGCCACGCGGATGCCCGAGAAAAACTTTCTTGGTGTCGAGCGCATCGCCGGTCGGGTTGAAAAAGCCTGTTGCAAGGCTGACAAGATCGACAATATGCGCGTGCTGCGTTTTGAAACCGGTTATGCCGTTAAGTACTTGTTGCCCGAACGATCGGTCGAAATTTTCCATCTGCTCTTTCCCGATCCCTGGCCAAAGCGACGGCATCACCGCCGCCGGATAGTCACGGCGGGTTTCTTAAGGACGATCTGGATGGCGCTGAAAGAGAATGGAATTTTGCGGATCGCGACCGATCACCTTGGTTATTTCACGCGCATCTCGCGCCTGGCTGAGGAGTCGAGTCTCTTTGCTTTTATGCAACCCAGCGGCGAGGACGATTTTCCAGCATCTGCTTTCGAGAAAAAATTTGCGAGCACAGGCGCCCGGATTTATCGGCTCGAACTGCGAAAGGTTTCGCCGGTGATGTAAGCGCGCGCTTTCCACTCGCGAGCGCCGAAGTGCAGTTCTACCGCGCCGGTTTCGTCCTGGCGAAAAAGTTTGATGCCACGAGCGCGCACGCTCGCTGCCCATTCATCGGTCACGCGTTCGCGCTCTGGAAAATCGCGTGAGGTGGCAATAATTAATCGCGGCCGCACTGCGTCAAGAAAAGCGTCGGAGCCAGATTTGCCGGAGTGATGCTGTCCCTTGATTAAAATTTCGCTATGCAAATCGATATCCGAAGCGCGGAGTGCGTTTTCGGTTTCATAACCGCTGTCCGACATGAGCAAAATTCTGAGGGTGGGAGAGACTAATAATTGGACGACGAGGGTTTCGTCATCAGCGGTCGCAGCCGCGAATCCCGTGGGTGGAAAAAGTATTTTCGCCGTTACTTGGGGAGAGAGATCGAAACGTGCGCCCGAGTTCAAATTAATCGGCTTGACCTGACGGCTCGCAAAAATTTGATGAAGTCGATGATGGACAGCCGACCGGTCGGCTGCGGGATTGTCGATCAAAACGCGAGGCAAAAAATCCTCGAGCAGCAATTCCGCGCCACCAATGTGGAGCGAATCGCCATGGCTGAGGAGCAATCCATGGATGCGATTCACGCCCGTCGCATGCAGATATGGGCGAAGCACTCGTCCGTAGTCTCGTTCGCTGCCGCAATCAAACAGCCAATCCGCGCCGCGCGTCCGCAGATGCACGGCCGCGCCGGCGCCAGTATCAAGCACCGCAATTTTGGCCCGCGTTTTTTCCGGCCAATGCGGATGCTCGACGTAATAATGTCCTGCGGAGAGCTGCGCAAACCAATGGACGAGCGCGAGAACAAGCTGCGCCAACGACCAGTTCGCGTTGTTGAAGACAATCGACAGCCACGGGAGCACTGGTGCGGTCAAGATCGACAACAGCGCGATTGCCAAAATGAAAAAAGCGATTGGAACAACGATGAGATTTGCGAACAACGAAATCGGCGTGACGAGATGAAAATACCACAGGATAAGCGGCAGCGAACCGAGCCAGGCTGCGAGTGAGATCGATCCGCCGCGGCAAACCCACCCCCAACCAATGGCGAGCACGCGCCGCCGGCCGCTGAGCAGGCTCCGCGGGAGAAAAGGATCGGCTGCGCCCAATCGCCGTAGCGATCGAAAAAGCGGATCAGCCAGCAAAATGATTCCGCCGACCACGGCAAAGGAGAGCTGGAAACCGGTGGAGAAAAGCTCGTTCGTGTTCCAACAAAGAAGAAAAAATGCCGCTGCTGCCAGACTGTTAGAAACGAAAGCTTTTCGCTGGAAAAAAAAGCCGCCCAGTAAAATCGAGCTCATCACCGCGGCCCGGATGCTGGAAATGTGCAGCCCGGTGGCCGCCGCATAAAAGAGAAGGAGCGGAATGATGAGCGCGGTCGCCCACTTGCGCGCCAGTTGCGCTACGATCGCCAATATCCACAAAAGCCGCGCGACGATCCCGACGTGCAGTCCAGCCACGGCGAAGAGATGGAGCGTGCCGGTTTGTTGAAACGGTTCCTCGATATCTTCCGGACTTTGATGCCTGAGACCGAGCACAATTCCGCTGATGAAATTCTGCACGTCCGGCGAATCATTTAACCCGCGACAAAGCGCAGATTGCATCCAGGCACGTGATTTTTGCGCAGCGCGCAAAATCGGATTCCCGCCGCGATGTCGAATGAGCACGCCTTCATCCGGATAGCGGACAAACAAACTTCGGTGCACATCGCGGCGCGCGAGATAGGAGCGCATATCGAATTCGCCGGGATTCCGGGACGGCGGGATCGGTTCCACGATGCCAAGAAATTTGCATTCATCGCCAAATTGCGGTTCGCCGCGCCAGCGGACAAGCCACGTCGCGCTGGTTGGTTGGTTTTTACTTTCGAAATCAATCGACTTGAGCTTCAGCAAAAATGTGGCGAATCCGTTCGAAGCGATCTTCGGTTCGCTAACGATGAGTCCGTTTGCTTCGACGGCCCGTGGCCGCTCACCTAACTGTCCGGCAAGCCGCAGACCTGCCGTGTCTTCGATTCGTAAATTATGCAGCAGAAAGAAGCCGCATGCGACCAGCGCATATGTCGATCTTAAGTCGGGCCAGCGGAATGCCGCCAAACCGGCGATAACAAAGATCGTTCCGATCGGCAGCCATGCTG
>QHPX01000008.1 GCA_003219195.1 Verrucomicrobiota bacterium
CCGTAGGAGACATTTTCGGTCAGGGTTCCAGTGCTGGTGCCGAAGAAACTGCTGTCGCCGCTGTACGTTGCGGTGATCGGATGTGCAGCAATTGCAAGGGAAGAGGCTGTGAACGTGGCTGATCCAGAGGAGTCAAGCGATACTGTACCCAGTGCAGTCGCTCCATCCAGGAAGGTAACCGTTCCAGTGGGTACGCTTGAGCCCGAAGAAGGATGGACCGTCGCCGTTAAGGTGACCGCCTGTCCGAGAACCGAAGGATTGGCGGAGGAAGATACCGCAACAGAGCTGGCTTGTTTGGCCGAGACCGTTACTGTTGCCGTGCCGGACTTGGTGTCATCCGCGACAGAAGTGGCGGTCACCGTCACTGTTAGTGGACTCCCGGTGGCCGCAGGCGCCGTATAAAGACCTTGCTGCGAAATGGTGCCGCAGCCGCTGCCGCTGCAGCCTGTTCCAGAGAGGCTCCAGGTAACGGCGGTATTGATCGCGTTGGTGACGCTGGCAGTGAACTGCTGTTTCGCGCCGGGAGTTACTGTAGCTGTATCGGGTGCGACGCTCATGCCAACAACGGCCACGAGACCGGATACGCGCCGGATGTGGTCGTCCGCAATCAATAAGTTGCCTTGACGGTCGCCGTAAACAGCCCTAGGACCACCGAGTTCGGCGCTGGTGGCCGGGCCACCATCACCGCTGAACCCACAGGTACCATTCCCCGCGACGGTCTGCATAGACCCCGTTGCGGCATCCACCTCCAGAACACGACACTTTTCGGTATCGGCAATAAAGACGTTTCCGGCAGTGTCGACAAAGACGTCTTCCGGGAAGCCAAGCATGTCCGCTCCACTTCCGGTGGGTACAAACGTCTGAACAGCACCGGTGGCAACGACCACCTTCCAAATGCGATCGAACGTGCCGTAATCCGCAACGAAGGCGTTCCCGCCTCCGTCCATGGACATGCCGCCCAGGGCCGAGTTCGGGGAAAAGGCAATTCGTGCAGCGGTTTGAATGTTTCCCGTGACTGCGAGCACTTCCCTGATGCCGTTGAAACCGCCGCTGTTACCTTGATCGACGATAAAGGTGTTCCCAAAACCATCTATGGACAGTGCAACTGGTGTTAGGACCGCGCTCGTGGCTGGGCCGCCGTCTCCGAGAGGAGGGCAAGGGGGAACACCAAAATCGCAAAAGCCAAACCCATTTCCGGCAATCGTCTGAATATTCCCCGTGGTTGCAACTACTTCCCGGACGCGAAAGTTGTCGTAGTCCGCAATGAAGATATTGTTGGCGCTGTCAGCGTACACATCACGCGGCAAATGCAACGCAGCGCTGGTGGCCGGGCCGCCGTCGCCACTAAATCCTTGGCTTCCGTTCCCGGCGACCGTCTGAATGTTTCCCGTGGCCGCATCCACTTCTCGAATGCGTTGGTTCAACGTATCAGTAATGAAGATGTTCCCGGAACGGTCCACAAATACGCCTCCGGGGTTGTTGAGCTGAGCGCTGGTGGCCGGGCCACCGTCGCCGCCGAAGAAAACAGTCCCATTTCCGGCGACGGTTTGAATATTCCCCGTAGCGGCAGCCACTTCCCGGACCCGGTTGTTTACGAAATCCGCGATGAAGATGTTTGCCCCGCTATCGACGAACACTCCCGTGGGTAGATTGAGTGCGCCGCTGGTGGCAGGTCCACCGTCGCCGCCGTAGCTAGCATCCCCGTTTCCGGCGACCGTCTGAATGATTCCCGTGGTGGCAATGACTTTCCGAACTCGATTGTTGTCACGATCCGCCATGAAGATATTTCCGGAACTATCCACCGACAGGCCGCTGGGGTATCCCAAGGAAGCGCTGGTGGCCGGACCACCGTCACCACTGAACCCATGAGTCCCGTTTCCAGCGACGGTCTGAATCGTTCCTGTGGAAGCTGCCACTTCCCGAATACGTTGGTTCCCGAAATCCGCAATGAAGACATTCCCGGAGCCATCAACAGCCACGTCGAAGGGTTCGTTGAGTTGAGCGTTAATGGCCGGACCACCATCCCCGCTGTAGCCAGAGGTTCCATTACCGGCAATGGTTTGAATATTCCCCGTGGCCACGACCACCTCTCGGATACGTTGACCGCCCAGATCCGCAATGAAAATGTTCCCGGAGCGATCCACAGCCACGCCGTAGGGGTTGCTGAGTTGGGCGCTTGTGGCCGGACCACCGTCCCCGTTAGGAGGACAGGGTATGGAGGTGCAACTGGTTCCATTTCCGGCGACCGTTTGAATATTTCCTGTGGCAGCAACCACTTCCCGGATGCGTTGGTTAATTATATCGGCAATAAAGATATTACCGAAACCATCCACGAATACACCCCCTGGGCCGTGAAGTTGGGCGCTCGTGGCGGGGCCGCCGTCGCCGCTGAACCCACTAGTCCCAGTGCCGGCTACGATTGTGAGTTGTCCGAAAAGATCAATCTTATATACAACGCTTCGAGAGTCGTCCGCTGTGTACAAATTGCCAGCGGAATCTTTGGCGACCTTTGCAGGATTGCTGATAGCGGCCTGTGTGGCGGGCACGTGGTTTGGAATGCCGCCGGCGACCGTAGTTATGGTGTGCTGCTGTTGCGCTCTGGCGGCGGGCATCAAGGAAAACAGCATCGTGATGCATGAAAAAACCGAGAAATATGTTCTGCGCATGACACTCACCTCGATCCTGGCAACCGCATTAGCTCGAGCGTCATAGTGGTTTCCTGGCCCCCGGCAACCTGCATTCTCAGGCCAATGCGTGGCCGCGCACCTTTGCTCCAGAGTTCGTAATCCTGTTTCTGAATGATGAAGTCCTGGGTGAATTCCGCACTGCCGTGCGGTTCCAGGATGACTCCTGCAGGTTTGTCCTCGCCTCTCCCGGAGCGCAGGAGCCCACGCAGTCGCGCCTGGTTGACGAAAATTCTGTCTCCTCCGGCGTTCATCAATCGGATAAACATCGTGACGCGCATCTGCGTTCCGAGATCCGTCGTCTCGATCACTTTGTAGACCCCGGACACGAGTTGCCCTGCCACTCCTCGTGGGGAACAAATTCCTAGGGCAAGCAGCAACACCAGTCCGCTGTAAACCAATGTGGCGATGAATTTTCTTGAGTTCATGATCAAACCCCTTTCCGCGAACGCGCCGCCGTAGCGGCGAAACTGGGCGGTGGAACATGCGAATCAAGATGCGGCAAAAAAGTCTTTGGAAGCTTCCAAAGGCAGACTGGCGGCGTCACGAAACGCGCGAGGAAGCTTCGGTGGACGCACAAGCACTTCTGGCCCAGCACTGGTGATCACAGCGAAAGGTGAAGGTGGTCACCGGAAAAACCGGAGACGTCATCGAAGAGCACGTGCCCATAGGACACCCCAGCTGTGACACGTTTCAACGACTAACCCGGCTATAGACGGCCGACTATAGCTCATCAGGTATGTACTCCCGAGCGGAGTGGCCAGCAATCGGGGGAACTACTGAAAACCGTGCTGGAGAATCTTTGAGGAGAGGACCGAGACACTCAGCGGGAGGCGAAGATTGCTTTGGTTGCGGGATAGATTTGGCGGAAGGCGGAATAGCTGGCGTTGAGGGTAGCGACGGCAGCGTGCTGAGGACTGACGCGCGAGGCGACGCGAACCGTCGCGGCGCAGGCGGCGTCCACGGTGGGCCAGAGGCCGGCCCCAACGCCGGCAAGAAGCGCTGCACCGTAGGCCGCGCCTTCTTCGGCTTCGACGATTTCGACGGCGTGCCCGTAAACATCGGCTTGGATTTGCCGCCACAGCGGAGCGCGCGCTCCGCCACCGCCGAGGCGGATGCTGGCAACGGGCACGTTCATTTCGCGGAAAAGAGTAAACGTGTCGCGGAGGCTGAAGGCAACACCTTCGAGAATGGCGCGAACGACATGGGCGCGCGTGTGTGAAGCGGTAAGGCCGACGAGCGCGGCGCGCGCGTTGGAGTCAAGATGCGGGGTGCGCTCGCCCATCAGATAGGGAGTCCACAAGAGGCCATCAGAACCGGCGGGAATTTTGGCGGCTTCGGCGGTGAGCTGGTCGTAGGATTCGCGAGCGCCGCTGGAATTTGTTGCGAACGTATCGCGAAACCAGCGCAGGGAAAGGCCAGCGGCTTGCGTGACGCCCATGACGTGCCACCGTCCGGGGATGGCGTGGCAAAACGTGTGGACGCGGCCATGAGGATCGAGCGCGGGGCGATCGGTGGCGGCAAAAACGACGCCGGAAGTGCCGATGGTGGCGCTAACGGCACCAGCCGAGACGATGCCCATGCCCGTAGCTCCGGCGGCTTGGTCGCCAGCGCCGGCAACGACGGGCGCACCAACGCGCAGACCGGATTCGGCGGCTCCTTTGTCGGAGACCTTCCCGCAGACAGCGGGAGATTCGTGAAGGGATGGTAGCAAGCGTTCATCGATTTCGGCGGCTTGCAACATTTCCCGCGACCAGCGGCGACGGGCGACGTCGAGAAGCAACGTGCCGGAAGCGTCGGCCATGTCGGTGGCGCGCTCGCCGGTGAGGCGGAACCGAACGTAGTCCTTGGGGAGCATGACGGAGCGAACACGTTTCCAGTTCGCAGGTTCGTTCTCGCGAACCCAAAGCAATTTTGTAACCGTGAAATTGGCTAAAGCGGGATTGCAGGTGAGTTGAATTAGGCGCTCCTGGCCGATTTTGGCGGTCAGATCGCGGCACTGCTTTTCCGTACGGACGTCGCACCAGATCAAAGCGGGACGAACGACGCTTCCCTGCTCGTCCAACATCACCGCGCCGTGCATCTGACCGGAGAATCCGACGCAAGCGATTTCTTCGGCGCTCAGATTGGCGCTCGCGATAGCTTTACGAACCGCGATGCAGGTGGCACGCCACCAATCCTCGGCGTGCTGTTCGGCCCAACCGATTTGCGGCGAAGCGAAGGGCTGGTGCTCTTCCGTGGCGGAAGAGACCACGCGGCCGGTGCCATCGATGATGAGGGCTCGCGTTCCTCCGGTACCAACGTCAATCCCGAGTACGTAGATAGGGCCTCCCTCGACAGCCAGAGTTATCCACGCAAGATATCGGGAGAGAGACTATCGCACTTCGTTGGTCATGAGGAAGAGCGGGCGCATTTCGAAGCTGGCGTACTGCGGACGAAGGCGGTCGGTATTGTATTGCTCCTTGACGTTGACGACCTTCTTCGTGGCGGTGACGGTGTCCAGAGGAAT
>QHPX01000130.1 GCA_003219195.1 Verrucomicrobiota bacterium
GCCGTTTGCGCTGGCGGCGTGCGAAAAAGAACTAGGGCACATCGATATGGTCAGCATCGTGGGGTACGAACAACCGTACCTCGAAGGATTGCGCACGGTGGCCGAAGGGCGAGCAGAGGAGGATCATCTGCTCGTTTTGTTTCTCGGGAGCACCATCGGCAATTTTGATCGCGATGCGGGCGAAACGTTTTTACGAGAAATGAGGGAAATTCTCCAGCCGGGAGATGCGTTGCTGCTTGGTACGGACCTGGAGAAAGACGTTGAGCTGCAAATGCTGGCTTACGACGATCCCGCTGGCGTGACAGCGGCGTTCAACTTGAATTTGCTGGCGCGCATCAACCGGGAGTTGGGCGCGGATTTTGATTTGAGATGCTTCCGGCACGAGGCGCTCTGGAATTTCGCGGAGCGGCGCATCGAAATGCATTTGCGCTCGACCCGTCGGCAAACGGTACACGTTCCGGCGGCGAGCCTTCGCGTCATGCTGGACGAAGATGAAACAATCTGGACAGAGAGTTCGCACAAGTACCAAGCCGAGGAAGTCCCAGAGATGGCGGCGCGAACAGGATTCCGCTGCGAGGGGCAGTGGATCGACGCCGAGTGGCCATTCGCTCAAAACCTGCTGATTGCGGAATAAGAGACTCATGACTTGTGATTCGTGACTGGCGACCTGGTGACTCGTGTTCTCTAACGCGTGACTAATGTCCCCGCGTAGGCAAGAGCGTATCCCACACCCCCATTCCATGGATGCAAGATTATTTACTTGACAAAAGTTAGGCCGCATGGTCTAATTCCTTCATGGACAGCAACCCTCACTTCTTCTTAGGTTTAGCGGCTGACGCAGTAGCTCTGAGCATCTTCCGCATATCCTTTTTGATGGAAGCGAGCAACTTGCGCGTCGGAACCTTCTCCAATAGCTTCTTCCGCCTTTCGTCCAATGGAGCCTCCCGATGAATCTAGTTGATATAAACACGCTGTTTGACACCGAAGATAGGTGCCGCGAGCTTTTGGTTCGTCTCCGCTTCCCCGAAGGCCCTCAGTGTTTGCGCTGCAAAGGCCCTGTGGTCAAGTTGGATACCGACAAACAACTCTTCTACTGCAAAGACTGTGACTATCAGTTCTCCGTCACTTCCGGCACGGTGTTCAACGACTCGCACCTGCCTCTCGGCAAGTGGTTCCTCACGACGCACCTGCTCTGTGAAGCGAAGAAGGGAATGTCTGCCTGCCAGATTCAACGAACGGTCGGAATGAGCTACAAAACGGCGTGGTACCTCTGCCATCGCATCCGCCATGCCATGACGCAAACCGACAAGCCCATGCTCGACGGCAAAGTAGAGATGGACGTTACCTACGTTGGCGGCAAGATCAAAGGAAAAGGACATATCGCAGGGTTCGACAACAAGGAAGTAGTGGTCGGCATTCGCAAGCGCAATGGCGATCTCCGCTTCTTCCATGCGAGAGATGCTAAGGGCGGAACGCTCGCGCAGTACATCCGCGAGAATATCAGCGAGGACGTGGAAGTCATTTTCACGGATGATGCGTCCGCGAACGATGCCGCCATGCGAAAGGCTAAGAGGACCAACCACAAGAAAATTAACCACAGTTCCGGCGTGTATGTCATGGGGGACATTCACACCAACGCCGTCGAATCCGCCTTCTCGCTTCTCAAGCGCGGCATCATGGGAACGTGGCACAGGATTAGCGCCAAGCATCTCCCGGCCTATTTGGAAGAGATGGAGTTCCGCTTTAATCGCCGGAAGCGGCCTGATTTGTTCCTCGACACTCTTCGTCATATGGTTACGGCTCCTGCTCTGACGTTTGAGCGCCTGACGGCTTAGATTCTTTCCAGAATGGTGATAAGCAATGGCTTAAATGGGGAAGGCGGTTCCAAACGTCGTCGCTCGTGAGCGTCCTTGTCGTGACATGGTGTCCGTCGATATCTCGTATGAATTTCACGAATTCACTCTCCCTTCCCACACCTCCAACGGACGCCTTGGCCTCACGGACAACGAACGCATTCAAAACCAACGCCTCACTCCCCTTCAACCCGTCTCCATATAAACGGCCTAGAAAGTAGTGGGCGATTTCCTGCCCAGCCCCGGCACACGCATAGTGTGGTTGCGGTTTGACTATTTCCTCGAATGTCTTAAATAAAAACTTCTCCCCAGTTTCGCTGTTCAAAATGCCGATAACCAAACTGATTCCCCTCTCCATTTGCCTGCGCTCATCGCGAGGGAAAACATATCTTTTATAAATTCGCAACAGCACTCTCTCTAGCAATGGCGTAGGGGTGTCCGAAAAATCCTCGTACTTCCTAGCCTCCGATATGATTTTTAGAGCGCCTACATCTCCCAAGGGACCGCTTCCAGATGTCGCGATCCCCATCATCCAGTTTCTTCCGATGGCTTCATGTATTTTTGAAACGGAACGTTTACCGCCATATTCTGTGGATTCTTCGCGGTCGGCGCAAAACAACAGGCAATCATGGCACTCCATCCCAATAACGAGAGTCATGTAGCGGCTCATCCTTCCGTGCCGCTCTTTGGGCTTGGTAAACGGCGGCTTCGAGTGCATCTAATCACACCCGTCCGCTTTTGTGAAGTAAATAATCTTGCATGGATGAATATCAAAACAAAGGGCTTACAAAATGGGTTCCACTTAAGTGTCTGATTCTAAAGAGCCGCAAATTCCACTACCTGGCAGAGCAACATGTTAACCTCATCAAAGGAAAAGAGTTAGACCAGAGAAGAGGGGTTGTCGCCGGTGAAAATGGGAGTTGGTCTTCTCTATTGGGACGACGCAGGTATCTACAAGTAAAGTATAACATGGATTAAAGAAAAGTCAAGGAGAAAGCGGCAGATCGAACAGCCGGATACTGGGGAGGCGTGTCGGCGGCGAAAAATCAGAAGGCTTCGATGCGCCAGACTAGGCGGGTGGACCAAGTTTTTTGGGTGGTGAGCGGAGGACGCCAGACAGCGAGAATCTGTGAGCCCTGGTAGACGCGCTCGAAACCTTCCTCGGACTCGGAGACTGTTTCAATCGGCGCAACCCAGAAATCCTCGACGAGCGGCGCGTGCAACGAGACGCGGACGCGCTGCCACCCGTCTTCCATGCGCAGGATGGGACCGGGCATGGAACCACTGAAGCGAAGATTCTTTTTGCCGAGCGGCGTTTCAAAAAAGCGGTCGGGCTCCGTGGGCGCAAGGAGATTGATAACCGACTCGATGCCGACGGCTACGGGCTTCTCGAGAATATCCTTTAACTTCAGGGTGATCACGCACGTTGCTTCAAAGCCGTTCGTGGCGGGGCTGAAAGTATATTGTTTGAGTAGCAGGAGTTTGGAGGACGCGGAGTCCGTCTTGCCTTGCAGCGTCAGGGAATCCGCGCGGAAAAGCTCGGCTTCGTTGGGCGCGGAGTTCTTCACGGTGAAAACGCCGCCGGCAAATCCGGCGTCTTCGCGCAATTCGAGGATTTCGTAGTCGGCGTGGGTGCGATCGGGGTCAAAAATCATGACGCGGAATGCATGGCGCGGCCAGCGGTCGTAGCGAAGGAAGCGCTCCAGGCCGGGCTCCTTGACACGGGTCTGTTCGTGAATGGAAGCGACCGCGCCAGTGGCAGGTTTCCCCGCGGCTTCGCGCAAGCGCGTGTGATAAGCCTCTGGGCGGCGCAGGACGGAATTGACGAGTGTGGCAGCCGAGGGACGGAAATCGAGTGCGGCGATGGTGCCGCCGTCATTGGGTTTCAAGAGCGCCTGAGCTTCGATCGAGGTGAAGAGCAACTCATTCGTGCCGTCGGCGTCGTAGTCGAGAAGCTCGACACGCGGCGCGAGCGCACCGGGAGTTTCGCGGTCAG
>QHPX01000131.1 GCA_003219195.1 Verrucomicrobiota bacterium
CAGTTTTCGTCGTCCCATTGCAACATTATCGGTCAATTCGACTGCGAGGCTTGCAAATAAAGTACCGAATGGTCCATTATTACAAATAGAGAGATTGTCCCGGAGGACCCATGGCGCCCAGCCGTAAACAACAGGTCATCGATCTCCTGAAGTCGCTTGAGACCAAAGATCCGGTTCCGCTCGCATATGTCAATCCCAATAAGTATATCCAGCACAACTTGCAGGTGGGACCCGGTCCGGCAGGTGTCGCCGCCCTCATCAAGAACATGCCGCCCGATGCGTCCGTCAATACGATCCGCGTCTTTGAAGATGGGGACTATGTCTTCGCTCACACGCAGTACAATTTCTTCGGACCACGCATCGGATTTGACATTTTCCGCTACGAAGATGGTCTGATTGTCGAGCACTGGGACAATTTGCAGGAGACCGCGACCGAACCCAGCCCAAGTGGACACACTATGATCGACGGGCCCGCCGAGGTGTCTGATCTCGACCAGACAGGTGCCAACAAGGCGCTCATGCAGCGCTACATGGACGACCTTCGCGCAGGCCGTCGCGAGACTTTTCCCAGCTACTTCAACGGTACCGAATACATTCAGCACAATCCATGGGTCGCCGATACTATCCCTGGTCTGATTACCGGTCTACAAGCTCTTGCCGCCAAGGGGCAGGCCGTCATCTACAAGCGTGTGCATATGGTCCTTGGCGAAGGTAATTTCGTGCTTGTCGTTGCGGAAGCTACGTTTGGTGGAGTATCGACTGCCATCTATGATCTATTCCGCATTGCAAACGGCAGGATCGCTGAGCACTGGGACACACTCGAGTCGATTCCCCCTCGCGATCAATGGAAGAATAGCAACGGTAAGTTCTAGTGCGGTGCGAGGCAGAACATATGCTTCAAGGCATGTTTGGAAAAAGATTGGCGGAGCATTTTTCTCTGCTGGAGTCTTCCTCACTTGTGCTTGGTCCCAAGGGAAACTCTCAGGTTGCGTTGACGCGTATGCGAATGCCCAACGGCTTTCCTGGACCCACTCCACACATCAGGATCGCGAACAACGGCGAATTTTCAACCTGCCGCTTTCGCAATTCTTGTGAACGACGACACATGAGTTCTTCCAGATCGATAGGAGACGAAAATGGGAAAAACATATAAGGCGGTCGAGATAACCAAACCCGGGACTTTTCGCTTCGTCGAGAAGCCTGTCGTCGGGCCGGGTGAGGAACAAGTACGTATCCGGGTAGAGGCTTGCGGTGTATGTCACTCAGACGCGGGCACCGTTGAGGGACAACTGCCCGGCGTCGTCTATCCGCGTGTGCCGGGCCATGAAGCAATTGGCCGCATCGAGGAGGTTGGCCGGCGTGTTACGACCTGGAAGGTCGGCCAGCGTGTAGGAGTCGGGTTCTTTGGAGGTGAAGACGGAACCTGCGAGACCTGTCGCCGCGGCGACACGGCATATTGCCAGAACCCCATTATCACTGGCGTGACGAGTGATGGCGGCTATGCGGAAATGATGATCGCAGAGGCACGCGCACTGGTCCTCATACCGGATGAACTCAAATCAGAAGATGCGGCCCCGCTGGTCTGCGCCGGCATCACCACATTCAATGCGCTCCGCAACACCGGACGTGCTGGCGATACCGTTGCTATCCAGGGTATCGGCGGTCTGGGGCATCTTGGCGTGCAGTACGCCAAGAAGATGGGCTTTCGCACCGTTGCAATCGGCTTCGGTCCAGACAAAGAACATCTCGCTCCCAAGCTTGGAGCTCACGTTTACATCGACGCCAAAGCTGAGGATGCAGGAGCCGCGCTGCAGAAACTGGGAGGCGCCGACGTGATCCTGGCAACCGCCCCCAGCGGAGCAGCAATCGCCAGCCTGCTTCCCGGCCTCTCAGTTCGCGGAAAGCTCGTGGTAGTTGGTGTTTCGGGTGATGCAATTCCCGTCAACGGAGTTCCGCTCATCTTTGGTGGCCGCTCGGTCGTTGGAAGCCTGACAGGAAGAGCGATCGAGACACAGGACACCCTTGACTTCAGCGTCCTCACCGAGGTTCGCCCCATGATCGAAACGCTTCCTTTGGAAAAAGCCGAAGAAGCGTATCGACGCATGATGTCTGGTGAAGCGCGATTCCGCATGGTTCTCACAATGGCCTAAAAATCACGACGCCGCTGAAAAGCGGCATCGACAAACCGATGTGCGAGGGAGACTCATATGAATCAGTTTCAGGAAATCTTCGACAAGCAGAAGGCATATTTCGATTCGGACGCGACCAAGTCATACGAGTGGCGCATCGACCAACTGACGCGCCTTGAGAACTTGTGCAAGGAGAACGCGGAGGTTCTTGAGGCTGCGATGAGCAGCGACTTCAAGACGGCCAGTCAAGAGAAGGTCTTCGAGATTATGGCGCCTGTAGGAACTGTCGCCTTCGCGAAGCAAGATTTGAAGGAGTGGATGAAGCCCTTAGATGTAGTTGTGCCCAAGGCCCTCAGGGAGAGTGGGCATACTGCTAAGGTCTATCGGGAACCTTACGGCGTCACGTTGGTTATCGGTCCATTCAACGGACCTCTGACGCTGCTCTTTGACCCCGCGGTCCAGGTTATTGCGGCTGGCAATC
This sequence comes from Verrucomicrobiota bacterium, assembly GCA_003219195.1. Classification (GTDB taxonomy): domain Bacteria; phylum Verrucomicrobiota; class Verrucomicrobiia; order Chthoniobacterales; family UBA10450; genus UBA10450. The sequence continues at coordinate 2,611 of QHPX01000131.1, forward strand.
CATGCATCCTCAAACTCTCCGAGGGGTTGCCCGCCACCAGTAAGGTCTTGGTCGATCTCATCCCAAAATATTTCGATCCTCGGGCCGTCACTGCCGTCACCGGCAGCAAAGACGAGGTGACGGAGCTTCTCAAGCTGCCCTTCGACTTCATCTTCTTCACCGGCAGCGTCAAGGTTGGCAAGATCGTCATGGAAGCGGCCGCAAAAAATCTGACTCCGGTTCTTCTCGAACTCGGGGGCCAGAACCCAGCCTTTGTTGATGCGACCGCCAATATCCCGGATGCGGCCAAGAAGATTGTCTGGGGTGCGACGGCCTGGGGCGGCCAATGGTGTACATCGCCCGGATACGCCTACGTGCACGAATCAATCGCAGAGGAGTTTGTTGCGGAGTGCAAGAAGGCGATGGTCGAGCTCTACGGGACTGACCCCAAGAGCAGACCGGACGACTACTCCCGCATTATCAGCCCAAAGGCCACCGAACGTTTGGCGGGCCTGATCGATCAAAAGAAAGTTGTGATAGGCGGGGGTTCCGATCCGGATGCACGCTATCTCGATCCCACGGTCATCTATCCAGTGACTTGGGACGATCCGATCATGGAGGACGAGATCTTTGGGCCTCTTCTTCCAATCCTCACATACAAGGACATGGATGCGGCCATTCGCGAGGTGAAGAAGCATCCGAAGCCTCTTTCCGGCTTCCTCTTCAGCCGAGATCAGAAGGCGATCGATCATTTCCTCGCGAGCGTGTCATTCGGCGGCGGCGCGATCAATCAGGTAAACATTCACCTGTTTATCGAAACCATGCCCTTTGGAGGGGCCGGATATTCCGGCATCGGTCACTACTACGGCAAGGCCGGCTTTGACGCTCTCACGCACGCGAAATCGGTTCTCATTTCGCCGCCCGACGTCGCCATCGAGCATCTGTTCCCGCCGTACACGGAGGAAAAGGTCAAAGCGCTCAGCCAGTGGTTTGAATACTAGGCCACGAAGATCCCAGAAAAAAGCGATCCCAAAGGAGCACAGAGATGAAAAAGAATGCGAAGGATTACGTATCGATTGCCCAA
>QHPX01000132.1 GCA_003219195.1 Verrucomicrobiota bacterium
AACAGCACCCTCCGCGGACAATCGTGTCGCTCGACTCCCCGTGCCAATGCCAATGAACGGAATGCCAACACTGCGACATGCACGAGCATCCCAAACTCCGTCACCAACATACACGGTGTAGGCAAATGACTCGCCATATCGTTCGGCTGCCCTCTGCTTGGAAAGCCCCATAATGGACTCCCTGTCGAGTGCATCATCCGCCGATGCCGCCGGATGGTCGTCAAAGCACATCCCGGCACTGGCCATCTTGAGGCGGGCGGAATCACGCCAGCCTCCAGTAGCAAGCGACACGCGATGCGAGCCGCCTTGGGCGAGCCGGGACAACAACCTGTCAGCCCCTGCAACCGGTGCAAATGGAGACTGTGATGAAGCGGCAGCGAGCAATTGGATGAAATGCTGGCGAAATCGCGAGACTTCCTGCGCCGTCGGTGGCCGGCCAATGCGTGACGTGAAAACATCGTGAAAGATGCCGGAATCCGTCGTGTGCGGATAATGTGACCAATCGGTGTCGATGTCGACGAAACCAAACACTTCCTTGAATGAGCGAACAAAGCACTCCTCGTCGATCTTCATGGTCTTGGTAAGCGTGCCGTCGATGTCGAACATGACAAGGTGCATGGGGAAGTGGCCTAACGAGATGGAGCTGAGCCACCGCTGGCGGAAGCGAGCGTGGCAAACACGAAAAACTGTTTCATAAAATTAAACGTGAACATCACAGCGGCCAGCGGTTGGCTCCAGCGATTGGTTAGATGGGTTCGTGATGTAACTGGATCATAATTTTAGAGCTGCCGTCGCAAACGCACTGCGCGGCCGACTGCGAAACTACCGATCAATATGAGTATCCACGTGACCCAAAAATGAATGTCCGCGTAGAGATAAACCAAACGTGACACTTCCGTGAATCGTCCGTGGTTATTGAGGTAGTAATGGCCGTTCCGGATCTCACTCGCCACGCCGCCGCCGAGGAAAAATGCATTGATCGCGAGGAATGCGAATGCGTTGATGAACGCGATCGCGGCGATACAGAAGTAGAGGATGCGCCGCTTCGTTGGGTGCATTATCTAGCGCTCACCATCTAACGAGACCCAAAATCAGCGACCGCGCGAGCTGGAAGTGATGTTCGCATGCTCTCAAAGCTAGGCATAAGGACGGTTCGCGGTCAGCCACGGCTTCTGGATAACGCTTCGCAAAGTCAGTGAATCCGATGTCACGAAGCCAGCGCCACATGCTCTTTCGAACGGCTGGCGACTGCCTACGCAGGACAGCAGCAAACGCTCGGTCGCCCCAAATGTCCAAAAGCTCTCGAATGTCCGAACTGTATGTCTCTGCACGCGCACCGTCTAGCTCCCGCTGAACGCTGAGCCGAAACAGCACGACCAAGCCATGCTCCTCCTTCGCGCGCGCCCGCGCACTGCCTGCTTGTAGCTCATGCCGAACTGCCGCATGACGCGCGCGGATGGCTCCAGCGGGTTGTCCTCTGCGAGCGCGAGGCCGACTACCAAGACCCAGAGTAAAGCAGCGACGCGCGTGCTCATGAGGTCTAACTATGATTAGCCGAATGTTCGTAAAATGTTACGAATATTTTTTCGTCTAATTCTGGGGTTGTAATGGTTGGGCGCGGGCATGTAGCCTGGTGGGGTTGATGAGCAGGTCGCAATCAAAGGCGGAGCAGAGTTTGGTCGCCGGCAGAGGCGTGGGCAAGGCGAAATTCATGGAGCAGGTGCGCACTTTCATGCGGGCGCGGCGCTACAGCTTGCGCACAGAGCAGGCGTATCTGGATTGGATCCGACGGTTCATTCTTTTTTCTGGCAAAAGGCATCCGACGGAGAAGGCCTTCAGCGCGCTGCTCTTTTTGTATCAACAATTTTTGGAAAGAAGACTGGGACGGCTGGATGGAGCGTTGCGGGCGAACAGACCGGCGCGATTGCCGGTAGTGTTAACGCGAGCAGAGGTTCGAGCGGTCCTGGCCCACATCCGGCCGCCGTATCGGTTGATGGCTGATTTGCTCTACGGCAGTGGACTGCGATTACTGGAATGTTTGCGGCTGCGCGTAAAAGACATCGATTTCGGCTACAGCCGAATCATCGTGCGCGACGGCAAAGGCGCAAAAGACAGGGTAACGATGCTTCCGGGCCGCTTGCGTGCGCCGTTGAAAGAGCACCTCGCGCATGCCCAGGCTGTGCATGAGCGCGATCTGGCGCTGGGTTTCGGCTCGGTCTATTTGCCGGACGCGTTGGACAGAAAATATCCGAACGCGCACCGGGCGTGGATGTGGCAATATATTTTTCCGGCGACGAAACGATCGGTGGATCCGGTTTCCGGCCGGGTGCAACGGCATCATGTTTTGGAGAAATCGTTACAGAACGCGGTGAAGAATGCGGTGCAGGCGGCGGGAATCACCAAACCAGCGAGTTGTCACACTTTCCGCCATAGCTTCGCCACTCACTTGCTCGAGAACGGTTACGACATTCGCACCGTTCAGGAGTTGTTAGGCCACAAAGATGTGAGCACAACGATGGTTTACACGCACGTGCTCAACAAGCCCGGCATCGGCGTGAAGAGTCCGCTGGATTAAAAAACGGCCCGGGACCGCACGGTGAAACGTCCATGCCGCTTGACATGCAACCATTTGGTTGCATAATCCGAGGTAATGGACGAAGTCTTTAAAGCCCTAGCCGATTCGAGGCGGCGACAGTTGCTCGATCGGTTGCACGACAGCAACGGGCAAACCCTTAGCGAATTGTGCGAGCACCTAGCCATCACGCGCCAGGCCGTGACCAAGCATCTTCGGTGGCTGGAAAGGGCGAACCTGGTTGTGATTCTATGGCATGGACGAGAAAAACTTCATTATCTCAATCCCGTCCCGCTGCGTCAGATTTCCGAACGTTGGATCGACAAGCACCAACGTCGGATTCCGCTGGCCTTGAGCGAACTCGAGCATGGCCTTGAGATGACCGAGCTTAAAAGGGCATGAGGAAACCGGGAAGCGTTTACATCACGTTCGGATGACGAGTGAGAATGTGTCGAAAAACTGCGATCAGCCATCGGGAAAAAAAGCGAAGGGCGATTCCGAGAGACATTTTTGATTGACCGCGCGCGCGATCTCGAAACTCGACGGGAATTTCGCGCACGCGCAAAGTTGAACCAGCATGGACAATTGCTTCAAAGGCTATCTTGAAGCCGACGGTCGGTGGCGCGACTTCTAGGAGTCGCGCACGCGCGATGGCAAAGAAACCGGACATCGAATCGTGCACACCCGTGAGCGGATAAGCGAGCGCCGCGCCGGCCCGTGACAGCATCCGCCGCCAAAACGGCCACCCCGGCGTCAATCCCCCAGTTATATAACGGCTCCCGACCACCATGTCTGCCGTGCCTTCGAGCAACGGAGCTAGCAGATCGTTGATCCGTTCTGGCGGATGGCTTAGGTCCGCATCCATGATGAGTAATAACTCTCCCTCCGCTGCTCCTGCGCCCAACATGATCGCGGATGCCAATCCAGGCTCTCTGTGGTCTTGCTCGATCAACCGGATCGGATGATTCACCGTCAGCGAGCGAATCACATCGCGCGTCCCATCGGTCGAATCATCGTCAACAAATAGGATCTCGTGAAAGGCAACAGCGCTCGACACAATCTGCGCCACCAGCATCGCGACATTTTCCGCTTCGTTGCGTGTGGGAACAATGATCGAGACCGACTTGGCAAACGTGGACATGTTTAGCGACTGTAGGAAAAGCTAATGACGCTGTCGCTCAATCGCATCGAGTGCTTCGCGTGCGATCGGCTCGTTAGGCACCAATCGCAACACGGTTCGCAGGTGCGCGACCGCTTCGTCGTATCTTCCCAGCCTGATTAGGACCAGGCCGAGGTTTCGGTGGATCGCGGGGTGCTGTGGTTCGAGTTCGAGTGCTTTTTTGTATTCGCTAATAGCTTCCTCGTAGCGTTCCATCGCTGCTTTCCTATCTGCTTCCGCAGCGATCATTGCACCTTGTTCTAAAAGGGTTTGTGCTGAGTCGATAAGATTGTTCGCCGTAAGAGTCAAAGCATTGGCGAGGTTTGCTCGCATGGTCGCGACGCCTGCGCTTTTCGCGGTGGAAGATTTTTCTCCTTTTAACTGCAACGCTTTGCGATATTCGACGATCCCCTCCTCGAACCGGTCGAGCCGGCAATAGGCCAGTCCGAGCGAGTTGTAATTGTCGGGCAGCTCCGGTTTCAGTTTGGTGGCGCGCTCGAAATGCTGCGCGGCTTCTGCGAATTTTCCTTGATCGAAGAAGAGTTGTCCGATCCGGTTGTGACCCTGCCATGCGTCCGGATTCTTAGAAAAATTATCCTGCCAGAGTGTTTCTTCGTTGCGATAAATTTTCGCCCGGGCCCAGGTGTAACTCCCCATTACGCCGAGGAGGAGGGTGACAACGGCTCCGGTTACAATCTTTATCCACCGTCGCCGCGATTTCAACAGACGCGCCACTCCCGCACTGAACAGAGCGATTAGAGAAATATCGGCGAAGTATTGGAAATGATCTGCGACGAGCGTGCCGCTGCGCGCATAAGCCATGCGCAGGAATCCAAGCACCGGCACTAGCGCGACGACGAAGTAGGCGAAGGCAAAGAGAAAGCTGCGTGCCCAGCGATCGCGCCATCGCCAGAAGATCGACATCCCGCCAATGAGCGCGAGCAAAGGCAGCCATTCCGCCGCTCGAGGCGAATCGAATCGCCAATTCGGATAGACGGCCATCAGCCGGATCGGCGCGAAAACCTTCCCCGCATACCACCACACTGCCATTCCGGCGTTGGCGAATCGTCGACCAAAAGATCCGAGAACAATCTCCTCCTCCCCAATGCCGCGATTTTGAAACCAAAGCGTTAGCAAGCCGAACGTGACGGCGATCAAAAAGAATGGCCAGGTTCGTATCATCTCCCGCTGAAAACGCGGGCTCCCACGGTTGGCGGCTCGGCCCCTGCTCGCACCACTACTTTCGTCGAGGTTTGAACTTCGCCGCCACCAGGCGCAGAGCAAAAGTGCCACAGGCAAAAACACCACCTGTGTTTTTGACAGAAGCGCCAATAGGAAGAAAAAAAGTGACGCGACGTAAGCGACCGAGCTGCTGAGGACTCGTTTTCCCTCGATCTCAAAAAAACAGAGCAGTGAGACAAAATAGAAGAACATGGAAAGCAGATTTTTCAGCTCGGAAATCCACGCCACCGATTCCGCGTGCACCGGGTGGATTCCGAAAATCAGACCGGCCAACCACGCCCCTGGAATACTTAGCCTTCGCAATACCGCCCAGACGAGCAGCGCGTTGGCAGACTGAAGAAGGATATTGAGGGCGTGATAACCGGCGGCATGTCCGCCGAAAAGGTGAGACTCAATCCAGAATATAGTGTTAGTGACTGGAAAATAATCTGCGGTTCTCGCTCCCGACCAGATTTCGGCCAAGCCAGAGAAACTGCGCAGCAAAGGATTCGCTGTGATCAGCGACTGGTCGTCCCAAACGAAACCTGCACGGAGCGCAGGCAGGTAAGCGAGCCCGACCACCGCGACAATTAATGCGGTTTTTACCGCGAGCTGCCAATGGTTGAATCCTCGGCGCGCGCGCCGTTGCTTGCTGGCAGGGCTATTCGACGTCGATTTC
>QHPX01000133.1 GCA_003219195.1 Verrucomicrobiota bacterium
GACGACTCCACAGTATCCTCCGCTCTTACTGGTCGAGGCGGGAGAGCCGACCGCCGTAATTCGAAATCACATCGTGAACGTCAACCAACAAACACGGAAAGAACTTACCGTTCGTGGCTTGATTGTTGGCGTCATCATTACGGTGGTGTTCACTGCGGCCAATGTGTACTTCGGCCTCAAGGCCGGTCTCACCTTTTCCACATCGATTCCCGCGGCGGTGATTTCGATGGCGATCCTGCGAGCCTTCCGCGATGCAACAGTTCAGGAAAACAACATCGTGCAGACGGTCGCCTCGGCCGCGGGGACGCTGTCGTCGATTATCTTTGTGCTGCCGGGTTTGATCATGATCGGCTGGTGGACCGGTTTTCCTTTCTGGATCTCATTCGCGATCTGTGCATTGGGCGGGATTCTGGGCGTGATGTACTCAATTCCGCTGCGCCGCGCGTTGGTAACTACTTCGGACCTGCCCTACCCGGAAGGTGTCGCCTGCGCCGAAGTGCTGAAGGTCGGTAGTAGCCCCGACAAAGAGGTCGGGGGACACGCCTCCGACATCGAACATGGCCGCGCAGGACTGCTCGCGGTGTTATGGGGATCGATTGTTTCCGCCGTGTTTGCCGTTGTCGTTGCGACACAAATGTTCGCATCCGATGTGGCGCAGACCTTCCGAATCGGCCGCAACGGTGCCGTGAGCGGTTATGACTTCTCGTTGTCGTTTGCGCTGTTAGCGATCGGGCACTTGGTTGGTCTCTCAGTTGGTATTGCGATGCTCATAGGCACATTGATTGGCTGGGGCTGGGGCGTGCCGCACTATTCCTTGC
>QHPX01000134.1 GCA_003219195.1 Verrucomicrobiota bacterium
TTGCCAACACCAGCGGCCTCGGCGCGCATCTGCCAACACTCGTCATCGGCGGCGTCGCCTACGTTGTGTTGATGAGCTTCTTCGTCTCGGCAGTCACCGGTTACATGGCCGGCCTGATCGGCTCGTCCAACAGCCCGCTGTCGGGCATTGGCATTCTGGTGGTGATTGGCGCTGCTTTGCTGCTCGTGCTCGGTGTAAAACCGTACGTCTCGCCGGATGCGGGCAAATCGCTGATGGCATTCGCGCTTTTTACTACCGCAGTGATCTTCAACGTTGCTGCGATCGCGAACAATAATTTGCAGGACCTCAAGACCGGCCAATTGGTCGATGCAACTCCGTGGAAGCAGCAGGTGGCGCTCGTAATCGGCGTAATCGCGGGCGCGTTTGTGATTCCGCCGGTGCTCGATCTCGTGAATCATGCCTACGGTTTCGTCGGCGCGCCGGGCGCCGAGCTGCGTCCGAATCCACTACCGGCGCCTCAGGCAGGCCTGATCTCATCGTTGGCGCAAGGCGTCATTAGCGGCGAGATCGATTGGAGTTTGATCCGAATCGGAGGATTGATCGGCGTCGGTATCATTCTGCTGGACGAGATCCTCGCACGTACGACGCGACACATGCGTGTTCCACCGCTGGCCGTTGGTCTTGGGATCTATCTGCCCACGCAAAGCACGCTGATGATCGTGGTCGGAGCGGTCGCTGGCTGGTTCTTCGACCAGCGAGCTAACCGCACTCCCCGGCCGGAAGCGACGAAGCAGTTGGGCGTGTTACTCGCGTCGGGATTGATCGTCGGCGAGAGCGTGATCGGTGTCGTGATCTCCGCGATCGTCGTGTTTTCCGGCGTATCTGCACCGCTGGCGCTGGTCGGCGCGGGCTTTGAAACCGCCGGGAAGATCATCGGCGGCCTGGCCTTCGCAGTTATCGCAGTAGTGCTCTACCGGTGGATCTTGCGGTTGGCGACGGCAAGATCGACATGAAACGGAATTGGAATTGGTCGCTCTGGATCGGATTTTTCCTGACACTCGCCGGTTTCTTCAGTTACCAATTCTTCGCCCAGTTTCCGGTTACTCGCGATTTTCCCTGGGCGAACCTTTTGTTGTTCGCGGTTGGCGCAATTTTCCTTCTTGCGGGTCTCGTTCGCGCGTTTGTCAGACCACAACTTTATCGCGGGAAAGTCTTCGGCTCGATTTTCGCGCTGCTCAGTCTGTTTATTTTTGGCTTCTTTGCTTACGGGGTTTTCTACGTCCTCCGCCAGGTGCCGGCTTCATTGTCAGCACCACGCATTGGAGAAAAGGCGCCAGCCTTCACTTTACCGGACCAAAATGGCAAGCCAACCGCACTCATGGATCTGATTTCGCCGAACGGCGCAATTCTGATCTTCTATCGCGGCCATTGGTGACCGCTTTGTAACTCCGAGTTGCGGAGTTTTCAGCGACGGCTTTCGGATTTTAACGCGCGCGGTTTTCGTCTCGCAGCGATCAGCGTCGATTCCGTGGAAACCAATCAGCTCTACAGTCGAAAAATGGGCTTCACTTATCCCTTGCTTTCGGATGCGGACGCAGGCGTCATCCGGCGTTACGACCTTCTGCATCGCGGTGCTGGACCCAAAGGCGCCGATATCGCGCGTCCCGCCGAATTTTTGATTGATTCCCAAGGCATTATTCGCTGGGTCAATTCGACAGACAATATCGCAGTCCGGGCGCGCCCCGAACAAGTCCTCGCGGCCTTCAACGAGCGGCGTGGTGATTGACGCCATTCTATTGCGCCAATAACTTCGAGGCCCGTGCATGCGGAACTGGAACAACTGCTCGTTCTTCAAGATCGACAACAAAAGATCAAGCAGATCGAAACGGAGATAAAAACTTTGCCGCTGCAAAAGAACAATCTCGAAGCGCAGCTGGTGGCGAGCGCGGCGAGCGTGGAAGCGCTCAAGCAAAAGGCGCGACAGGTCGAGATCGATCGCAAGAAGCTGGAGCTCGACGTCGGGACGCGCACCGAAAGCATCACGCGGCTCAAGACCCAACAATATCAAACGCGCAAGAACGATGAGTTCCAGGCGATGGGTCACGAAATTGAGCGTTACGAAAACGAAATCCGCAAGATCGAGGACGAAGAACTCGAACTGATGGAACAGGTCGACAAACTGAAGGCCGAGCTCGGGGCGAATGAAAAGAGAGCGACGACGACAAAAGAATCGATCTCGCGGCAAATGACAGATTTAGAATCAAAATCAAAAACGCTGGAATCGCGGCTGGTAGATTTAACGAAAGAGCGCGCCGAGCTCGCCGGCAAGATTGACGAGGATTTATTAAGCCGTTTCGAGCGCCTTTTCGCGAGCAAGGGGGACGCGGGCGTCGTGGCGCTCGAACATGAAGTCTGCACCGGTTGCCATATGAAAGTGACCACGGCCACGGCGGCGCGGGTAAGAGCCGGGAAGGAGATCGTGAGCTGCGAGCAGTGCGGCCGGATCCTGTACGACGCAGCGTGAGCCAGTTGATGTAGCCACCGGCCTGTGGGTTGTTTTCAGCGAGCGTTTGGAGGACGGCCCATAGGGCCGTGGCTACACGTTGAAGCGAAAGAAAATCACGTCGCCGTCGCGCACTTCGTAAGCTTTTCCTTCGATGCGCAATTTGCCCGCTTCGCGCGCTTTGGCGATGGAACCGAGAGCGATGAGGTCGTCGTAATGAATCGTCTCCGCTGCGATAAAACCGCGTTCGAAATCCGAATGAATAACTCCGGCGGCGTCGGCTGCTTTTTCGCCGGCGTGGATGGTCCAGGCGCGCGTTTCCTTTTCGCCCGTAGTCAGGAATCTCGCTTTCGATTTGCGCACTGATGACAACCGCTTCGGTCGCGAAATGATGCCGCGCATAATCTTCGACCGCTTTGATGCGGTTCGCCGCGGGATTGTCGATCTTGCCCGAGGCAATCGCGGCCAGATCCAATTCCGCCACGTTGCACGCGAAAATCGTCGGCTTCGAAGTCAGCAGAAAAAACCAGTTCGCAACTTTTTTTTCCTCGGGAGTTAATTTTGCGGTCACGGCCGGTTTCCCAGCATCGAGATGCGGCAATAATTTTTCGATGATCGCGCTTTCAACTTTCGCCGTTTTGTCGCCGGCGCGAACTTCCTTCTGCAAACGATCGCGCCGTTTCTGAAGCGACGTCAAATCGGCCAGCACCAGCTCGGTGTTGATTACTTCGATGTCGCGAACCGGATCGATCTTTGCGCTGACATGATGAATGTCGCTGTTTTCGAAACAGCGCACGACCTGGACGATTGCATCGACTTCGCGAATGTGATGGAGGAATTGATTGCCGAGCCCTTCGCCCGCGCTCGCGCCTTTGACCAAGCCGGCGATATCGACAAATTCAATCGCGGTCGGCACAATTTTTTGCGAATGCGACATTTCGGCGAGCTTCGCCAGGCGTGGATCGGGCACAGTAACAACGCCAACGTTGGGATCGATCGTGCAGAAGGGATAATTTTCCGCCGGCGCGTTGTGCGTCCGCGTNNNCGATTCCGGCGCTCAACATAAGCGCGGACGGTACTGCAATTTGTAGCGGCGGTCTATGACCGCCGAAAATGCGCCGCTTAATTAGAGCGCCGCTACAACATTACTCGGGCCGGCGGGATTTGAACCCGCGACCTCTTGAACCCCATTCAAGCGCACTACCAAGCTGTGCTACGGCCCGATTTGTGGCAAACTATTCACCAACGTCGGGGAAATCGCCACCGATGAGAATGGACCTCAAAATGCTATATCCCTGCGCCGCGTGGTTCGCACTTGTCTGCACGATTTCGCCAACGATCGACACGTTAGCCATAGATGTTAAAGAGGGGACAAAGACGACCGGGCAATTGCCGGCGACTGAAAAAATTCACGCAGTCCAACTTAACCAAAGCGCGTTCGACTACGCTAAAGAACTCGTCAAGCAGGGATACGTTGTAGCGGACGGCAGGGGTGCATGGAGCCAACACCAACCTTCGGCCGAGGAAGAGAACGAGTTCATTCGTCTGCACGGATTCGGTGAATATGCAAAATGGCATCTCGGGATCGACGACGCACATGCCGAGAATACAAAACAAAGATACAAATTTCCCTACGGCGATTTTAAAAATGTCCATCGCTGTGCCTTGTTAGCGGCGCAAAGCAGGGCCGGCCAATATCAGCATTACGACATCAAAAGGGCGGCAATTGAACTCAGGGAAATGATCGCGACGGAGAACGCCGGGCACCAAAAACCTTGACGGACTTAGAACGCCCGATTCAGACGGTCTATTCTGAAGTCCAGTTGCTTAGGAAAGCATCGATTAGTTCCGGCAGCTCGTCGCTGTAACCGCCTTCTAAAACAGCCGCCGCGGGGATGTCGATCTTACGCAACCACTTTCCGAACGTCGCGAAATCTTCCTGCTCGAGTGTCATCTGAACGAGGGGATCGCCTGAATAAGCATCGAAGCCGGCGCAAACGAGCAACAGATCCGGCTTAAATTTTAAGAGCTTTTGCAGTGCGCGTTCCGCAACATCGACATGTTCATTTCGTGGCGTGCTCGGCGCGACGGGGTAGTTGTCGATGTTGACGAAGGAAGTGAGGCCGGTGCCGGGATAAGCCGGTGATTGATGAATTGAGGCAAACGCGATTTTCGGATTACGCGCGACGATTTCCTCGGTGCCATTGCCATGGTGCGCATCGAAATCCCAAATCGCGACCCGATTCGCTCCGTTTTCCAGCGCATCGAGCGTAGCGATCGCAATGTTGTTGAAATAACAAAAGCCCATCGCCCGGTCGCGCGTGGCGTGATGTCCAGGCGGTCGCATCAAACTGAACGAGCGCTTTCCACCCAGCGCGGCGCGAGCCGCTTCGATCGCTGCTCCGGCCGACTTCCTAGCGTGCTTGTCGATGTTTGGATTCGCCGGTGTATCGAGGTCGAAATCTTCCTCCGCCTTTGCAATCCGCTCGATGTGTTCAGGTGAATGCGCCCTCAATAATTCTTCTTTTGTCGCAGAGCGCGGCTTGCGCCACTCCCAGTCCCCATATCGATCTTGGAGCAAGGGCACGGTGCATGCGATGCGTGCCGGTCGCTCCGGGTGCCCGGCCCGGGAGTATTCGACACATTGGGGATCGTAAAAAATGATCATGGCGGTTGCACTGCGAGGTTCAAACGCATATTCGACTACAAAGATGTTAAACGGCCAGAAGATTGTAGTCGTGATGCCCGCCTATAATGCCGCGCTCACTCTGCGCCGGACTTATGATGAAGTGATGGCGCAGGGAATTGTCGATCTTGTGATTGTGGTCGACGACGCGAGCGATGATGAAACCGTGGCGATTGCGCGGACCCTCGGACGCGCGCAGGTGGAAGTACATCTGTTGAACCGCGGTTATGGCGCGAATCAGAAAACCTGTTACCGGCTCGCTCTTGCGGCCGGCGCGGACATTATCGTTATGATTCATCCGGATTATCAGTACACGCCGCGACTCATCCCGGCGATGGCGGGGCTGGTGGTGAGCGGGCTGTATCCGTGCGTGCTCGCTTCGCGCATTCTCGGTGGCGGCGCGTTGCGCGGAGGAATGCCGTGGTGGAAGTACGTCGCGAACCGCTTTCTCACGTTGGTCGAGAACGTTCTTTTAGGTGCGAAACTTTCGGAATACCACACTGGGTATCGCGCTTATGCGCGATCGCTCCTCGAAAAGCTGCCCTTCGAATCGAACTCCGACGATTTTGTTTTCGACAATCAGATTCTCGCTCAAGTGATCTGGCTCGGGTGTCCGATCGGCGAAGTGACCTGCCCAGCGCGGTATTTGCCGGAAGCATCGTCGATCGGTTTTCGGAGAAGCGTGCGCTACGGACTCGGGTGTCTGATGACTGCGGTGCGTTTTCGCGTCGCACGTTGCGGGCTCGTTCGTCCTCTGGCTTAACGCCGCCGATGGTGAAAGGCCGGTTCAGCAACGGACCATGCGCGATGCAGGGTTCGAACCTGCGACTTCTTGCGTGTGAAGCATCATTGGTGACTTCGCGCTCGTTCGTTAATTTACGTTATCATGCTGGCATTATTCGTATTGCGACGATACCGATTATTTTGCAATTCGAAACATCATGCACATGCGCGAAGAAATTCTGTCGAGAATTGTCGAAAATCGGAGCTATTGCTAGGTAGCAAGATGTCGCGATTGATTATTTCGATCAGGGCTTGCACTGGATTACGGTCCAAAGGGCGTCTGTGTTGCTTTGTCAGGTGCCTGCTTTCCGCCAATCCAGCGCGATCCTCGTGCGTCCAGCGAGTGTTTTTCCGCTAGCGGCTACTGACGGTCTCTGACATTCTGGCTACGCTGCGCTGAATAAATCGTGACAACCTCGCACATCTACGAACTCCAGCCGCGCTAGGATGGACGGGGCTTTGGTCTAATCCGCGACGTTTTGATTAAACTGCCTGTCACATTTGCACTATGATCTGCAGCAGCTTTGCTCAGGAGGAGATCTAACGAATCGCTGCAGCCGATAGCTCTCCAGCGGCCATGCGGTCGATGTCGATTTTAGCTAGTGCGATTCAACCGGGCCGCCCCCTTGCGCCTGTCGGAGCTGTGGCTGAGCTTATTCTCGTAGATGTCGCATCCACTAATTTCTTCCGCAGCCCAGTAGGGAGAGAGCCATGAAAAATGAAAATTTGGAATCTGTGGCGAGAAAGCTCGTCGCGGCGGGCAGAGGCATCCTGGCAGCGGATGAAAGTTCGCCGACGATCGAGAAGCGATTGAAGAGCATCGGTGTTGCTTCGACGGAGGAGAACCGGCGCGCGTATCGTGAAATTTTATTTACCACAGCAGGTCTAGATGAATTTATCAGCGGCGTGATCCTCTTCGACGAGACGATTCGGCAGAAAACTGGCGATAGTCGTGCCTTCGTCG
>QHPX01000135.1 GCA_003219195.1 Verrucomicrobiota bacterium
CCAAGACCAAACGATCTGGGTGACCCATCGGAGACGGGGTGCAGGAAAGAACCCCGCTGCCAGTGATGCGCACTTGGACATGTTGATCGACATCGGTTGCCTGCACTTGCTCGATCACAAGGGAAGCGGGTTCCGTCGGTCTTTTCGGACTCTCCGGCTTTTCCGGGGCCGCCTTCACCGCTAGTTGACGAGGCGCGGGGCTGGTTCCCCGATCATATGCCCGGGCCGGAGCAAACACGGTCGCAAGCGCTAGGATAGCCAACGCGATCTTCTGAGAAATTTGCATTGCTCTCACACCTTCATCGTACGAAACGATCTGACGATCTAGTTCAGCTCGCGCCCTGCGCGACGACGTCGAGGCAAGCTCTCGGTCCTCTAGTCGGAGGCATACCCGCCTCTCGCATTTTGCAAAGAAGCCCCGCATAGCTAATACTCAAGGAACGAGCGGCCCTTCGTCGGTTCCACTGATGGGTCTCAAGCGCTCTGAGGATGGCCTTTCGCTCGAGCTGTCGGGTGGCTGCGCGAACAACCTTTTTTAGGGATATCACCCCGTTCGAGGGAATCTCAAGATCAAGAAAATCCTCTTGACCGGGTTGCATGGCGGCACGCAGATCTTCTTCCGACCCAAAGATGACGTAGCTCTTCATCAAATTCTCAAGCTCCCGAATGTTTCCAGGCCAGGAGTATCTTGCGAGGTCCGCCAAAAGGTGCCTCGACAGAGCGGGGACAGGACGTTCCAGCTGCCGGCTATAGGTATCCAAGAAGTAATCAACCAAGGTTGGTATATCACCTCTTCGGTCCCGCAGGGGCGGTAGTTGAATAGCTAGGACGTTGATCCGGTAGAACAGATCTTCACGAAAATGGCCAGACTCCATCTCCCGTTCGAGAGAGCGATTAGTAGCGCAAACAAAGCGAACGTTGATTCTTCTGCCGTCGGAAGCGCCAATCCGACTGAACTCGCCATCCTGAAGCAGCTGGAGTAGTTTCGCTTGTAGGGAAGGGTCTAGCTCACCGATCTCGTCCAGAAAGAGCGTGCCGCCGTGGGCCAACTCCACGCGACCTGGCTTGACGCCGTAGGCGCCGGTGAAAGCGCCTCTCTCGTAGCCGAAGAGTTCGCTCTCCAGAAGAGTGCCCGGAATGGCTGGACAGCTGACCTTGACGAACGCTCCGCTTCTCCACGGAGACTGCGCATGGATCAGCTTCGCGAGCACCTCCTTTCCCGTGCCGCTCTGTCCGCGCAATAAGACTGCGAGGTTGGCACCTGCGGCTTTTTCCAATTTCTGACGGATCTTGCCCATGACCGAAGAGTTTCCGAAGATCACATCGTCCGGGGGTAAGCCCAAAACCGGCGACAACTCGAGCACTTTAGTTGCCGGGCCCTTGGATCGCGCCTCTAGCAAATCACACCCGCCTCACAGAATTTTCCCCGCCACCCCGAAATGCGAACCTGCTGCGCTCCGACCGACCTAATGAACTTCGCACGAGAAATGAAGAGCCACGGGCGCCCTGGCCTTGGGAGGAAGGTCTGAGTTCACTTGCAGTGCTGTTGTCCAATTCGCGCAAGATGGTTGGCTCACTCAGAATCGCAAAGCCATCGCGTCCCTCACCGCTTCGGACCTCTTCGATCCGTAGAACGCGCCCCTCCATTTCCATCCGCAAAGGTTCGGCCACGTCAGGAAATTGTGTAATGGGGATCCTGAGTCCGACTTGCGTTCCTTCCGGCGGATAGGCTCTCGCAAGCACAAAGGCTCCCAGCACGCTGATGTCACAACTGCGTCCTTCACCTTGTTGGTGCACTCCGTTGGTATCCGTCCACCAGAAGACGACGGGTACATCCAAAGGAAAACGCATAGCTTTGCGACTCACGATTCGGTCCAGGCTACACTGTTCACTCGACGTTATGCGAATTTCGTAAGGTAATCTACGCACCATTCTGTGCGGACACAAGAAGCAGAATGCCCTCTCAGGGGAGGGCAGTTGTCTTATAGCGTCGGCGGGTGCGCTCGAATCGACGAAAGGGGCATTTTGCAGGCGATGCGGTGAAGCGCTTTGTACCTCATAGAAGGATGCCCAATGCTTTAAAGCGCCTGAAATCTGTCTTGTCGCTGCAGGAAGCGTTGCTCGAGGCCTATCTGGTCCAAATTACGAACCGTGCCACACCTAGATAGCTGAGCTCCCCTTCATTACCCTTGAGCGTTTCGATGCAGTTACAACACAGTACGCAATTCTCCTTCCAAACTAGAACACTGAAAACAAGGTACTTGCGCATTTACGCTTAAAAACGGTTGTAAAAGACTTGTTGATAGTGTGTGAAGAATTGAACAAAGAGCGGTGAAGCGCTTTGTACTGTTTGAGTCCCTCCTCCCGAGCCAAGAAACTCGACCGCATTTTTCGGTTAACGATATCCTACAGCGTGGTATATCCTACATTGTGGTATTCATCGAATCCCGGCCATTTACGCGGCGTCTGATGCAATCGGCGGGTGACTCAGCAGATGATGTGCTGCGAGAGATTCGACGACCTGCTCCAAAATCCAGACCGTGGGAGCATCGTCAAAGGCTTAGGCGGGATACGGAAAGCTGGGATGTCCAATCCGGCCCGTGGGAAGGGTAAGCGTGGCGGCTACCGCTACCTGCACCTGTGCTTGGAGCACCGAGCGCACATTCACCTGCTATTTTTGCTGGACAAGGGAGAGCAAGGAGACCTGAGCACAGAACAGCGGAAGGCGCTTCGCCGGATGGTCGCGGAACCGAAAGGATTGTAGGAGGCCCGAATGGCAAAGAAGATCAAGCTGAACGTTTACGACGATATGAAGCAGTCACTTGCCGATGCACTGGCTTATAAGCGCGGCGAGAGGGTTGACCTGCGTGTGACGGAGATTCCATCGCCGCCGAAGCCCATGAAGCCCGAAGAAATTCGCAAGATTCGGCTGACCTTGAACGCAAGTCAGGCGCGGTTCGCTCAATATCTGTGTGTCAGCACCAACACCGTGGAAAGCTGGGAACAGGGCACTCGCCGCCCGCAAAACACGGCGCTCCGTTTGCTCACGATTGCGAAAAAGAATCCGGTTGTCCTTCTGAAAGCGTAGTGATTCGCAGGCGCGCTCTGGACTTCGCCGCGACCACGCCGCGCGTTGACGGCGCTTCGGTGAGCGATTCTTTTCCCGCCGTCGCCGTTTGACTGTCAAATATGAGGAGGAGCGCAGTTTGTTTGTGGTTGACACCTAAAAAAACCTGTTGTCACGAAGTGTGGTTCATTTCCCGTTGTGGGCACCTGAGTGAGTGTCGACACTGCCGCTGAATGTATGGCCAAGACGGGAGCAACTTTCAGATAAGTCGCCAGCATCGAGTCTATCGCCGCCTTGCAAATCCAGCAGCCTCGAGGGCGCGCCAGACTGGCCCTTGAGTCACCGTCCCGTCCCCTCGGACATAGGCAATCAACAGCGAGTTATAGCAGATGTTATTGATGTTTCTTGGGATGCCCTTGCTTCGTTCTGCAATCAGACTGACGGCGCTTGGTTCGAAGAGTGTTTTGCCGCAAGAGCCTGCCACCTTGAGTCGGTGGTCGATATAGCACGCTGTTTCCGCCGCGGTGAAGGGCTCCAGACGGCTGAGAACGGCAATGCGTTGAAGTAGTTGCGCCAATTGGGGCTGCGCCAGCTTTGCAGCCAGTGGAGGCTGGCCGGCTAGGACAATTTGCAACAATTTGGTGTGGTGCGTCTCGAAATTGGAAAGCATCCGCACCGTTTCAAGCACGGAATCGTCAAGATTTTGCGCTTCGTCCACGACCAAAACAAAGCGTTTCCGAGCAAACATGGTCTCAAACAAGACCTCGTTCAACTTGTTGTGCATCTCGACGAGACCCATTCCCTGGGCATCGATGTTCAAGTCGTTAAGGATGTACTGGAACAATTCACGGGAGTCACACTGGGTTTGGAACAGAAACACGGTGCGCGCGGAATCGCGCAATTCTTCTAGTAGCTGATAGA
>QHPX01000124.1 GCA_003219195.1 Verrucomicrobiota bacterium
TTTTCGCCGCTCCTGCTTCCGGACCAGCGACACCATTACTCCCTGAATCTTCAGCTCACGTGCCGGAATCAAATTCGGATAACGCGGGTTCTCCGCCTTCAAATAAGGCCGGCCCCGCTCCATCACGTAACGCTTCAGGGTTGTTTCACCATCGATCAAGGCCGCGACGATGTCGCCAGTGTGCACTTCTTTGCTGTCTTCCAAAATCACGATGTCTCCATCGACAATATGGGCGCCGATCATCGAGTCGCCATGAACCCGCAAAGCAAAAGTCCCGCGATTCTTTGAAATATTGGCTGACCGCGTGTCGAGAGAAACATGTCCTTCGATCGTCTGCTCGGTCAATGTGGACATGCCGGCTGGAATCTGTCCATAAATCGGGACGTCGGTAATGCGGACTTTCTGGACTGGTGTAATCAAAGCGCGCGCCTTACGTGCATGTCGATCAAGAAAACCTTTGCGTTCGAGTGTGGCGATGTACTGCATGACCGATGTCTGGCTGGCGAAGCCGAAATGACTCTGAATTTCGCGGGTGCTCGGTGTGATCCCTTTTTCCCGTTGCTCGTGTTGGATAAAATCGAGAATGTTTTTCTGACGATCGGTCAGCATGCTCACATGATCGCCGAAAGCGATCACCGCGCAAGTTCAAATGAACAGATACGAGTCGTCTGCTTCTTGGTCAGACAGCAAAGCTCTCACCGCACGAGCAATGCGCGATCGCGTTCGGGTTCGTGACTTTGAACCCGCCTTTTTGCAGATCGTCGCTGTAATCGAGCACCGAACCGCTGACGAAGAGCGCGCTCTTTGGATCGACAACCAGACGGACATTGGAGGTTGGAACGAGAATGTCGCGCTCTTTCGGGCCATCCACCAAATCCATCGTGTATTGCAAACCGGAGCAGCCACCGCCGACCACGGCGAGACGCAACGCGCCATTTGGATTTCCTTTTTGGTCCAGTAATGACGCGAGCTTGCGCGCGGCGTTCTCCGTCACCTTGATCAGCCGCTCGTTGCCGATCTTGTAATTGATTGTCGATGTTTCAGCGGTCATTCAAGCAACAAATATGGAATCCAGGAAAACAAGAAGAGGAACAGATAAGATTAACAAGATTTTAACGATTCCATTTTCGACCATTCTGTTAATTCTGAAAATCCTGTCGACCTCTGCTGATTTTGTTCCGCGATCGCTGCAACTTCGGCAAGAGTTGAGACGTGCGAGAACTTTTCGCGCAATCGTTTCGCATCTGGCATCGATCTCGAGTAAGCCATCAGCCGCGCTCGCATCGACCGGATGGCCGGTTCTTCTTCGCCCCATCCGCGAACGGCCAACTCGCAATGTCGCAGGATCAAGTTCCATCTTTCGCACAGAGTCGGTGGATCGACCATTTTTTCCGTCGCGAGATACTGTTTGACCTGATGAAAAATCCACGGCGCACTCATGGCCGCCCGACCGATCATCGCACCGGCAATTCCGGTTTCACGACGGCGTTTCGCGACATCGGCGGCATTTGCAAGATCACCATTCCCGATGACGGGGATGGAAACAGCCGCCGCAACTTCTCCGATAACGTTCCAATCGGCGGTGCCGGAGTAACCTTGGGCGCGCGTGCGTCCGTGCACGGTGATCGCCGAGATTCCTGCCTCGGCCAGGACCCGCGCGACGCGCGGGGCGTTGATTGAATCGGCGTCCCATCCAATCCGGATCTTCGCCGTGACCGGCCTCGGCGCGATCGCGCGCACGACCGCGGCCGCGACGCTTGCTAAAGTTGGACAATCCTTGAGCAACGCCGAACCGCCGTTTTTACAGACGACTTTGTTGACCGGACAGCCAAAGTTTAGATCGACAAAGTCGGGTTGGACCCAATCGACGACCTGCCGCGCCGCTTCCGCCATGTGCTTGGCATTGGCGCCGAAGAGTTGCACGCCGATTGGCCGCTCGATCTCGTCGAAGTCGAGATATTCGCGCGTTCGCTCGTTGCGCCGGAAAATTCCTTCAGCGGAAACGAATTCAGTTGTCAGAACATCGGCGCCGTATTCCTTGCAGAGCTGCCGGAAAATCTTGTCGGAGACGCCGGCCATGGGCGCGAGATAGAGCGGGAAATCTGAAAACCATGAGAGCGAAGAGTACATGTCGATCTTTCAATCAAGCTACTACGCGGCGCTGCGGAGCAATTGCGTGACTTCGTTTTGCACGCTCTCCAGCTCGTCGAGACGCAATTGCGGATCGGGCACGATGAAGAGGTCGCCGCTCGCGCCGTGCTCGTAAATCAGGACGCGATCGTTTCCTGATTGCTCGGTTTTAATCTGTTTCAGAACGCGCTTGCGTTCAAGCATGGCGGCAAGCACGTAGCATGTGTTCGCGGGCGGCTTTTCCGATGCAACCAGACGGCGAAAAAGTTGTTCGGCATTTTCTTTGCCCAAAGGCTCGGGGGATGGCGCTGGCAGAGGTTCGTAACGTGTTTTCCAGAATGAAAACGGCTGAATGTTCTCGTTTCGCTTTAACCACGCATCCTCGCTCAAATCTTCGCGACGATAGCCATCTGCATCGCGAAAAAGCAGAGTGTAAAAATACTCACCGGGCGTGAAAGGCCGGTGCGTGAAAGCACAAGCGTCCGCGCGATGCTTGATCGCCCATTCGTTCGGCAACGGATTCATCGGGCGAATATACGTCGCGCGCTGAGCAGATGAAAGCGCGGTGCTTCACGGTTGGAAGCGCGGAGATACAGTAAATAAAGACCGATAACGGTGAAAATGAGATTGGGCGTCCAGGCGGCGATCCAGGGTGCGATCCGATCGCCTTCGCCAAGCGCGAGAAAGAAGTGGGTGAGAAAATTCATCGAGAAAACGAGAATCACGGCGGCGGCCACGCTGGAAAGAATACCGCGGCGTGAGTAACCGATGCCCAGCGGCGCTGCGATGCACACCACCACCAGACATTCCCACGGCAGGGCGAGGCGATAATGAAAATGCGTTCGAAATGGCGCGAGCAGAGTTGCGGGGAAATCGGAATTGAACCGGAGGTATTCGCGCAGCTCCGGCAAGCTGAGAAATTCCGCACGGACATTGGCGCTGCCGAGACGAAATGGCGTTTCGCTCCAGTTGTCGATCTTGAGTGACGGATAAATCTGCGCATCGATGATGTTGCCGGCGTGATCGTAGTGGACCACTTTTACCTGTTCGAGCTCCCAGGTTTTTGTTTCGGGGCGATAAAAGGCGCGCGTTGCCAGATAATTGGTCACGATATTATCGTGCTCATCCTGCTGGAGCACCTGGACACTGTTGAAACTGGTGCCCCTGGTGCGAAAATTCTGGATGAACCAGGTGCGCGCGTCGCTTCGGTTGCGAAAGATTTGTCCTTCGATCAGGTTTTCCGGATGCGACCGCGCTTCGGAGAAAAATGTTTTGCGCGCCAACTCGGCGTGCGGCGCGAGCGAGTAATTCAGCGCCATGGTCGCCGCGACCGTGAGTAAACCCATGCCGATCAACGGCAGGAGAACGCGCGGGACGCTCACGCCCGCGGTCAACATCGAGACGATTTCATTCGCGCGCGACATTCGGCCGAGCGAGAAAAGAAGCGCGAGCAAAAGGGAAACCGGAAGAAGGATGATGAACACCTGCGGGACCTGCGTGATGTAGTACTGGACGGCGAGAACAAGGCCGACGCGTTCGTCGAGAAGGGTCGAAATATTATCGCTGATGTCGAAAATGAGCCAGATCGAGATAAAACCGGCGATGCAGTACAGGTAGGCCTGCAAAAAATTGCGAATGACATAGCGATCGAGCAGTCTCACGAAGTAAATTAAGCTTAAATTTCGATGATCGCGTTGAAAATTCCGGCCGCAACAGCAGGAGATGGCGGCGGCGGTGGCGCGCGCGCTGGAGGAAGATCGACATCTTGTTGTCGAGGCTGGGACCGGCGTCGGCAAGTCGCTCGCCTATCTCGCGCCGGCAATTCTATTCGCGCTCGAGCACCACAAAAAGGCCATTGTCTCGACGCACACCATCAACCTCCAGGAGCAGCTGCTTTACAAAGATATTCCGATCCTGAAAAAAGTTTTGCCGGTTGAATTTGAAGCGTCGCTCATGAAGGGCCGGCAAAATTATCTTTGCCCGCGACGCCTCGAACGCGCCTTGCAGCAGGCAAACGAGGTTTTCACCGGCCCGGAACAAAGCGAACTGACCCGGCTTGCGGAATGGGCGAGCACAACGCGCGACGGTTCGCTCAGCGATCTGTCGATTGAGCCCGATCCAAAAGTTTGGACGCAAGTTTGCAGCGAGCCGCATATCTGCACCCAAAAAACATGCGGCCAAAATGTACTCTGTTTTTATCAGCGAGCCCGCAAACGCCTTCTTGCCGCGGACCTCCTGGTGATGAATCATACGCTTCTCTTCATGCTTCTGGGCCGGCCGGATGAGCAGGAAGAGCGCGAAAGCGGTTTTCTTTTTCCAAACGACTTCATTATTTTCGACGAAGCGCACACCGTCGAACAAGTCGCGTCGCGCCAGGTCGGGATTGGCATTTCCCAATACGGCCTAAGATCGACAATTC
This sequence comes from Verrucomicrobiota bacterium, assembly GCA_003219195.1. Classification (GTDB taxonomy): domain Bacteria; phylum Verrucomicrobiota; class Verrucomicrobiia; order Chthoniobacterales; family UBA10450; genus UBA10450. The sequence continues at coordinate 4,550 of QHPX01000124.1, forward strand.
AACGTCTCTATAATGCGCGCACGCGCAAAGGGCTCTTCATCGTCATGCGTGATGCAAACGGAGTGAGGTTGGCGGCTGAGCTGATCGACGAAGTGGACAGATTTTTCGCCGTCGTCGAAGCAAAATCCGATTTTCGCAAGGGCCGCGAATTCCGTGTGCGCGTCCCCGATTTCGTTCCAGACACGATTACTGGAAGATTAAGTGCGTTGCAGGCGCGCCTCGCTGATGTGATTAAGCGCGCTGATGATGAATTTCTGAAAGCCGAATTGCAGGAACTTGGACGGCGCATTCGTGATACGCGCGATGGCATCGCCATCTTTCTTGAGCAAAGCGCGCGCGAACATGTTTATTGGATCGAGCGCACCGGAAAGACGACGCAATTCTTTTCGCTCAATGCGGCTCCGATCAACGTGGCGCCGGTGCTGCGCCGCATGATTTTCCGGGAAAATTGTTGCTCCGTCATGACCAGCGCGACTCTCTCCGTCGGACGTCCCGACCTGGCCTATTTCCGAACGCGCATCGGAGGCGATAACGCGGAACCGTTGCAACTCGGCAGCCCGTTCGACTTCCGCGCACAGATGAAGATCTACATCGTGAAAAAAATGCCCGACCCGCGCGATCCAGGTTACCAGAAAGAGCTGGAGCGCTGGATCGCGCATTTTGTCGAAAAAACCGATGGTCGCGCCTTTGTTCTTTTTACCAGCTACCGCGACATGCAGCAGCTCGCCGCTCAGATGCAGAAATTTTTTGTGGAGAAAGAGATGAATCTTCTTGTCCAAGGTGGCGGCGCGCCGCGCGGGAAATTGCTCGACCAATTCAGATCCACACCGTGCAGTGTCCTTTTTGGAACGGACAGTTTTTGGAGCGGTGTCGATGTTCCGGGCGAAGCGCTCTCAAATGTGATCATCACCCGGCTTCCGTTTGCCGTGCCCGATCATCCGCTTATCGAAGCGAAACTGGAGCTCGTTCAGGAACGCGGCGGCGACGCGTTCACCGAATATTCGTTGCCGGAAGCGATCTTAAAACTTCGCCAAGGGGTTGGCCGTCTGATTCGAACGAAAAGCGATCGCGGTATCATCGTTATTCTCGACAATCGCATAGTGACCAAGCCGTACGGCCGCTCGTTTCTGGCGGCATTGCCGAAATGTCCTGTGGAAATTATTTAAATTTAATCGGCGACGGTGCGCGAAGTTCCCCGGCTCGCGAACGGATCGCTACAGTCTTGTCATCGGCAGGCGCCTGAAGCGATGAAACTTGCCAAACTCGTTTCGAAGGTGCCGCTCGGCGCCGG
>QHPX01000125.1 GCA_003219195.1 Verrucomicrobiota bacterium
GATCCCGGTCAAGAGGTATTCCAGAGAACACAATTTGGGTAGCCTTCGGGGGACTGCTAATGATTCTTCCGCGCCGCTGCCCTTTATCCCTTCGGGCTCGCGTGACACCATGGAGGCGGCAAGGAGGGGTCAGCTATAAGCTCATTCTTGACCGCCGCGATTGGTTCGAATAATCTGCAGACAGTGTCTTAGGAGTCGAAATGCGTCATCCAGGTTTGCTCGCCTTGCTGGCATCTTTGATGTTATCCAGCGGTTCGCTGGCAGCCACTGGATCACCGAGCCTACTGGTGGCCATCCGGAGCGGGGATCACGCACAAGTTCAAAAACTCATTCGTGCGGGCGCTGACCCAAATACCGCGGACGACGGTGGCACCACAGCCTTGATGCACGCAGTCCTCGAGTCCGACCCGCAAATGATGAAGCTCCTGATCGACAATGGCGCCAATGTGAACGGAATGAATGCGGTTGGTTCGACCGCATTGATGTACGCCGCGACCAATCTGGCAAAGATGCGACTTTTGCTGGATGCCGGCGCGGAGGTGAACGCCAGGAGCAAACGCGGCGCCACGGCGATGGGTGTCGCCGTGACAACTTTCGGATCGACCCCGGCTTTGAAGCTTCTTGTGGCCAAAGGGGCCAAGCCAGACGCCCGCACGATGACGACCGCAGCGGCGACGGGTGATTTGGAAGCGATGCAGTACCTTCTCAGCGCCGGCCTGCCGTCAAACGGTTTGACCGGGGCAGCGATCGCCGCCGCGATCACTGCGCGGTGCGAAGCCTGCGCCAGATGGCTTGTAGAAAAAGGTGCGCCCGCCAGCGGTGTTCGCCCCAACGGGACTCAATCAACACCGGTCGGCTCCACGTTGGGAGGCGTATTGAGTGACGCCGCCAAGAGATCGATGCCGGAGCTTTCTCAGTTCTTGCTCGATCATGGGGCTTCTCTCGATTCCAAGGATCGGGAGGGCTTTACTCTCCTGATGCAAGCTGTACTTTCGATGCAGCCTCCTCCCGCTCGCGATCAGATGATCGAATGGCTCCTGTCGAAAGGCGTCGATCCGAACGCGAAAAATGATCGCGGTGATACTGCGTATCAACTCGCGGCGCGCGTGGGAACGCAATCGATTCTGGCTCTTTTGGTAAACGCCGGCGCCAAGGAGGTCAAAGAAGAATGGCCCGTGCCAACCGGGACTTCTTCCGTAGACGCGGCGATAGAAAAGGCGATCCCAATCATTGAAATGAGCGGCGAACCCGGCTGGAAGAGCCGCCAGTGCGTATCCTGCCACAGCAATTCGCTTCCAGCGATGACAGTTTCGCTGGCGCGAAAAAAGGGATTCGCCGTCAATGAAGCACAGGCAAAAAAGGAACTGGGCTTCGCGATCGCGACCGACGAGCCTGTTCTTGAAGATAATCGCTTGGGCTCGTCGCCGATCGGGGGAGGGAGCGATACGCTCGGCTATACGCTTATGGGCATGGCGGCGGCGGGGGCTCCTGCGGATGCATTGACGGACGCGCACATTCATTTCATTTCGCTGAACCAATACCCGGACGGCGCGTTCAGAAACTTGAGTTACAGACCCCCGCTCGAATACAGCCCGTTTACGACCACAGCGCTAGCTCTGCGCGCAATCAAGCTTTATGGCATTCCCGGCCGTCGAGAGGAGTTCGAGCAGCGCGTGCAACGAACCAAGCGATGGCTGCTTGCGACAAAGGCGTATTCGCTCGAAGAGAAGTCAATGCAGCCGCAGAATGAAGACGGAAGCTGGAGCCAGCTCCCAGATACTCGCGCGGACGCCTACGCGACAGGCGAGGCCCTCTACGCCTTGCGTGTCTCCGGGAACGTGTCCGCCGACGATCCTGTGTACCACAAGGGTGTGCAGTGGCTGCTCCGAAATCAACTGGCGGACGGCTCCTGGTTCGCGCCGACGCGGGCTGTTCCGGTTCAGCCGCACACCTTTGAGAGCTTTCCGAACGGCTGGCACCAATTCGTGTCCGATGCCGCCTCCTGCTGGGCGACGATGGCTCTGCTTCTGACACTGCCGGACAGGCCCGGTGTCCCGCAATTGCCGAGTCAAGCCGTTGTACCGAGAACGTCGTACGCCGGAGAAAACCAGATTCCGAAAGACAAAGACGCGGCCAACGAAGCCTTGTCAGCGTCATTCAAGGCCGGTGAAGAGAAGCAAATGGAAAACGCCGGAGATCCGATAAGGGGTAAGCAAGTTTTCGCCAGCAAGTGCGAAGTATGTCACAACGCCGAAAACAGAGACGCGAAGGTTGGACCTGGGTTAAAGGACCTGTTTCATTGGCCTCCGCACACACTGTCTGACGGAACAGAACATCAGGCACACGACGTTGAAATGATCCGCAAACAGATCGTTCAAGGAGGCGGCACCATGGACGCAGTCGGTGCGTCTTTTTCTGATCAGCAGATCGCAGATTTGATCGCTTACCTTCAAACCCTTTGAGCAGATTGAAGGTTGCTGCACGCCGTACAGACTTCTCACTACAGTGTCGCAGGAGAAGCTGACGTGCGGCTCCTAAGTCCCTGAGAAGGATGGCGCATATTCCGGCAGGCCAGTAGAAAAGTCCCACGATTCGAGTAGAATCTGGAGGAAAGGAATGAAAAATGGGCTAGGGTTGAGTTTCCTCTTGTTGGCGGTTTCCGTTCCGCTATTTGCGCATCACGGAAACGCGTCGTACGGTCATGCGAAGCAACTCACTTTGAAGGGAACCGTGACCGAGTGGACTTGGCTCAATCCCCATACCTTCCTGAAAGTAGATGTGGAGGATGAGAAGGGCAATGTAGTTAATTGGGTTATCGAGTGGAGTGCACCCTCGAACCTCATCAATCGTGGGGTAACCAGGAAGACATTCAAACCGGGAGATGAGGTCACAGTGGTGATGATCACACCGGATAATGGTGCGCCAGTGGGGCGTCTCCAGCGGGTCATGCTTGCCAATGGCCAGTGGTTACAAGGTCAAGGCTGAACTGATCGAACGAAAAGGATGCCCCTTATGGCAAACCGCTTCGTAGCCGCAACAATGGTGCTTATTGTGTCGATGATTTCGCTTCCTGCGCTCGCTCAAAATGGGCAAGGGCCGCCGCGGATCCCGTTTCCCGCGCCCGATCCGGGCGCTTCGCCGGTCGATCGTAGTCACGAAAAGCACCTCGACGGGTGGTATAAAGATTCGCCCATAATGCCGGCAGATCCAAAGGCTGCGCCTGCCCTTCGCCACGACCTATCGGGAATTTGGGAACCGGCCGCGGGGTGGCTGGCGGGAGTGCAATTTATGGGGGCACAAGAATACCCGTCCGACGGGAAGCATTTTTTGCCATTCACGCCTGCAGGGGAGGAAGCTTTCAAGAAGCACGAAGCGGGATTTGGAACCAACGAAGTTCCCATCGCTCTGAATAACGATCCGTTTGACATGTGCGATCCCATCGGTTTTCCACGGATCGAACTCTTTAACCTCAGGGCCATCCAGATCGTGCAGACTCCTAAGCAGGTGATGATCTTGTATCAAAACGACCGGACGTTTCGCAGCATATGGACGGATGGGCGAGGTTTCCCCGACCCGGATATTGCAGAGCCTCGATGGTACGGCTACTCGATTGGCAGGTGGGAGGACAATAACACACTCGTGGTGGAGACGACGGGCATCGATGAAAGGACCTGGATCGATAACGCCGGCCGCCCACATAGCGGCGATTTGCGAGTCGAAGAGCGGTTCCATCGCGTGAACCGCGACCTCATGGAGCTCACGCTGACGATCATTGACCCGAAGATCTATGCGAAGCCGTGGAACGCGCTCGAGAAGTTCCCCATGCGGTTGCAATCAGACGCTTTCGACATCCGGGAAATGCTCTGCTCGCCTTCAGAGCAGGCGACATTCGATAAGGAGGTCAGCAGGCCCGCCATAGCTGACCCACAAAAGAAGTAGCTTGGCTGCTCCTTATCCCGATCCTCGTTAAGTAAGTTGTCCTTTTTCTATCGCTCCTTTTCCAGGGCACGGCTTCCCGAGCCTCTCGGGGCTCGGGCCCTCCTTTGCACCAAGAATTCCAAACTCGGATATGACCGGGTCGCGAGGCAGCGAACAGCGCTCACCGGCCGCGAGTCCGACTATTTTCCCAAATGCTTGTCAAAGAACGAAGCAATCTCCGTAAATACTTCCTTCGTCTCCGGGGCGTAGGGATCGAAAGTGTACTGCGCGTGCGACATGCCCTCGAAAACTTGCAAGGCAGCCTCCACGCCAGCCTGGCGCAGCTTGCGATGCGTGAGCACGGTGAGGCTGAGGAACAGGTCGCGCGTGCCGCTGGTCAGGATGGCGGGCGGGAAGCCGTGGAAGTCACCGTAGATGGGCGAAAGCTGCGGATCTTTCAGGTCATGCCCGTTGGCATAAAGCAGCGCTGCATGGCTCAGGTAGCCGCCGTAGCTGACAATAACGTTGTCCAGCCACTCGTTCGTTTTGTAAGTGTCTCCGGTCTCCGTCAAATCCGACCACGGCGAGCCGGGTGCGATGGCTGCGGGCAGAGGCAGGTGTTCCTGTCTGGCTCTTAGAACCATCGCTAGCGTCATGGCTCCGCCGGTAGATGTGCCGAAGATGGCCATGTTACTCGGCTTCTGCATTTTGACCGCTTCCTTCCAGACCGCCATCGCGTCGTCAATGGCCGCGGGGTAGGGATGATCGGGCGGCATGCGGTAGTCGAAGGAGATCACTTCGAAGCCGCCATACGCGGCCATGAGCGTGGCCTCGCCCGTCCCGGCCTCGCCTGGATTGTAAACGTAGCCGCCGCCGTGAACGTGCACGAGCAGACGGTTGCGGTTGGCAGGCGGAATTACCTTCGGCGTCAGAATGAAAGCCTTCACTCCGCCAATCACGGTCGGCTCCATCGTGACACCCAACCTCTCCCGGATGGGCAGCTGCGCGGCCGCGCCGCGAGCCGCTAGAGTGGCGACCAGCTCCTTCCACTCCGCGGCGCTTTTGGGGTTGGCATTCCAGTTCGGAACGCGGTACGGCGCCGCGATGTCGGCCCGCAACTCCGGGCTGACCGTGTTAGGCACTGGGACGCTGCGCTCCGGCACCGTTCGCGGACCTGGCTTTGCATTGGCGGCATTTTCTCGTGCCTCGAGCGCGGCGAAGTCCGAGTCATGATCGGCTGGGCGGCCGCCGGTTTGCGCCCGCGTCGGTGAGGCGAGAGCGGCGGTCAGGACAAGCGAGATAAAGGCGCGACGCGGTGAGATTCTCATTTTCATTTGTTTTTCTCCGTCATCAGGAATGATCGCCGAAGCTGCATTCTCTTGACTTTTGCCGGGATTGTACCGCAACGGCGTCCTGAAATTGAGACAAAGGGCGGCGCATACCGCGCCTTCGAGGGCTTCTTCTGAGTTTGCTAAATACGGGTTGTCCCTGATCCCGCTTTAGTTGTGCAGCCTTCGAACGAACCTAGTGAAAAACTCCTGGGATCTTCAGGCGAACAGCGTAGAAAGTTTTGAAAACTGTTCGGATCACCGAAATGATGGGCGAGGTCCGAACTCAGCTCGGCCCAGATCGCAGGCGTCGCCTCACTTGCGGCGCACATGGCAGGCAAGACCGGCCACCCGCAACTCGCCAGAAGTTATCAGTTCAACGCCTTGCCGCGCTTTGATAACGCACCGCTCGGGCGCCGAAAATGCTTGGTGTTCAGGTCGTGGCTCGCAGACGGAGATGAAGGGCGAGGTCTCCGTTAGGCCGTA
>QHPX01000126.1 GCA_003219195.1 Verrucomicrobiota bacterium
CGAGCCGCCGGCATATCCGCGATTCCCGATCACGCAAGGACTTTGCGGCGCGGTTTTGGAAACGGGCAAACCGATCATCGTGGGCGATGTACGCAACGACCCACGGTATTTGCCGACGTTTCACACCACGCGCTCGGAGATTATCGTGCCGATGACGAACAATCATAAGCACATCGTCGGCATGCTGGACGCCGAGAGCGACAAGGTGAACGCCTTCGGAGAAGAAGATCGACAATTCCTCGAACGCGCTGCCGGTTTGATTGCCCATTGCCTGGTGTAACCAATCGAAACGGCGCAATGCCCGATTTCATCGAGCGAAGTCTCGAAACTGCGCTGACTAACTGCAGTCGAGTTGGTGAAATGTCGATTCGAAGAATAAACGGCGGCGGTTTTGTTCTTTCACATTGCGATGATGGCGGCCGCGATGACTTGCAATGCCTCCAAAATCCGGAGGAGGCAGTTGAAATTGCACGCTACGACGATGCGGGAAATTATCGGCCACTGAAGACGGCGCCGAATTTGCGGCACGGCTGGCGACTGGAGCTTGTCGATCTCGGAGAGTTACGCCGTGCTCTTGATTATTTCTATCCGGGGAGATTCGCGCTGTTCAATGCGTGGAAAGCAAATCTGCTCGTCACCACGACGCTGCGCGACACTTTAAATCGACAATCGGGCATGTATCGCGTCGCAGCGAAAATTTCCGACGAGCAAGTCAACCAGGTCGTGGGAGATTTCTGTCGCTCGAGCGACGGGTGTTTGCGGACGATTTTGTGGAAACGCGATGCAACCGGCGCGCCAGCATCGACCCAGCTTCCACCGGAGAAATTTGATACGTCGCATGACCAGACCGGCGACGGCGAGCCAGTAATTCCGCTGCTTTGCCAGGAACCGTGCAATCTGCTCGTGGCGGAATGCCGCAAGGCAGTCAAACTGGAGGGTGCTGCGCCGTCAGCGCCGGAATAATGGGACACGAGTCGCCCCGGCGACCGTGTCCCTCCAAATTTGGGAGAAGATGATTTATCGCGCGCGCGTCGTCGTGACAATGGATGGACCGCCGATCGAGAATGGCGCGGTCGCGATTTCCGAGAATCGCATTTTTGATGTTGGATCATTCGGCAAAATCAAAGCGCGCAACTCCGGTGAGATTGTCGATCTTGGCGAGCGGGCGTTGCTTCCCGGGCTGATCAACACGCATTGCCACCTCGATTACACTTGTTTGCGCGGCAAGATTGCCCCGCAAAAATCTTTCACGGATTGGATTCGCGCGATCAACGCAGCGAAGGCGAGTCTGTCAGAGGAGGATTATGTTCCGTCGATCAACGAAGGTTTTGCCGAAGCAAAAAGATTTGGAACGACGACAATTGCGAATCTGACGGCATATCCGGAACTGATCTCGAAAATTGACGAGCCGATCCGCACGTGGTGGTTTGCGGAGTTGATCGATATTCGCTCGCCGGATCGCGCAAATGAAATTGTCGATCTTGCGATTGAGTCACTGAAATCCAAAAAGAATTGGGGATTGGCGCCGCATGCACTTTTCACAGCTTCGCCAAACTTGTTTCATCGCTGCGAAGAGATCGCGCGCCGTGAGAACATCTTGCTGACGACGCATCTGGCGGAGTCGCGCGAGGAAATGTCGATGTTTTGCGACGGGACGGGATCACTTTTTGAATTTATGAAAGAGATCGGCAGACCGATAGACGACTGCGGTCAAGCAACCCCGCTCGAAGTTTTTGTCGCCACGCTCAGCGGTAGCGCCCTACCACAAAAATGGATCATCGCGCATTTGAACGAGCTGAGCGAAAGCGATTTCGATCTGCTCGCAAGATCGACAAGCAAGTTTCACCTCGTGCATTCGCCGCGCAGCCACGGTTATTTCGCACATTCGCCCTTCGCGGAGATGCGCGCCTTTCAGCGGAATGAGCCAAACGTTTCGCCACGTAAAATCTTCGAGATGGTGACGGTGAATGCCGCGCGGGCGCTAAATCAACAGAACGCGCTCGGCCGGATCCGGCCGGGCTTTCATGTCGATCTTACGAGCATTCCGTGTAGTGGGTCGACCAACCTATTCGAAGAAATCGTGGCGTTCGATCAGCCAGTACAATCTGGATAGATGGCAAGCGGTGTCGGCGCGAAGGTGCGGGAAGCGACATTCTCATTTCCGCTTTCCTTTTCTCAAAAGTAAAATATTCTCAGCGCTGAGATTCATGGCGAAGATCATAATCATCGATGACGAACCGGCGATGGTAGAGGTCATCGTGACGCTTTGTCGCGAAAAAGGGCATCAAGTTTTCCCGTTTAATTCGGCGTCGAAAGCGGTCGAGCAACTGGATACTATTCAGCCGCAGGTGGTGATCGCGGACATCAAGATGGAGACGATGACGGGCTTCGACGTCTTGCAGCACGTGCGGGAGCATCATCGACAGACCGCAGTTATTTTGATCACGGCCTACGCGTCGGTGGAGACAGCGGTCGAAGCGATGAAGATGGGGGCGTATGATTACGTGACCAAGCCGTTCAAGATCGACGAGCTGCAACTGACGGTCCAACGCGCGCTCGATTATCAAGCGGCGCTGCGGGAGAACGTTTATCTCCGCAAGGAGCTGAAGAATCGTTATCGTTTCGAGAACATCGTCGGCACCAGCCCGAAAATGCAGCAGGTTTACAATCTCGTTAACAAAGTAGCCGACACTGACAGCACCGTGCTAATCGTGGGTGAAAGCGGCACGGGCAAGGAGCTGATCGCGCGCGGCCTGCATTTCAACAGCAATCGACAGCACCATCCGTTCGTGGCTATCAACTGCAGCGCGCTGCCGGAGAACTTGCTGGAGTCGGAGTTGTTTGGTCACAAAAAGGGTTCATTCACCGGTGCGGTGGCGGACAAGCGTGGATTGTTCGAAGAGGCGAATCTGGGCACAATTTTTCTCGATGAGGTAAACTCGATGGCGCCGCCGTTGCAGACGAAGCTGCTTCGCGTTCTGCAAGAGCGCGAAGTGCGACGCGTAGGCGATAACAAGAGCGCGCCGGTGAATGTGCGTGTAGTGGGCGCGACTAATGAGCGATTGCAACCAAAACTCAGGGACGGGACATTTCGTGAAGATCTGTACTATCGGCTCGCGGTTATCCCGGTGGAGATCCCGCCTTTACGCGAACGCCTCGAAGACGTGCCGCTGCTGGTGAATCATTTCCTTCAAAAACAAGCGAGCGCGGCCGGGGGCGAACCGAAGAAAATCGATCCGGCGGCAGTGGATATTTTGTGTCACTACGATTATCCGGGCAATGTGCGCGAACTGGAAAATGCAATCGAGCGCGCCTGGGCGTTGTGTGAGGACAATCTGATTTTGCCGAGCGATTTGCCGCCGCACATCGTGAGCGAGGCGCAAGGCGGAAAAGCCGAGCAGGCGCTGGCCGCGATGCCGATTGGACAAAGTCTCGATGAATTCATTCAGCAACAGGAGCGCGGCTACATCGAAGCGACATTGTCGCATTGCAAAGGCTCTCGCGAGAAAGCCGCCAGGTTGTTGGACATCAGCATGGCCACGCTCTATCGCAAAGTAGAACCCAAGAGCAGAAAGTAGATTTCTCGAAACGGCGGTCTCCCAACCGCTTCGCCAAATTGGAAATTCGACTTCCTTTGATTCCCGTAAGATCGACATGAATGAAGCGGAGCAAACCGGCCCGAGCACGCGCGAAATGGAGCGCATTAACTGGATGGAATTTCGCGAATGGGTCCCGGCAAAGATCGACATCGTACTGCTTCCGCTCGGAACGATCGAAGCACATGGTGTCACCGCCAATGGCACCGACATCATTGCACCGGTCGCGATGGCGAAGGAAATTGCCCCGCGCGTGAACGCGATGATTGCGCCGGCGATTCCGTACGGATTCACTGGAATTCTCGACGCCTATCCCGGCGGCTTTACTGTTCCCGAAGACGTTTATCGCGCCTACGTGCGCGCCGTGCTGTTCGGCTTGGCGAAAAACAAATTCAAAAACATCGTCCTGCTCAATGGTCACGGCGGCGGCCAGACCGCGATCTTGAGCGCGCTTACGCAAGAAGTCGGCCGCGAAACAACGACGCGGATTTTGGTGGTGAACTGGTGGTCGTTTTGCAGCGACGTCACACTCGAAGTTTATGTATGGTGACGGCGATCCCGCCGAATACATGGAGCGCCTATCCCTTTCCCTCGAGTATTTTGCTTTACAAAGAGGGACAGGGTTATCCGAAGTTTGATTTCGCAAAGGCGAAAACTTATTTCGCCAAAGTGAACGATAAAGTCGCGTGCTTAATCGAGGAAACGATCAGGAAATGGGACATGGCGGGGTTGTGAGCCGCACCCGTCAGCCGCGCTTGCTGAAGATCTTGACTTCGTCCGCGGCCTTCTGAAGCTCGTCCAGTTGCTGCAAGGTGGCTTCCTGTTTCTTCAGCATTTCCTCATTAGCTGTTTTCATTTCCTGGAGCAGTTTGATCGTGAGTGGCAGCGAATCGGAGTCGGTCACGGGTGCTGGGGCTGCTGTCGATGAAACGGCGGCTGGTGAAGCTGCCTGTACAACGATTGGGGTGGGCGACTGCGCTTTTGCGACAAAGATCGACGTCGCCGCGAAAATAGAGATGGAGAAAAGTTGTCGTCTGATCCTGTGCATTAGCGGCTCCGGCTGGAAAAGATTCGCGCGACGCGCAGGGTTTCGGCCAGGTCCCCCAGTTTCGCGTCGATCTTGGTTTGGTTCGCCGCGATTTGCGATTGCTGCGCCTGCACTTCTTTGACCAGAGTCAGGAGTTTTTCCTGGTCGTCTTTTGGATCCGGTGTTTGCGCAGCGCTCGAGAACATGGCGAACAATATCAGGAAAAGAATGGTGAGGAAGCTGCGTTTCATAGCCAAAAGTCGACTGGCCGTATTGAGGAGCAAGTCGTGTTCCGCAGCGCATTGTTGGCTCGGCAAGACAGGTTTAGATCGACATCTACGGCGCGCAAAGTGTTTGCTTCTCGTCGGCGAAGTCGGTAAGCTCCGCACATGGCCAGCCAGGGCATGCACCAATCGCAGAATCTTTCTCTGCAGCAGGTGCTTGCGCCGCAACTCCAGCAGAGTCTCCTGATTCTGCAAGCGCCGCTGCTCGAGCTGCGCAATCTGGTGCAACAGGAGATGGAAACGAATCCTGTGCTGGAAGAGCTTCCGGATGAGCCGATTTCCGACGAGCGCAATGATGCCGAGACTGCTTCGGACGAAAAATTCAAAGAAGAATTCGATAAGCTGGCGAAACTCGATGACGAGTGGCGCGATTACATGGCGCAGTCGGGCAGCTACACTGGCCGTTCCCAGGAAGCGGATGATAAACGGCAATTCTTTTTCGATTCCATTGCCACGCAGGAGACGCTTCAGCAGCATCTCATGGGGCAGTTGAACCAAACCGTGCTTAGCACCAACGACCGCAAGACGGCCGAGCTGACCATTGGCAACATCGACGACAACGGATTCCTCCAAACGACCCCGGAAGAGATGGCGCTCAACACCGGCATTCCTCAGGAAGACTTTGAGAATATGCTCACCCTCATCCAAAGCTTTTACCCCCCGGGCGTGGGGGCGCGCGATCTGCGCGAATGTTTGCTCATTCAGTTAAAGCGCGAGGGAAAACAAAACAGCCTCGAGTACAAAATCATTTCCGAGCACATGCAGGATCTCGGCAAACGGCGCTTCCCCGAGATTGCGCGGCGAATGGGGATCAGCGTCGAGCAAGTCCAAAAATGCGCCAACAATATCGCGCAGCTCGACCCGCGGCCGGGCCAGATTTTCGCCGCCTTGCCGCAAAATTATGTTTTACCGGACGTGACCGTCGAAAAAGTGAACGGAGATTACCAGGTCATATTAAACGGCGAGCAAATCCCACACTTGCGCATCAGCAACACTTACAAAGACATCATGGCGCAGGATGGCAATGGCAACGAAGTCAAAGATTACATTCGCGATAAAATCCGGAGCGGAAAATTTTTGATCAAGTCGATCCACCAGCGCCAGCAAACGATTTCCAATATCGCGCACCAGATCGTGAAGCGGCAGCGCGATTTTTTCGAGCACGGGTCGGCCCATTTGAAGCCGATGACCATGGTGCAAATCGCCGACGCGGTGGGCGTGCACGAGACCACGGTTAGCCGCGCGATCTCGGGGAAATACATCTCCACGCCGCAGGGCGTGTTTGAGATGAAATATTTCTTCACGCCTGGTTATCAGACCGCCACCGGTGAATCGATGAGCAATACCAGCGTCAAAGAAGGGATTCTGGACCTGGTGAAAAGCGAAGAGGGCAATTCGCCGTTGAGCGACAAGGAGATTGTCGAGATTTTGAGCCAGCGCGGAATCCCGATCGCACGCCGCACAGTCGCGAAATATCGCACTGAATTGAATATTCTTCCCAGCAACATGCGGCGGAAGTACTAGGATCATTCTTTGTAGCGGCGGTCTATGACCGCCGTTTGACGGAAATTACCCACAATGGTGCGACGCTCACAGAGCGCCGCTAGAGTCAAAATGAACGCCGCACTTCGAGCCTCCACAATTGCCGAATGGCGCGGTCTTCCGGAAAACAAATCTCGCCCGGATCGCTGGCAGGCGACTGCCGAGTTGCTTCCAAAGGTCATGCAACGGCTCGGCCTGAAGGAACGTCTGCACGAAACAGAAGTCATCGATGCCTGGAGCAAGATTGTCGGCGATTTTATCGCGGCCCATTCGTCGCCGGTCGTCTTGCGAGAAGGCATTCTTTATGTCCGTGTGCTCCAGCCGGCCTTGCATTACGAACTCGAGCAGGTTTCGAAGATCGACATCTTGCGAAAGTTGAAACGGCGTTTCGGCGCAAAAGTAATTCGCGACGTTCGCTTTCGCGTCGGCTGATCTGACGTTGGAAGCTCCGGGCCTCGCCATCGGCGTCTGGCCAAATCGATAATTTTTTAGGCTTTTTCGAAAACTTCACCGCGCAGATCCCGTAGACGCCGGTGAAGTGGGTTATTGTCTAAAACCGTTTCGCGAATCGGCGGCCAATCATTACTGCCGTCTTTTCGCGCCGTCGCGACTTCCGGCCGATCAGGATCGCTATCGCGAGGCGCTTATGGCACTCGGCAGCGCGATGATCGATGACGGTTCACGCGTTTCCGACGACCGCCCAGAGATCCTGGTGGATTGCGGTTACACATATTTTGGTCAATTCGTCGCGCACGATTTAACCAAAGACGTTAGTTCCGTCGATGAGGCGTGGCGAAAAGAGCCGGAGGAGTTGGAGAATTTACAAACACCGAAGCTCGACCTTGGCGTGTTGTACGGCGACGGCCCCGAAAGTTCGGGCGAGCTCTACGAAGAGGACCGGGTGCGGCTTAAGGTTGGATTGTCGCGGCCTGGTGGAAGGTCCTTCGACATTTGCGTTGGCGCAGATGGAGGGAGAGTTTTAGCCGACGATCGAGGCGCGGAAAACTTGATTCTGCGGCAGATGACGGCAGTCTTTGCCCGGCTCCACAATTTTGCGGTGGAGCAATTCCGGGGTGAGATCGCTGAGGAAAAGGCGCTTTTCGACCGCGCCCGGCTGCAAACACAATGGCAGTTTCAATGGCTGGTGTGCAGAGATTATCTCCAGACCCTTCTCGACCCGAAAGTTTACAAAAAAGTGTTTGGAGAGAGTCGATCGACGATACGCTGGGACACTTTTTCTATTCCGATCGAGTTCTCCGCGGCAGCCATGCGTTTCGGACACGCGATGGTGCGCCCGAATTATCTTTTTTCCTTTGGGCAGGAGATGCGTTTCCCGAAAATTTTCGGACGGACGCCGGACCGCGGTGCGCTCGACGATAAACTGGAAATCAAATGGGGATTTTTTTTTCAAGGCGCCAGTCCGGAGGGCGCGCTGACGAGCCGGCCGATTGATACGCGACTATCGGAACCGTTTCATGAATTGCCGGCGGATTTGATCGGCACTCCCGAGGTTGCATGTCCCCATTTTCGCATCGCGAAGAATCCGGCTCAGCTGGCCGTGCGTACCTTGCTCCGTGGGGCGGGCTTGCGATTGGCCTCAGGTCAAACCGTAGCACGCGCGTTCGGCGAATGTGTCATGAGCGCGAGAGAGCTGAGTCAAAACTGTGAC
>QHPX01000127.1 GCA_003219195.1 Verrucomicrobiota bacterium
CAGATTCGCTCGGTGGGTCTCAACCGTCCGTACGCTGATGAAAAGCCTGTCTGCAATCCCAGCATTACCCAGGCCCTGACTGACCAAATACAGGACTTCCCGCTCCCGTGCCGTGAGGGTGTCATACGGCTCCAGTACGACGCCACCCGTACTCTGCCGGTACGCCTCGACAACCTTTTCGGTGAGCGGGGGACTCAGATAGCGCCGGCCAGCCATGACTTCACGCACTGCCAAGACCAATTCATCGGCACGTGAGCTTTTGAGCACGTAGCCTGCGGCACCATCTCTCAGCGCCTCGCACACATACGCCTCATTACTGTACATGGACAAGATAATGACGTTGATTGGGGGCGCGCACTTCGCCACTTGACGCAGAGCAGCGAGGCCGTGAATGCCTGGCATCATGAGATCGAGCAGGATCACATCCGGCCGCAAGCGCTCACCCTGTTGCACCGCTTCTGTCGCGTCAGCAGCTTCGCCGACAACCATGAAATCAGATTCCCCTTCCAACAAGACCCGCAGGCCTTGGCGGACAAGGTGATGGTCATCTGCTAAGAGAATATTGATGCTCATACTTCCTCCAATTTCCATTGTTTGACCCGACGTTCGAGTGGCAGCTCAGCCGTAACCCTGGTGCTGCGGCCAGGCGCAGACTCCACCGTCAAGTCACCTCCAAGCCCACGCGCCCGTTCCTGCATTCCAGTCAACCCCAAAGTAGTACCCGCCTTGGCGTTCAAGTCAAACCCGATCCCCTTGTCCTCGATCTGTACCCAGAGTGAACTATCAGCCCACACGCGGACCATCGCACTAGTGGCCCTTGCATGACGGGCGACGTTGGTCAACGCTTCTTGGACAATGCGATACGCCGCTGTCTCCACTTCCTGCTCGAAACGTCGCTCTATTCCGGTGTGCTGAAAGGTTACTTGAACATTGGTTTGGTCGGCGCATCTCTGGAAAAGCCACAAGAGAGCGGGCAGCAACCCCAGATCGTCCAACATCGGCGGTCGCAGATCGAGCGACATATCATGAACCCGCCTTATCAGCTCTTCAACTGAGCGTTGTGCGATCTCTAGCTTGCCCCCCGACGTGACATCTGGCTGACGGCCCGCGGCTTCCAGCGTCAGCTTCAAGGCAGTCAGCAATTGGCCGATCTGATCATGCAGTTCACGCGCCAAGCGACGACGCTCCTCCTCTTCGAACACCATCGCTGCCAGGCGTGCTCGGGCTTGCTCGTTTCGCTTGCGCTCCGTGAGCTCGCGAATGATGCCACTAAAGAACGTGCCGGTTTTTGACCACCACATTGCCAGTGACAGCTCCAGCGGGAATTCCGTCCCGTCTTTGCGCAGACCCATCAGCTCGATTGTTTGTCCGACCAAGCGCGATTCCCCGGTGCGCGTCACTCGTGCGATGGCCCGGCTATGCGCCTCGTGGTAGTGGGTTGGCATCAATAGGGTCAGCGGCTGATTCAGCACTTCCGTTTCCGTATAGCCAAACATGAGTTGAGCGCCCCGGTTCCATGACTGAATATGCCCCTGCTGGTCAGCCACGATGATGGCGTCGTGAGCTGATTGTGTAATGGATCGGAATCGTTCATTACTCTCCCTCAATGCCTCTTCAGCCTGCTTGTGTTCGGTAATGTCTTCGATCAGGGCCACCAACCAATGGATTTTCCCGTCATTACCATGAAGAGGGCTCACTGTCAGCCGAGCCAGCAGGACTTCTCCGGTCTTCTTGACGTAACGTTTCTCGAAGCCGACTCGTCCCGGGCCCCCGAACACTTCCTCGGCCCCTCGCACGCTCAGAGCGACGTCGTCGGGATGAGTGATGTCTAGAAACGTCTTCGTGGTGAGCTCTTCCTGGGTGTAGCCAAGCATCGTAGAGAACGCACGGTTCACCATTACAAGGTGATAGCTGTGGTCGGTAATTGATATCCCGATCGGCGCGCCTTCAAAAACCTTGCGAAACCGTTCTTCGCTTCGGCGCAATGCTTCCTCTATGCGCTGGCGCTCCTCGATTTCAACTTTCAAGGCTCTGTTGGCTTCTTCGAGCTCGGCGGTACGTTCCTGCACCCGCCGTTCCAGTTCATCATGAGCTCTTCGTAGTGCCTCCTCTGCCATAATACGCTCCGTCACGTCACGGCATACACCGAGAACACCGACAACTTCTCCGTTGCGGAGCTGAGATGTTTGGACAAATTCACCGACCCAATAACCGCCAGTTTTTTCACGGATCCTCAGTGTGAAGCAGGGAAGACTCTCGCCTGCCAAGACCTGCCGGAATCGTTCCATTGCGAGTGGCAAGTCTTCAGGATGTACGATTGGAGCATATGGCTGTCCGATCCATTCAGCGCGCGACCAGCCTGTATGCAATTCAAATGCCGGGTTCAGTGAAGTGATCATGCCATCAGGCGAGAGTGTGTAAATGACATCCCGCACGGCCTCGACGAGACTGCGGTAAAGGTATTCCGAATGATGCAATGCGTCTACTGTTCGCTCATGACTTCTCGCCACAAGCCGAAGCTCTGTTTCCTTTTGGGGTAGGGCCTCGTAGATCCAGAAGAAGCCCAGTCCGTAAAAGAGCCAACTTGTACATAACGCCACCAGCCATGCCCATGCTCCACCAACATTTCCCAAAAACTCAGTCAGGAGGTGCTCCTTCAATAATTGATCTGCCATCATAATGATGTGGCCAACAGCCATCAGTAGGGACCCCAAGGCAATAAAGGTCATCCCTCGCCAGATGCTGCTGCTCTTGACCGCTCTCGCTGTCAGAAAGCCAAAGGCGGTGGCTAACAAAAGAAATGGCAATTCTAAAATTGCAAACCAAGTACTCATTGTGGATCTCCCTGTATAAAGTCCTACTTTTCCCTGGGAATCCTGTCAGGCCCCGGAGCTAGTTGAGACATCTGCCATCTTTCCTAAAGAAACTTAAACGTTAATCGGGCAAATCATGGATAACCGTTGGTGGAAAGACCTGATTTCAGCAAGGAAGATTCCCCGTGAATACTGTTGCTGAATTCAGGTTGGATTAAGTCTTTGCAATTGAAAGGGAATCCTTAAACGCAATGGTGTACCAACTTCCCGTGGGCAAGAAGTTTTCCCAGAGCCTGCTGCTGATCCACCGCACCCACTTGGGCTATGAGCGCACCACGCTCCTGCCCGTCGCCTTCGTCCCCATGACCGGCGAGGCCGAAGAAAGATAGAATCTTGGAGGCTTTCAGCACGAAACTCAGTTCCTCAGATCAGGCTCGCCAGAAACCCCAGGTGAGTCGGACCGACGCATAGAGTAACGCGCAGCCGAGGATGAGCTTGACCGAGGGCGGGCCGACTGCGACGACGAGGAGCGCAAAGAAGCTGAGAATACAGGTGGTCCCGCCGCTCGTGATGAGGTACTTCCGGCGCACGACTGGATCAGCCCACCACGTACCGGTGCGCCACGCGGCCTTCATGTCTTGAAAGCGCCATTCCATCTCGGGGACCACCACGCCCTTGTGCTTGCCCCAGAAGCGAGCCTTCGAGAATCGCTTGCCCGGACTCAGGATCTGCGTACGGGAACTCAACTGTTCGAACTCCTCTCGGGTCATCGGACGACCGAGCTTGGCGGCGGTGAGGGCAAATCCCCAGAGCAGCATGAGGAAGCCCGCTACGGCGATGCCGATGGTCAGCGGCAGGAGCACAGGCTGCTGCT
>QHPX01000128.1 GCA_003219195.1 Verrucomicrobiota bacterium
CATTTTGTTCTATCCCTTTTATGGCCGGCTTCACGGATGGTCGCAATCCTTCCGCCGCGATGTCACCCAATTTCGCGAGGACACCGAGCGCGCCGCGAAGCACCTGCGCATCCTCCTGAAACACAACTAAAATCTAGTGGCATTTGCGAACGAATACAACCTTGGCAAAGAAAGATCTCACGATGGTTGGCGCTTTCACCCGCTATTCTCCGCAATTCGCTTTAGCCGGAATTCCTATTTTTACCTAGTCGACGTTCCATTCCGGCCCGCGTATAAAACCCTCAAACATTGCTCACGCCTTCTAACTCGAGGTACCCGGGCGGAGACTTTTCACGCGCACACCTGCATCTGAATCCCGCTTTCGCGTGGGCGTTCCCCTTAGCGACTGTAAGTGTCCCTCCGGACGGACGAGATGACTGAAACCGCGCCGAATTCGCAAACCGAGAAGCGGCGAGGCATCCGCTTTCCCGTCATTGTTCCCGTTGAGGCCAAGTGGCAAGAGGCTAGCGGCAAGAACATCAAAGAAACAGCCAACGCCGTCGAGGTAAACGCTCAAGGCGGCCTTTTGGAGATGAAGGTTTATCCCAGCGTTGGCAGCCACCTTGATCTGACCAACCTCCTTTCGGGCGAATCGTTTCGCGCGCGGGTTGTAGGCACCCGCCGTTCCGCGGAAGGCCGCGTTCTCGGCGTGGCGGTCGAGCTTTTGATTCCGAGTGAAACTTTCTGGGGCGTCAATTTCCGCCTGAAGAAAACGAGCGCCGAGCTCGTCCGGCTCAACCGCGCGATGCAGTCGGGCAACTTGGATTCGCGCATCCTAAGGGAGTTTCGTGACGCCGTCGATTATGTCCGCAAGACCGCCTGGGCCGCCGAGGAGTGGCAGGAGCGCCAATTGCGTCAGCGAGACCCGCACACTATACTCGCGCTGATTACCTCGGAACGCATCCGCCGCGCCACTCAGCTCAGCAACGCCATATCCGCGGACTTAGCCGCCCAGGAAGTGACCACCGAAACCTCGGGATTGGAAGAATTCTTTCAAGCCGTCGAGCGTATCCACAAGCGTCTGGCGGACCTGTTCAATAATCGCAAACCCTGACCGCAGCTAGCTTCTCAGCAAGTTGGTGTAGGACAGGCATTCCTGCCTGTCGCTCTTCGCTTAGCTCAGCAACTTGGTGTAGGACAGGCATTCTTGCCTGTCGCCCTTGGCGAGTGACGGGCAAGTGGAACGGGGACGCGTGGCCCAGACGACGAGTCCCAAATCCTTCCAATTCAACTGAACGCGAAAACCGTCACACACTTCCAAACCAACCCAACACGGAGGGTGCCCAGGTTTGTTGTTTGAACCTGGGTCTTGGAGTTGCCTTCTCTTTTCACTCTTCCAACGCTGCGACCCTTTCCGTTACCTTAGTACTCCCTTAGTGGTACTCACCTCAACAATTTACCTGATCTGAATATAGTGAATCCCCTCGATTGTCCGCTACAGCGTTCTGCTTTATTTTTCCGCGCGTCGCCTCACCCTCCCTGGCGCGCTCTTTGCGTCCCGGACGGTTTTGCGGGACGGCCAATTTCAGCCTCCAGGTTCTCGCCGAAATCGGTAGTACTTGGCTTTGTTCTTTCGCTCTCAGCCTCGCCCTGACGCTCCCAGATCACCAACGTTACCAACGACCAGGCAACGCGCGTCACTACAAAGGGACTTACGGTGGCGGGCTCTGTACACCGTTCGCTATGATCTTCACTTCGCTGCCAAATCTTTGGTAATCCGTGAACTGCCCGCGACACCAGTAGATTTCTTTCTTCTTGTAGCGAGCCTCTGTATAAATGGTCAGAGGAACGAGCTGAGGCTCACTCGCTATTCTGAGCCAACCGTAGGTAACGACAACGTGACAGTCCTCCCATCCTCGATATGCCTTCAATTTGTCAGAAAGCTCCAAACTCTGCGATATTCGGATTATGTTTGTATCTTCGTCCGTCCAAACTTCCCCGTAACATGCGACTGCGACGGTTTTACTGATTGCGAAGAAACCGTAATTGTCAACGGGTGCAAAAGGGCACAAGTTATCCTCGATGCTAGCGTAATACTGAAATACCTTCATACGTCGCTCGTTCACGACTACATCGGCAGCTTGTCGAACTTTTAGTCGGAACTCTGTTCCAACCATCTTAGGCAGCTTCGACCAGTCGTCAGAGGGGAGTATCCAACTACCCCAGCGAGGGTTAGGTATCTCCTCGTACTCCTTCTTGCCGTCAGGATACCTTCGGAATACTTGAACGCCATCCACGACTCGGACTTGAAATTCTGCCTCAGCAACAGACTCCTCATTGTCTCCCGAGCCCCATTCAAAACTCTGCACAGCGATATAGTTACGGATACTGTCTGCTAGCACTTGGGCTTTGTCCCGTAAGACCTTGACTTCGGGGGGCTCCTCCGGTCGGCGCTGCAGCCCAAAAGCAACGCCCGGTATAAATTTTGGATTGTAGTCAGGGGGCGGCGCGAATTTTGGGTAAAGGTCTGCCGAGACTGACAAGACTTTCCTCGTGGGGAATATTCTCTGTGCTAGGAAGGGTTGTACTTTGCTCACGAAGTCGATCAGCGCTTGAACCGGCACAGCCACTGCCGCCGTTGCATTTGTCTCGCTCAGGATACCTAGAATCTTTTCGGTCTTCCTATCAACGACGATGCCACCGCTCGCGCCCTTCATGCGACTTGAATCAGCGATGGGAAATTCGTAGTCAAAGGCGAGCATGCCTGATGTCGTCGGGGCCTTGAACGTGGCGCGAAATCGGGTCAGTTGGCGAGTACGAGGGAAAGCGTGAGGGAAACCGTAGATGTCCACTTCCTGGCCAACCTGCGGCTCATCGAGACTGAAAGTAAGACCATGATGATGGGGAAGCGGGTGCCGTAACTCAAACATGGCTAGGTCTCGTTTCGTAACATAAGGAAGCACGCCCCCGTTCCCCACATTGGTCACGGTAGCGCCTTCATCCTGCGGACCCGTGGCAAAATATCGCTTGATAATTTTGTCGCGTTTGACCTTGCCAGGCCGCGCCATCATAGCTACGTGATAATTGGTTATGATGAAGCTGCACTCATCATCCAGACAAAAGCCTGTACCGAAGTCAGCATCTATCCCGAGGTTGGGTCCAAGCTTTCCGGTGACTCCAAGCTTTATCGAGGGAGTGAACTTCACCGAATTAATAGGAACGACGATTTCGCTAAAATCTCGCGCATGTCCAGCAGGCGATGGAGGCGGGATTGTCGAACTTGGGAGGGCTGTTTGGGCCGCTGCAATGTGTGAAACGCACGAACATGCGATTAAGATTCGAGCGGTCCCGCGCAAAATCATCAGACACCACAAAGACTTTCAAAGAGTCGGTTCTAATGTTTTGCACGCTCTTCTCCACGGTGAGTGGCTACTTAACACAAAGGATTTAGTGGTGTTTGAATCGGCGGGGCTAACCAGAACGGAACAGAAGCATGTCCATTTCGGGAATTACGTATCGAAAAGGCAGACTGTGTGAATCGCACGGGGAAAGAGCCCAGCGTTAAGTCGCCGCCGGTCGCAGAATTTTTTTGCAATGTAAGCAATGAGAAAGATTGCCCCGCCCCGTGACCTCTAGCGGGCAGCCGCAGAACGGGCACTGGCTTGACCATGGGTGGCCGCATTCTGGGCACTCGTCGATCACCAGCTTAGAACGCTCCAGCACTTGACCACCTTCTCCAAGGTCGACAATCATGCGGCACTTGGCATTTGTGCAGATCAAAAAACATTCCATAGTGAGGTGCTCCTCAGATGTGAGCAGCGGTTGGGGCTATGAATCGCGGGCATAGCCTTTGAGCTTGCGGTAGAGCGTAGTTTTGCCAATGCCTAACAGGCGTGCGGCGGCGTGCTTATTTCCTCCGGTTTCTCGCAGAGAATTTGCGATGGCGCGTCGCTCGAGTTCTTCCAGAGGGACGAGCTCGTTGCTATGGGGAGCATTCGGGGCCGATGTACGATAGGGGACCGAAGCCAGGTCATCTGCTGTGAGAACACTGTCAGAACTCAAGGTCAAAGCACATTCGATGGCGTTTTCCAATTCGCGGACATTGCCTGGCCAATCGTAGGCCATCAATCTCCGCAGCGCGTCATCTGAGATCGCACGGACGGGCTGCAGCGGGTCGGAGAATTTGTCAAGAAAATGGGCGACCAATAGGGGGATGTCGACCTTACGTTCGCGCAGCGCCGGCAGCCTGATTTGCACAACGTTCAACCGGAAATATAGGTCCTGGCGAAACGTCCCTGCCCGGACTCCCGCTTCGAGGTCTCGATTAGTTGCGGCGATGACCCGCACGTCAATTTGAATTTGTTCCGTGGAGCCGACAGGCCTTACCTCTTTTTCTTGCAGAGCTCGTAACAATTTGGCCTGCAAGAACATGGGGAGCTCCCCAATCTCATCTAGAAAGATCGTCCCCTCGTTAGCGGCCTGGAGAAGACCCCGCTTCGAGTGGTCCGCACCCGTGAAGGCGCCCTTGACATGTCCGAACAGTTCGGACTCCACCAAAGTGGGAGTCAATGCCGAACAATCAACGGGAACAAGCGCCTTCTCACGGCGCAATCCCCCAGAATGTATGGCCCGTACCACCAGCTCTTTTCCTGTTCCGGTATCTCCAATGACCAGAACCGGGGAAGTGCTCTGGCTGACCTTTCCGATCAGCTCGTAGAGAAGGTACATCGGAGCGGATTGACCGATAAGCGCGCCAAAATCGTGGCTCGACAACGCCGCGCGAGAGAGGTTCGCGTGACCTTCCATCGTTTCTAGCCTTCTCACAAGATAGCTAGCGAGATGTTTTACTAAAGAGGGATGGCTATTCAAGACCGTGAAATGCCTAGTGGAATTCACGACGCAGCCACCTCAGCAGTTGGTCTATTGGCGATGGGCATACTACGTACGTGAGTTCTGGTATAATAGCTGTTGCTTACTTAAGTTATGCTGGTCGCTGCAGGAATCGACTCATATCTCCCAATTGCCCCGACAGGCCGATGTGCACCTCGGGCACCGTCTGGAGGAGGGTACTCTGGAAGAGGCACGATGAGCCATACCGCGTCTGAAACCCGCAACATCGGTACTAACAAAGCATCGGATACCATCCAAGAGCGCCTACGGCTCATCATTGACACGATTCCCACAATCGTCTGGCGCAAATTGCCAGATGGCTCGGCTGATTTCCTCAACAAGCATTTTCGGGAATACACAGGCCTTTCCTTAGAGAACGGGATGGGGCAGTATCGGCGGTTCCTAATTCGCGCCGTCCCTTTGATAGACGAAAGAGGAAATATTGCCAATTGGTATGGAATGACCACCGATATCGAAGAGATGAAAAAGGCCGAGGATCGCGTCCGGCTCATCATCGACACGCTTCCCACGATGGTATGGACCCTTCGACCCAATGGCACCATCGATTTTGTCAATCAGCGCTGGCTGGACTATACAGGGCTTACTTTGGAGGAGGAAATTGAAGAGCCAACGCGGCCAGTTCATCCCCAGGATCTTCCACGTGTCATGGAAAAGTGGCTCGCGGATATGGCCGCTGGGCAACCCTCGGAAGATGAAATGCGCCTGCAACGGGCTGACGGAGAATACCGTTGGTTCCTGGTTCGAACGGCGCCTCTACGCGATGAGCAGAGAAATTTATTTAAGTGGTACGGAATCGCGATCGATATTGAGGACCGCAAACGGGCGGAAAGCGAGTCGCGTACACTACTCGATGCGATTCCGCAGCAGATTTGGAGCGGCCCCCCCGACGGCACACTAGACTATTGTAACGAGCGCTGGCGCTCCTACATTGGCTTAGGGCTCGAAGAATTACAAGGCGACGGCTGGCAGCGCATGCTTCATCCAGGCGACCGGGAGCGGGTTCTAAATGCCTGGCACGAGTCAGTCACAAAGGGGACACTCTACGAGCAAGAAGAGCGCCATCGCTCAGCCGACGGGGCTTACCGCTGGTTCTTAGCGCGTGGCGTACCGTTGCGGAATGCGGACGGACGCATTGTAAGGTGGTATGGGACGAACACCGACATTGAAGATCGAAAACAGGCGGAAGAGGAACTCCGACGCCTCTCTGGACAACTCTTGCGCTTGCAGGACGAAGAGCGACGGAATATCGCCCGTGAGTTGCATGACTCTATGGGTCAAGACCTTGTCGCATTGGCAACGATGCTTGGCCAACTCCGCAGTTCAATGCCTGTGGCTGAGCGAAAACTACGTAGGCTTCTTTCCAAGTGTAGAGATCTGGCGGACAAGTGCATCGGGGAGGTCCGCACGCTCTCTTACCTGTTGCACCCACCCATGCTGGAGCAAGCCGGATTAGGGGACGCGATTCGTGGCTATGTGAAAGGCTTCACGCAGCGAAGCGGAATCCATGTGGAATTGGAGCTGTCACCGTGTGTCGGAAGGATGCCACAGGATGTCGAATTAGCGCTATTTCGGATAGTGCAAGAGGCACTTACCAACATCCATCGACATTCGGGAAGTCAGCAAGCCAAGATACGAATTCATCGCAACTCGAATCTAACTCTCGAAATTAGCGACCTTGGCCGTGGACCCTCTCCCAGTGTACCGAGAGGAAAAGGAGACACACGCTTCGAATTTGGTGTAGGCATCCGCAGCATGCAGGAGCGAATGAAGCTGATCGGCGGACGGCTTGAAGTTGTTTCCAGCACTCACGGTACAACGGTACGAGGGGCGATATCTCTCCCAGAAGAACAGTGAAAAAACTCCGCATTCTGATAGCTGACGACCATGGGTTGGTGCGACGTGGTGCTCGCGCGGTGCTCCACGCCAGACGAGATTGGAGAGTCGTGGGCGACGCCGCAAATGGTCGGGAGACGATACAAAAGGCAATAAAACTGAAACCAAACGTCGTCATACTTGATGTAAGCATGCCCGAACTGGATGGAGTCGAAGTAGCTCGTCAAATCCGCGAGTCACTTCCGGACACTAAAATTCTTGTGCTCACGATGCACGAGTCAGACCAGATGGTTCAGTGCGCTTTGCATGCAGGAGCTCACGGGTACATTTTGAAATCCGATCTCACCGACTCTCTTCCGAAAGCTGTAAGAGCTGTTGCTGAAGGCAAGCGTTTCCTAACGCCCAAAGTCTCCGAAATCGTGCTGGATGGATTCCTTAAGACAAGAAGCGAGCACCAACAACAGGGAAGGAGAAGTACGCGAACAACACCTCGCGAGATCGAGATCATCCGCCTCTTGGCCGAGGGGAAGTCGAATAAGGAGATCGCGGCACGGCTGGGAATCACAGTCAGGACTGTTGAAACACACCGATCTAAGATCATGCTCAAACTTGACCTCCACTCCCTGGCCGAGCTTATTCACTATGCCATGCGCCTCGGGATTGTCACATTGCCGGGTGACCCCGGTATGAGGAACAAGCCGGACGATAAGTCTTGATACGAAGTCCCCCACTATCGGGGCCGTCAAACCATCGGTCCTACTCTCTGAGTTCTAGCTTGATTCCTGTTTCGCATTTCGACCCCCCCAATTGCCGTTCGACCCTCATTTTCGACCATTCACTGCAAAACGCTTAGCCAAACCCTACTTCCATGCTATCCTTCCGCGCGTTTGCCAGACTCCATCCTCGCCGGCCTTTTGTCACGTGCCGATCTACGCTTCCTGTCAATGTCTCAACTGACCGCTGTCCACGCACTCTCGAAGCTCCAGTCATGGAGCGGATACCCCGCCAGCCCCGAGCATCTCGGGGCGTTAGGTTGGC
>QHPX01000076.1 GCA_003219195.1 Verrucomicrobiota bacterium
GGGAATTGATGTGGAAAAGGTGAGACCGGCCTTGAGGCCGAAGTACACATTCGCCGCGGTGAACACCAACGTGATGATGATGCCGACAATCAGGCCGCGAACGGTAAGTTCTTTCCGTGTTTGTTCGCTGGCGCTCACGAAATAATTCTCCGCATGATCGGGTTCGTTCTAAACCTGGGCGGTCGACCGTTCCTGGCCGACCAACGAGAGCGGAGGATAGTGTGAAATCGCCCGAGGGGTCAAGATGCTCTGGTTCCCCTCTTAACGCATCGACAACTCAACATCTGTTGTCAGGTTTCCAGTGTTTCCGCGTTCCAACTTGGAGAAGTGAATGTCAAATGTTTAGATTTGACCCCAAGTTGCCCCCAAATCGCGCGCACCCTGAACTACTTGCGCCGGAATCTGAGCTGATTTCGGTTTGAGGCAAAAATGCGTCATTCAGGCATGGAATTGGCTACACTTGCTGGAACGATATCCGGTGGTATATGCGCGTGTTAATCGTTGATGACGACAAACTCTTTGCCAGGTTATTAGCCCAGCTTGTCGGCGTTTGCCAGCACGAGGTCGTGGACGTCGTGTCCTCAGGCCTGGAGGCAATCCGATCGTATCAAAAGAACAAACCTGACGTCGTGCTGATGGATTTCGACATGGAGAAGCTGAACGGTCTCACGGCCTGCCGCAACATCCTCAGTCACGATCCGGCCGCTCGCGTCGTTTTCCTTTCGGGGATCGCTTCCGCAATGGATTTGTCCCCGGCTTATTCCGGCGCGATAGCGGTCTTATCGAAGCCGATCACAGCTCAGCAGTTGAAAGAGCTTTTAGATAAGTTGACTGAGACTGCCTCGAAGAAATTTCAGATCGTTTTGAAAAGCGAATCGACCGGTGTGCCCTAGTCCATGTCACATTTCAATACATCTCGACGGGCGAGCGTTTGCCGTCTTCGGGACTGCGTTGCGCGGCGCGTTCTGCGCCAAGCGTGGCGACACGCAGGTCCCAGATTTCACTGTCGATCTTGCGAAAGAACACTTCGGAAAATTCGTGGGGCGGCGCAAGTTTTTTCTTGAACCGCGCGACACCTGCGAGCGAGCGCTCAATCTGGTCGCGTGGCAAATTGCCAAGGATCCGATGAACCTGTTCGATCTCGGGAATACGATGGCAGATCATGGCTAGATCATTTCCCGCTCCGATTGCGAGCCGAATTGTTTCTTCGAGACCGTACTCATTCAGGATCGCGCCCATATCCAGGTCATCGGTCATAATCAAACCATCGAAGCTAAGTTCTTCGCGGAGTAATCCGGTCACGATGCGGCGCGATAACGTGGCGGGAGTTTTTTTTGGCTCAAAAACTGGGTACCAGCCGTGGCAAGTCATCATGCTATCGACGCAGTTCGTCGGACGACTCACTTCGGCCCTACTCAGTGCAGGCTCCGAGTCGTCCCTACCTGTAAATTGCCGGAAGACGGCGAGTTCCTCCTTATCCAACTCCGCCCCAGTGCGATTGATCTTCGGAAGATCATGATGAGCATCGACAGTCGCGGCGGAATAACCGGGAAAATGTTTGCCGCAGCTCGCGATCCCCTGTTTGCGCATGGCGCCGTTGAACGCGCTGGCATTCTGCACCACTTGCTCAACCGTCTTTCCATAACAACGGCCACGCAGCGAATTGTCTGCGTCGTCATTAAATGAAATGTCGAGCACCGGACAAAGATCGAGGTTGAATCCAAAGAGTCGCAGCAAGCGTCCGGTGATATCGCCGTGCCGACGGACAAGATCGACATCGTTCTTGTCACGCAGTTGCTCGGCATTGGGCGGTTCGTTGCCGATCAAACGCAGTCGCGAGACGCGGCCGCCTTCCTGGTCGATGGTGATGATCGGTTCGGTCTTGCTTAAGCCCCGCAGATCGTCGATCAGTTTGCGCAATTGCGCCGGACTCTCGATATTGCGGGCGAACAGAATGAAACCGCCAGGTTCTACTCGCCGAAACAATTTCTCAGTTTCGGCGTCGAGCTCTTTGCCCGGCACGCCCGTAAGGATCATTTGACCGAGCGAATTACTCTTCATAATTTCACGCTAAATTCGATGGTTGGGAGGGGCAACAAAAGACAAATTGCTGTCGCAATCGCGTTCTTGGCGGTTGCCTCGACGATCGACGCTGCGGTCGAACTCGGCATCGATGTTCTCGAACAAAGCAATTACGCAATACTCCACGGCAAGAGCGTCGGGTTAATCACGAACCAGACCAGTATCGATTCGCATGGCAACCGGACGCGCGTTCTGTTGCGTGAACATTGCAATCTCGTCGCGCTCTACACGCCAGAGCATGGACTCGACGGCAAGGAGAAGGCGGGCCGCTACGTGAAGTCGCGTCGCGATCCCGTGACCGGTTTGACTGCCTACTCGCTTTACGGCCCGACGCGAAAACCGACCCCGTCGATGTTGCACGGCGTGGACGTTCTCGCATTCGACATCCAGGACATCGGTTGTCGATCTTACACTTACATCAGCACGATGGCGAAATGCATGGAAGCCGCGGCCGAAAACCATATCGAGTTCGTCGTGCTCGACCGGCCAAATCCGCTCGGCGGCCTGCGCGTAGAAGGCCCGACAGTAGAGCGTCCGTGGATTTCTTTCGTTAGCCAGTTTCCGATTCCCTACGTGCATGGAATGACTGTGGGCGAGCTCGCGCAGATGATTAACGCGAAGGGCTGGGCTGGTGGTCGTTGCAATTTGACGGTAGTGCCGATGCGCGGCTGGACGCGCAGCCTTACCTGGGCCGACACTGGACTGCGCTGGATTCCAACGTCGCCAAACATTCCGCGCGGAAGCTCACCTTTTTACTATGTGGCCACAGGAATGGTAGGCGAGCTGAGCGGGCCGGAGACGGGCATCGGCGGTTATGCGCCATTTGAGATGATTTCGGCGAAGTGGTTGAACTCTGAGAGATTTACCAGCTATTTGCAGTCCCTTGACATGCCCGGCGTGGTCTTTCAGGAATTTCAACGCGGACCTCAGCAGGGCAGCCTGCTGCGGATCGATCCGAAAGCGCCCGCGGACCTGACCGCATTGGGAGTTTACATGCTTGCCGAACTAAATCGCAGCTCCGGTTCCGCCCTATTTCGACGAACCAGCCGGAGCAAGCTCGATATTTTCTTCAAGGTTTATGGCAGCTCTTCGATTCGATCGCAAATCGAACGCGGCGTTTCGCCCGAAAGCATTGTCGCCGGATGGAAACAAAACGTGGCGAATTTTCGCCAGGCGCGAGCTGCCTTTCTTCTTTACTGAAATTGAACGGGTGACGAAGCGGCTGTGACGTTGAGCGAAGCAAACATCTCTCGATCTTTCCCGGAGCGTTTTTGAGAGATCTTTCTCACCGTTCAGAATGATGACGCGCAAAAAAATCGGGATTTTTGGCGGCACATTCGATCCAGTTCATTATGCGCATTTGATCCTGGCCCGCGAAGCGCGCGAAGAGCTGGGCTTGGAACAATTGATCTTTGTTCCGGCTGCAGCTTCGCCGCACAAAGGTTCTCCTGCGGCAAGCGCGGAACTGCGATTGTCGATGTTACGAGCGGCGATTGAAGGCGAAACAGCGTTTGCGGTGGACGAGTCCGAGCTGCGCCGGGGGCCGCCCTCCTACACGATCGACACGGTTGAAGAGATCCAGCAACGCGAGGCCGGCTCGGAGATTTTTTATCTTATCGGCGAGGATAACGTGACCGCGCTGGCAAGCTGGCACTGTTTCGAGCGGCTGCAAAAGATGGTCCGTTTTATTGTGCTCGATCGCACCGGGGCGCAAGCAAATCATCCTTATGAAGTCATTCATCGCAAGATCGACATCTCCGCCACGGACATCAGAAACAGGATTGCCTCGGGTCGATCGATTCACTATCTCGTACCGCCAAAGGTGGAAGAAACCATTCGGCGGAATAATCTTTACCGGGAGCCAGTGAAATAACCGCGGAAAACCTAGCGAAAATCTGCGCTGAGCTTGCCTCGAACAAAAAGGCAGAAAATATCGTCATCCTGGACCTACGCGGGATCTCGACCTTCACCGATTTTTTTGTGATCTGCTCGGCTACGTCCGAACCGCAGCTGAAAGCGATCGCGAGTGAAATTGAAACGCGACTAAAAGACGAACAGGCGGTGCGACCGGTGGCGATTGACGGGTTCCCCGCCAGCCAGTGGATCGTGCTCGATTATCTGCAAGTGGTCGTGCACGTTTTTCATCAAGACAAGCGCGCGTTCTATCGTCTGGAGGATTTATGGGGCGATGCGCCGCGGGTCGAATAGAAAGCGACCGTGACGGGACGCGGATTGACTGTCGATCTTGGAAGCGTTGTAGCAGTGCTTGTCTCAAGCACCGAACCTACAAATAGGCGCTCACCACGGCGAGCGCCTCTACAATTATTGTGGAGATGAAGACGGATTTGTCCCAGCCGCCGGTTTCACATCGAGTAACTCGACCTCGAAGATGAGAGTCGAGTTCGGGCCGATGTCCGGACCTATCGCCCGCTCTCCGTAGGCGAGCTTCGC
This sequence comes from Verrucomicrobiota bacterium, assembly GCA_003219195.1. Taxonomy (GTDB): domain Bacteria; phylum Verrucomicrobiota; class Verrucomicrobiia; order Chthoniobacterales; family UBA10450; genus UBA10450. The sequence goes on from QHPX01000076.1 coordinate 4,534, forward strand.
CGGAATGAACAGTTGATATTTCGAACCCACTTTCATCATCTGAAGCGCTTCCGTCCATCCTTTGATCACGCCGGAAACTGGAAAGGTAGCGGGCTGGCCGCGCGTGTACGAGCTGTCGAATTCTGTTCCGTCGATGAGCGTTCCTCGATAGTTTGCCATCACCGTGTCCTTCTCTTTCGGCTGGGCGCCAGTCCCTTCCTTGACGACCTTGTACTGCAAACCGCTGGCCGTTGTCTTCACGCCTTCTTTCTTTTTGTTTTCGGCGAGGAATTTTTCACCGTCCGCCCCATTTTTCACACCCGCCGCTTTTTGCTTGTCGATCATCTCTTTTTCAAATGCTGTCATTGTTTCTTTCACTTGCTCGTCGGTCATCTGAGGTTTGCCGGCAAGCGCGTCTTTCAGGCCAAGAACAAAAGTATCAGGATTAATTGAGACGTTCTGTTTTTTGAGATTGAAGCCGATATTCAGACCGATGCTATAGCTGACCTTGTCCTTCGAATCTTTGAGCGGCGTCGACTTGTCCTGCCCAAAAACAGATCCCGCCAGCGAAAGCAGGGCGAAAGAAATAATAAAACGTTTCATATAAGTGGATTCCCCATGCGTTTGCGCTTTAAAATGACCAGCGCAGAAAGATGGACGCTAATGGATAAAGCTTACCCGTCAAGGAAACAGAAGCATTGCGCCGGCTTTTTGGCGTCGCTTCCTGCCTGTATCCTGTTCATCGCCATTTCGCCGCAGGTTTTTTCGGCTATCACATTATCGCACGCGGAAGCGCTGCGGATTGCGAAAAGGATCTGGCAAAACGAGTGCAACGGCACGGTGTCAGGTCTCACGTCGTGGAATACGGGCGAGGATTTTGCGTCCCTCGGCATCGGTCATTTTATTTGGTATCCGGAGGGCAAGCGCGGTCCGTTTGAGGAAAGTTTTCCCAAGCTAATGAAATTCGTTTCGGATCGTGGCGCAGACGTGCCATCGTGGCTTCAGAATGCGAGAGCCTGCCCGTGGCAATCGCAATCTGACTTCCGGCGCGCGCAAAATTCACCGGAGTTAAAAGCGCTACGAGATTTTCTCGTGCATACTGTCGATCTTCAGGCGCAATTCCTCGTCGACCGGCTGCAGAATGCGCTCCCCAAGATGCTCGAGGAGACAGCTCCGTCCAATCGCGTGCATGTGCAGGAACAATTCCAGCGCATGTCGAGTTCGGCGAAAGGCTGTTATGCACTCGTCGATTATGTGAATTTTAAAGGTGAAGGCGTATTGCATACCGAGCGTTATCGCGGCGAGGGTTGGGGCTTGCTGCAGGTGCTCGAAGACATACACGGCACCGGCAACGGCTCCAGCGCAGTTGAAGAATTCGCGCGCTCGGCGAGCGCGATTTTAACTCGCCGCGTAAAAAATTCCCCACCCGAGCGAAATGAATCGCGCTGGTTGCCAGGCTGGATTAATCGCGTGAACAGTTACGCCAGAGATTGGTAAAGCGGATTTTATCGATAAGCATCGGATCGGCGGTCGTTGCCGCACTTATCGCCGAATCTGTCTATGCGCAGTCCGCAGCGCCGCAGATGCGGAAACCTGCCGAGCTCATTCGTAAACAGGACCCGCTGAAAATCAACCAGGCGTTGCTCAAGCAAGCCACATCCGATGAAGTCCACATCGTCGTCTCAATTCCAAAACAGCGTGCCTATTTGATGTTAAGCGAGCAGATCGCGATCGACGGTCCGGTATCGTCCGGCAAGCACGGCCACAGTTCGCCTACCGGCCATTTCACTGTTCTGGAGAAAGATCCTAATCATCATTCCACACTCTACGGTGATTTTCGCGACAGCTCAGGGCGAATCGTGCGTGCCGGCGTGAGCGCACGCATCGATTCTGCGCCCAGTGGAACGCATTTCGTTGGCGCGGAAATGAAATGGTTCCTGCGACTTACCGGCGACGGCGTCGGGATGCACATCGGCATCCTACCGGGATATCCCGCCTCGCACGGCTGCATTCGCGAGTCTGCGGAAGGCGCGAAATTATTTTACGACCATGTCAAAATCGGGACGCCGGTCGATGTGGGCGATTATTGAAAACATTAACAATCTCTCACGTGAAGTGGCGGCTGTCCTCAGCCGCAATTCAATCATACCTGCGCGTGAGGACACGCGCCCCTACAGGTCGCTGATCAACTTTTTGCGGAGTAGATCAAAAGCGGCTTGCGCTACCAGGTCTTTAAAGGTTTCGCGATCGGTTGGGAAAAATAACCTCCTCACGATGGAGTCTTCATCCGGCGAAGCAAGCGCGACATAAGCCGTTCCCACCGGCTTGTCCGGCGAGCCGCCGCCTGGGCCAGCGACGCCGGTGGTCGCGAGTGCATATGTCGATCTTGCACGTGCCCGCGCGCCCTCGGCCATTCCGCGCGCAATCGGCTCGCTAACTGCGCCGTGCGTCTCGATCAGCTTTCGGTCGACGTTCAAAATATCGATCTTGACCGCATTTGCGTACGCGACGTAGCCGGCGACGAAAACTTCGGACGCTCCCGGAACGTTTGTCAGTCGATGCGCGAGTGATCCACCCGTGCACGATTCAGCCACCGCAATTGTTTCCTTACGCTCCGCCAACAGCTTCACCAGCACTTCCTCGAGAGTGTCATTATTAGTGGAGAAGATAGAGAATCCGAGCTCGTCCCGAATAATCGCGTCGGCGCGCGCTACTTCGTCGGGCTCGCCAATGATCCGAATATCGACCTCCCCGGGCCGCGCGCAGTAACCAAGCTCAATTCCCTCAACGGCGAGAACTTTATCGCCGATTGCTTCTTCGATGATCGACTCGCCCACGCAAGCGATTCTGTAAGTTCGCCGGTCGAGCGCGGTGGGATTTTTTACGATAGCCCGCAAGATCGACATAACCGATTTGCGAAACATCGGCTGAAGTTCGCGCGGCGGCCCCGGCAGAAGGAAAAGATGCGGCGAATTGCTTTGCGAATTGATGTTCGCACGAAAATAAAGCCCAGAGGCGCTTCCGTTTTCATTTAGGAGAATTTGCGCGCCAGCCGGAACATCAGCCTGACGCGCGATGCGCGCAGTCCACTTGAAACCCCGGGTCTTAAGTCTGTGCTGAAGCCAAGCCAGCAGTTCGGCATTTTGCTCTAATTTCAATCCAAGCAATTCAGCGACGATCTCGCGCGTCATGTCATCAGTCGTTGGTCCGAGCCCACCGGTGACAAAAACAATTTCGGCGCGTGAAAATAATTCCAAGAGCGCTTCACGAATGGCGACGCCGTCGGGAACCGTGCGCTGCTCGTCGATGCGCAATCCCAGCGGAAGAATTTCGCGCGCGATGAAGGCCAGATGCGTATTCTGAACGTCACCCAGCAAAAGCTCGGTACCAGTGTTGATGAGAGCGGTTCGCATCAACAGGGAACGTCCAACGTCCAACGCTCAACGTCCAACGCCCAAATGTTTCTGAATTCAGCGTTGAACGTTGGACGTTGAACGTTCGGCGTTTTCTTCGGCTTTTAGGCTGCGTCTTTGTCCTGTTTCTTGCGAACCAGCGGGAGTTTTTTGCCCTCGACCACCGCGCGATTGATCGTGACCTCGGCGATGTCCTCGCGGCTCGGCACATCGTACATGATGTCGAGCATGATGCGCTCGAGCATCGACCGCAACGCACGCGCGCCAGTCCCTTTCGTAACCGCCTGGCCAGCCAGAGCGCGCAACGCATCTTTGGTCACAGTCAAGCGCACACCTTCCATCGAGAAGAGTTTTGTGTATTGCTTGATCATCGCGTTCTTTGTCTCGGTCAAAATCGCAGTCATTTCATCTTCTGTCAGCGCGTCAAGCGAGCTCACCACCGGCAGGGGGCCGATGAATTCCGGAATCATTCCGAAAGCAAGCAAGTCTTCCGGTTCAACGTGCCGGACGGATTCCTTTCGCAGCGCTTCCTCCACTTCGAGTGTCGGACTCCCGAAGCCCATCACTTTTTGACCGATTCGTTTTTGGACGATCTTATCGAGACCGATAAAGGCGCCGCCGCAAATAAAGAGAATTTTCTCGGTGTTGACCTGAATGTATTCCTGGTGCGGATGTTTGCGGCCACCCTGCGGCGGAACATTGCACGTGCTGCCTTCTAAAATCTTCAGGAGCGCTTGCTGAACGCCTTCGCCCGAAACATCCCGCGTGATGGAGACGTTGTCAGTCTTGCGGCCGATCTTGTCGATCTCGTCAATGTAAACGATGCCGATTTCGGCGCGCTTTACATCGTAATCTGCATTTTGCAGCAGGCGCAGAATGATGTTCTCGACATCTTCCCCGACATAGCCAGCCTCCGTCAGCGTCGTCGCATCGGCGATGCAAAACGGTACGTCGAGAATCTTCGCCAGCGTTTTAGCCAACAAAGTCTTGCCCGAACCGGTCGGGCCGATCAGGAGAATATTACTCTTCTCAATCTCAACGTCGGCGAAGGGATCAGGCTGAAAGGCGGAAGACGAATCAGCCGGCGTTGAAGGCGAAGTCTGCAGAACGCGCTTGAAATGATTGTGCACCGCTACCGAAAGCGTTTTCTTAGCGATATCCTGCCCGATTACGTATTGATCGAGCGAGCGGCGGATTTCCACCGGCTTCGGCACACGAATGTTGGAAGACTGGCGTCGCGCGTCTTCGTTGAGTTCTTTGTCAAGGATGCTCTTACAGACGTTGATGCAGCTGTCGCAAATGTAAACACCCGGGCCGGCGATCAATTTGCGCACCTCGGCGTGGCTTTTGCCACAAAACGAGCACATGGTCAGGTTCGAGGCGCGGGCCATATTTTTCCCTTACTGAGCAGCTCTTATTCCCGGACCTTGCGCGGTAGGGCGGCCTCCGCAACCGCTGTCGAACGATCCCCCGAGGGAGGCGCCGCTCCATCAAGCAGCTTCACTTCCTTGCGAGATTTGATCACTTCATCAACCAAGCCATAGGACTTCGCCTCCTGGGCCGACATGTAATAATCGCGGTCGGAATCCAGCCGCACCTGTTCTTCGGGTTTGCCGGTGTGTTGGGCGATGATTTTGATAAGGCGCTTCTTCAATTTAAACATGTAATCGACCTGCCGCTCCACGTCGCTGGCTGCGCCCTGCGCGCCACCGGAGACCTGATGGATCATGATGTCAGAGTTCGGCAGCGCGAAACGTTTGCCTTTCGTGCCCGCGCAAAGCAGGACCGCAGCCATGCTCGCGGCCATGCCGAGACAGTAGGTCGTCACGTCACAAGTGAGAAACTGCATCGTATCATAAACCGCGAGCCCTGCCGTGACGGAGCCGCCCGGCGAGTTGATGTAGATATTGATGTCCTTTTTCGAATCCTCCATTTGCAGGAAGAGCAACTGCGCGATGACCAGATTCGCAATGTGATCGTCCAGCGGCGTGCCGATAAAAACGATGCGGTCCTTGAGCAGCCGCGAATAAATGTCGTAACTGCGCTCGCCGCGGGCGGTCTGCTCCACCACCATAGGGATCAGCACCGATTGCGATAAATTTTTACTGGATTCACTCATGGTTTTGTTTGCACGGCGACTGTCTCCGAAACCGGTTGGACGCTAACATTCGCTTTCAGGAAATCAAGAGTCTTACCGAGCAGAATCTGTTCCGCCAGGCTGTTTAGCCCATCGTGCTCCTCGAGTTCCTTGCGCATTTTGTCGACGGAAATGTCATACCGCGCCGCCTCCTGCCGCACGCGAAGATCGACATCTTCGTGCGAGACCTCAATCCCCGAGCGCTCGGCGATTCGGCTCAGAATGAAATTAGTCTTCAACCGCTGCGCCGCGAGAGAACCGGCACCTTCCACCAACTCCTTCTCTTTGCCTTTGAGGATGTCGTCGGGCACTCCGCGCTCACGGTTGCGATGCACAAGTTCATTTAACGCCCGTCGCGTTTCATTTTTCAAAAGCACCGGCGGCAAATCGAAAGTCGTGTGTTCGTGCAGGAACTTGACGATCTGCGCTTCCTTCGCGCGCTCCGCCTCATGTTCTTTTTCGTGTTCGAGATCGTGCTCGATCATCTGGCGAAGATCGACAAGTGTTTTCCCGGCGACAAGTTTGGCCGCAAATGCGTCATCGACCGGCGGAAGCACTTTCGCTTTGATCTCGTTCAAGGTCACCGCGTAGTCCGCCTTCTTTCCGGCGAGCTCGGTCACTGGAAAATCCGGAGGAAACTCCGCCTGCACGCTGCGCATTTCGCCTGGCTTCATGCCGACGATCTGCTCGCAAAATCGCGGCAGAAAATTTTCGGGCCCAAGATGCAGCCAGAATTTCTTGCCGCCGTGCAGATTTTTGCTCGCGCTCGGCGTAATGTCTCGAATCGGTTTCCCATCAATCGCACCGTCAAAATCAATCACCGCAAAATCTTCCATCTCCAATCCACGCTCGGAAACATCGACAAAGTCGGCCGATTGCTCGCGCAAACGCTCCAATGCAAGATCGACATCTTCGTTTGCCACCTTTATCGAAGGCAGTTGGACCGGAATATTTTTATATTCCGGCAACTCAAACTCCGGCGCCGTTACGACAGTCGCGCGAAAGCGCATCGATTTGTCGTTGCCAAACTTAACGTCTTCCAGATTCGTCAACGAAACGACGCGCAGCTTTTCCTGCTCGATCGCCTCGTGATAACTCTTCGAGACCAGCTTCTTGGTCAGCTCATCCTGAATTTCCTTTTTAAACTTCGCCTCGATCACCTTGCGCGGCGCCTTTCCCGGCCGATAACCCGGAATTTTGGCAAACCGCGCGAAGCTGTTCGCGATCGTGTCCCATTCCTTGGAAACCTCCTCCGGCGGCAATTCGATCCGCAAAGTCGAAACGGAGCCAGGCTGTTTTTCAACTTCCACCTTCATTGCGGAAGCGACGTTACCGGCGCGCGAACACATCCGCAAATGTTGTAGCTGCCGCTGTCCTCAGCGGCAGATTTCCAGAAACATTCTGCCGCCAGAGACGGCGGCAGCTACAACGTTTCCGCGTCCTTATGCACGCACTCACCCTGCACGTAAACCGAATGCACTTGCGAAAAGCCGAACCAATACGCCAACTCGCGATAATCTTCACAATCGAAGATCGAGAAGTTCGCGCGCTTACCCGGTTCGAGCGAGCCAATCTTATCACCGCGATTGAGACTGTAAGCGGCGTTGACCGTCGCTGCGGTGATCGCCTCCGCTGGTGACATTTTCATTTGCGTGCAAGCGAGTGAAAGTATCATCGGCATTGAAACTGTCGGTGAAGAGCCGGGATTGAAATCGGTCGCAATTACCACCGCAAGGCCGGCGTCGATCATCTCCCGCGCGCGCGGATAAGATGTCGATCCAAGCGCGTAAACCGAACCGGGAAGAAGAACTGGTTGCACATTCGCCGATTTTAATGCTGCAATCCCCTCTTGATCCGTTTTCTCTAAATGATCTGCTGTGGTTGCTCCTAATTCCGCCGCCAGCTTCGCGCCGCCGGAATTCGTAAGTTGATCGACATGCGCGCGCAGCTTGAACCCAAGCTTCTTCGCTGCCGTCAAAATCCTTCGCGACTGCTCGATATCGAAGTAACCGCACTCGCAAAAGATGTCGCAAAACTCGGCCAACTTTTCCGACGCGATTCGTGGCAACATCTCGTTGATCACAAGATCGACATAGTCCGATTCTCGAAACGCGCAAGACCTTTAATTCATCTTCGACCGTCAGCCCATAGCCCGACTTCGCTTCGACCGTCGTCGTCCCGCATTTCAAAAACCAGTTTGCATGCTTCTTCGCCTCCGCGAGAAGATCGACATCGTTCGATGCGCGCGTTTTCTCGACGGTTGACCAAATCCCGCCACCTGCCGCCGTGATTTGTTCGTAGGTTTCGCCCCGTGCGCGGCGTTCGAAATCGTCTAACCGATTTTCGGCAAAGACGAGATGCGTATGTGCATCGACAAATCCCGGCAATACAACTCTCCCTCCTGCATCGATAACCTCCGCGTCGCCCGCGTTTTTCCCGATCTCCTTACTCGCGCCGACGATGTCGATCTTGCCGTCGCGAATCAACATTCCGCCGTCGCGAATGATCGCGAGGTCGGACATTTCGTGGCCGATACGCGGACGCTTCGGACCTGACAGTGTAACAAGCTGCGAAGCGTGAAGAAGAGCGACAGACTTCAAGATTGACTCATCTTACTCTCAACAATCCGATCAATTCTTTTAAATTCAGATTCGGATTCGGCATTAATTCTCCGGACTTTTTCCCGAAGTGTTGATTTCACTTTTTCATCTTTCAGGCCTGCCAAGTTAATTCGGACGTTCAGCGCGGCTCCGCTAATACAAGCGTGTGTTGCGAGAAGGCCCACGCCCACATCCGAAATCGAAGCGGGATTACCTTGTTCAGCCATTTCCGCAAGAAGCGGGTAGGATTTGAAGGCTGTTTCCAGTACCCGCAGCGGAATCTCCGCCGCATATTTGTTGGCCGCTTGGATGGTAGCGGAGCGTGCCGCTTTTTCTTCTGCGGATTCCTTGGGCAATGCGAATGCATCCATCACTTTGTTGAAGGCAGCGGTGTCTTCATCGGCCAGAAAGAGCAATTCATCCTTCAATTGTTGCGCCTTAACCGCCCAGTCACTGAAATATTTAAGTTTGTCATCCCAGCCACGTTTCCCCGCTGAAAGATTGGCCACCATTCCGCCAAGTGAAACGCCCAGAGCGCCCATTAACGCGGCAACGGAACCACCGCCCGGCGCAGGAGAATCGCTCAGGATCTCGTTACAGAATTCGCGCAGCCTCATTTTGACCAGTGATTTTTTTGAGACGGATTCCATCTTGAATTCTATGATCTTCTCTTTCGGATCGAAGGGTTTCAACTCACTTAATCCCATCGAGTGGATCCCGATATCAATGAGCTCCTCTTCCGAAGCGCCTTCCGACCATTGCTGTTTACGGAGAAAATATTTTCCCGCATCGACCAAACATTTTTTCGGAAGCATGCCCACGACTTCCGATCCGGTCACCCGCAAGCCTCGTTTAGTCGCCGCTTCGTTACAGGCATCAAACGCAGCATGTAAAGGCGTTTCTTCAATGTTCGTCAGGTTCATGGAAACCTGTGCGATACCGTATTCTTCGACATACCAGCCGATGGCTTTCACATGTTTCAACATTCCGGGAATACGGACAGGCTCTCCCTTTTCATCGAGCACAGGTTTTCCAGAAGGCGTGTCGTCCTCTGTTTTGATCCTGCCATTTTCTCTCACGTCAAAAGCGACTGAAGTGGCCCGTCGCACTGCTTTGGTGTTCAGGTTCACATTGTAGGCGACCAAAAATTCCCGTACGCCAATCGCTGATGCGCCCGACTTCTCACTGAATGTGGCAGGTCCGAAATCCGGCTTCCATGCAGGTTCCTTTATTTTCTCGAAGAAGCCTTCGTATTCTCCAGAACGTATGATCGAAATGTTTGAATGGGACTGATCTCTCGCTGCCTTTTCGTAGAGGTAGACCGGAATATTCAACTCATCGCCAACCCGCTTTCCTAATTGCTTTGCACAGGCAATCGCTTCTTCCCAACTCACGTTACTCACTGGGACAAATGGACAAACATCGGTCGCACCCATGCGCGGATGGGCGCCCTTGTGTTTGCGCATGTCGATGAGTTCCGCTGCTTTTTGAATTCCGCGGAAAGCAGCCTCCACCGCCGCTTCAGGACTGCCTGCGAACGTGACCACGGTGCGATTGGTGCTTGCACCGGGGTCCACGTTAAGCAGCGATATTCCTTCCACTGATTCAATTGCTGCGGTGATCTGCCGAATGACGTCCGAGTTGCGGCCCTCAGAGAAATTCGGCACGCATTCGATCAGTTTTTGCATAATACGCTGCGCCAGACTCTACCAATCGCGCGCTTTCGGCTTCATCGGGATGTCGATCTTATTCAGCGCAGCGAAATCCAGCGCGCGCGAGTAACCGGCGTCCGCGTGGCGAAGGATGCCCATGCCCGGATCGCTCGTTAAGACGCGCTCGAGTCGTCTCTCGGAATCCTCACTGCCATCGGCGACGACGACCATGCCGGCGTGTTGCGAATAGCCTATGCCGACGCCACCGCCATTATGAATCGAGACCCACGACGCCCCGGCGGCAGTATTGATGAGCGCGTTGAGCAACGGCCAATCGGCGATCGCGTCGCTGCCGTCGAGCATTCCTTCCGTTTCGCGGTTGGGCGATGCGACCGATCCCGCGTCGAGATGGTCGCGCCCGATCACGATGGGCGCTTTGATTTCGCCGCGTTTCACCAGTTCGTTTATGGCCACGCCAAATTCGGCGCGCTCGCCGTAGCCGAGCCAGCAAATCCGCGCGGGCAATCCCTGAAATTGAATCCGCTCTCTGGCGAGCTTCATCCAGCGCGCCAGAGTTTGGTTCTTGGGAAATAGTTCGAGCGCGAGCCGATCGGTGCGCGCGATGTCTTCAGGCTCGCCGCTCAATGCGACCCAGCGAAACGGACCGCGACCTTCGCAAAAAAGCGGTCGAATATATTCCGGAACGAAACCGGGAATATCGAACGCGTTCTGCACGCCGGCTTTCTTCGCCTGCCCGCGAATGTTGTTCCCATAATCGAAAACGACGGTTCCTTTTTTTTGCAACGCGAGCATGGCATCGACGTGCATGGCCATGGAATGCATCGACCTGTCGATGTACTGATCGGGATTTCTCGCGCGCAAAGCGAGCGCGTCTTCGAGCGACATGCCATGCGGCACATAACCATTGAGCGCATCGTGCGCGCTCGTTTGATCTGTCAATACGTCGGGAACCACGCCGCGTTTGACGATTTCCGGCAAGACGTCGGCGCAGTTCCCGACGAGACCGACCGAAATCGCTTGCCGATCTTTGCGCGCTGCGTCGATCAACTTGAGCGCCTCGTCAAGCGACCACGCGATCTTATCGCAATAACCGCTTTGCAATCTCTTCTCGATGCGCGTTGGATCGACATCCACTCCGAGAAAGACGGCGCCGTTCATGGTGGCGGCGAGCGGTTGCGCGCCACCCATTCCGCCCAAGCCGCCGGTCAAAACGAATTTTCCTTCAAGCGACCCGCCGAAATGTTTGCGGCCTGCGGCCGCAAAAGTCTCAAACGTTCCCTGCACGATTCCCTGGCTGCCGATGTAAATCCACGAGCCAGCGGTCATTTGGCCGTACATGGTCAGGCCCAGTCGCTCGAGACGATTGAACTCGGCATAGTTCGACCATTGCCCGACCAGATTTGAATTCGCAATCAGGACACGCGGCGCTTCATCGTGCGTGCGGAATTTCCCTACCGGCTTGCCTGATTGAACGAGCAGTGTTTCGTCATTTTCCAAGTCGCGGAGTGAGCGCACGATCGCATCGAACGCGTCCCAACTTCTGGCGGCGCGTCCGGTTCCGCCGTAAACGATGAGCTGATCGGGATTCGTTCGTTGCCGCGCGGCGCGTGAATGATTCGCTTGCCACTCATAATTTTTTGTAGTCGCTATCGAATTTTTCTCCGCGAATCGCTTCCGCCACGCGCGCAATGTCGCCGGAGAGGGAACGATCTTGTGTCAGCGGCGGCGCAATTTTTCTGAGAACAGCGAAAGCGCGTTCAACGCCTATCCCAGCCTTCAGCGGGCGTCGATGCTCCAAAGCCTCAGCACTGGCGAGCAATTCGATGGCCAGAAGATTTTCGGCAAGATCGACAATCGACCGAAGTTTGAGCGCGCTCGTCATTCCCATTGAGACATGATCTTCCTTTCCGCCAGAGGTTGGAACGTTGTCGATACTGGCCGGATGAGCGAGCACTTTCGCTTCATTTAATAAAGAAACCGCAGCGACATGCGCGATCATGAAACCAGATTGCGTGCCGGGATGGCGCGCCAAAAACGCGGGCAGGCCTTCGTTCAAATCCGGATTCACAAGTCGATCAATTCGACGTTCGCTGATGCTCATCAAATCGGTGAGCGCGATCGCCGCGTAGTCCAGCGCAAGACCAAGCGGCGCGCCGTGAAAATTACCGCCGGAAATTACGTCGCCGGTTTCGGCGAAGACGAGCGGATTATCGGTGGCCGAACCGGACTCAATCAGCAAAACATCTGTGCAATGCGAAAGTGCATCACGAACCGCGCCGTGGACCTGCGGCATGCAACGGAGACTGTAAGCGTCCTGGATACGCGGGTCGTCCTTGCGATGGGATTCGCGAATTTCGCTCCCTTGCAAAAGTGCCAACAAATGATTGGCAACGGCTCTTTGACCAGGATGCGGTCGGGCCTCTTGCAAGCGCGGATCGAAAGCGGCAGGCGTTCCCTTGAGCGCTTCCAAGCTCATGGCGCCGGCAACATCAGCGACATGGGCGAGACGTTTCGCGCGCAACATCGACAATCCCCCCACGGCATGCATCGCCTGTGTCCCGTTGAGCAAAGCGAGTCCTTCCTTTGCCTCTAAAAGCACCGGCTCCAGCCCAGCGAGTCGCAGCGCTTCGCGGCCCTCCATGCGTTGACCTTGGAAGAAAGATTCGCCTTCGCCAATCAAGCTCAACGCGAGATGGGCGAGCGGGGCGAGATCGCCGCTGGCGCCGACCGAACCTTTTTCCGGAACGACCGGACAGACGCGGTGGTTGAGCATTTGACAGAGCATCTCGATGATCTCAAGACGGACGCCGCTCAAGCCAAGAACAAGGACATTGGCGCGGAGCAACATCATCGCCCGCACTTCCGGCTCCGAAAGCGGGTTGCCGATGCCGCAAGCGTGACTGCGGATAAGATTGAGCTGGAGCTCGCGCAATTCGTCGGGCTGAATGCGAACGTCCGAGAGCTTGCCAAAACCGGTGCTAACACCATAAACGACCGCATCGCGTACGATGATATTTTCAATCACCTTTCGCGAAGCAAGAACGCGCGGATGGGCGGAGGGTGAGACTTCGACGACCGTGTCGCCAAGCGCGACTGCGGCGATGTCGGAAAGAGCCAGCGGCTGGCCGTTCAATTGCATTCCCGCATCTTAGGCTAGAACCGGGTGAATTGGAAACGACCTGCGCGCAATGGTACGCAGTTAGGATTTTAGCTTGTCTGGCTCGTTGCTGGCCAATAACCTCGCTGCTGATGGCCGACGAACTCAAACCACGCTTCCCGTATTCGTGGTTTGGTAAGCAGTGGGATCCTGAGAAGCCAATCAAGTTTTCTCCTTACGTTAGGCGCCGATACGCACTCTCGGCAGCGACAGAAACAGGCGATAAGATTATTTCCTCGACGCCCCCGGATTTACTGAAGGGAGAGAAGGCGTTGGAGTGGATTTACGGGCTGCTCGGTGTACTGGACCAAAAGGCATCCGCGCTTATGAGGTTGAACGGTGTGATGCTTGCGGCCGCGGCTTTCCTTCTTCATCCACAGTATCACGCACCCATTCTCGTAACAATTGCTATGGCAGCGAGTGCTATCGGATCGACGATCTCAATCGGATGCTGTCTGTTGGTGGTTTCAATCGACTGGCCTTTTCTTGACCTTGTCGGCGAAGAAAGCAGTGAAGATGGAAAACGAAATTCGATTTTTCGAAGGAGTTCTTTCATCTTCAGCATGTCGCAAACTTCAGACAAGGATGCTACCGGGCTGCCTGGGCTGTATCCCTTTTCACAACAATCGCGTTCTTAGTTGCGATCGTTGTTTTCTTTGGCCACATCTTTAACTGGTGGTAACTAAAGCGATGTTGGCAGAGACGCCGAAGGATTTGTTGCGCGCAGCGGCTGAGGCTGCTCGGAATGCGTACGCGCCGTATTCCGGCTTTGCTGTAGGAGCAGCAGCGCAGACGGCTGATGGCTCTGTGTTTACCGGCGCAAACATGGAGAACGCATCGCACGGATTGACGGTTGACGCCGAGATGGGTGCTTTGCAGGCCGCGTCGACTGCCGGAAAGCTGAGTGAGATTGTGCAAATTGCTGTCGTCGGCGGAAGGATGGAAGCAGGCGAACGCAATAGAGCAGTCGTCACTCCCTGCGGTCGTTGCCGGCAGTTAATCCTCGAGGCTGCCCATCTTGGGGCACGGGACATTGACGTTTGGTGCGCGGATTTGGATTTAACCTCGATCCACCGCTTCAAGATTTCGGAGTTGCTTCCTCACGGCTTTGGACCTGCTAATCTCGGCATGGGGTAAAGCTTATTCCGGGATTGCAACAGACACGCCGGAAGCAACGCGCCGCTGAGCTAATTGTCGGGCTGATCGGCATCCGCGCGGGATCGTAAGTGCCGCAGAGTGCACCGTGAAAAATGGGAAAAGGCCAGGTCGACCACGACCTGGCCCTTGGTTAAATAAAACCATCCGCAGATGGACAACTCGGCGTTGGATTATTTCGAGTAACCGCGGGTACTCGCCGTTGTGCCGGTGGACATCGTCTCTTGCTTGTGAGCACAGGCCCCCAAACCCAAAGCACTGGCCAAAACCGCCACGATCATGATCGCTTTTAGGAATTTCAATTCTATCTCGCCTCCTTTCCCTGCTGGTTGCTGCTGCTGCTTCTTAGGCGGGGAAACAGGCGGAAGCAACGCTTTTCTCACCTTTTACAAACGCGCGAGAGTGCGCCGCGGGATGTATCAAATCGAATTCATTCCCGAATGACGACGGGCGTATCTTCATCAACGAGATCGAACAAGTCGATGACGTCCGCATTCCGCATACGAATGCAACCGTGGCTGGCGGGACTGCCGATCTTGTCTTCGTGTTTCGTGCCGTGGATATAGATGAAACGCTCGCGCGTATTCGCATTGTGTTCCTCCAATCCATCGAGCCAGAGAATGCGCGACATGACCAGGTCCTCCGTGGGCGGCAACGGGTCGCCAGGTCTAAGCGGAACACGACTTAGAAAGACTGTTCCGCTGGGCGCGTTGCCGCCAATTTTTGCCGCGATGCGAAAGCGACCGGTCGGCGTTTTCATGCTTCCCTCCTCAGTTCCCAACCCGAACCGCGAGGTTGAAACAGGATATGAGCGCAATGTTTCATCTCCCCGCCTCACGATGAGCCGTTGATCGGGAATAGAGATGTCGATCTTTGTTCGGCCGCTTTGCATGAAATGAGAGCAGCGGTACAATCCGCTTGCCGATGAAAAAATATCATATTGCGGTGGTGGGCGCGACTGGCTCGGTCGGTGGGGAGCTTTTGCGCGTGCTCGAGCGACGAAGTTTTCCTAGCGCGAGCCTGCGCCCGATCGGCTCGGCGCGGTCCGCTGGAAAATCGATTCGATTTCGTGACGACTCGATCGCAGTCGAAGGACTCACCGAACATTCCTTCGATAAGATCGACATCGCTTTTTTTAGCGCAGGGGGTGAAACATCGCGAAGGTGGGTTCCAGTCGCTCGCGCGGCCGGAGCGATCGTGATCGACAATTCCTCGGTCTTCCGAATGGAGCCCGATGTGCCGCTGGTCGTTCCGGAGATCAACGGAGACGATGTGCGCGCACATCGGGGACTAATCGCAAACCCAAATTGCACAACGGCGGTAGCGCTAATGGCAATTCATCCGCTCCATCGGATTTTCGGCGTCCGGCGCGTTTTTGCCGCGAGCTATCAAGCAGTGTCCGGGAGCGGTGCGCGCGCGATCGAAGAACTGCGAGAACAAGTGGAATCCGCGGCGCAAGATCGACCATTAACGCCGCGGGTCTATCCGCATCCAATCGCGTTTAACGTTCTGCCGCATGTCGACATATTTCTCGAAAGCGGTTACACGAAAGAGGAAATGAAAATGCAAAATGAGGGACGCAAGATTATGCATTTACCGGAATTTCGCGCGTCGGTCACGTGCGCGCGGGTGCCGGTTTATCGCGCCCATTCAGTGGCGATCAGCGCTGAATTTGAAAGAAAAGTCTCAGTCGAACACGCGCGGGAAGCGTTGGCGAAAGCACCCGGACTCGAGTTGATCGACGAACCGCAAAAGAATCGCTATCCGACGCCGCTGAACGTGGCGGGAAAAGACAATTGCCAAGTCGGACGCGTGCGTCTCGATTGTGCTTTTGAAAACGGACTCTCGTTTTGGGTCTCCGGCGACCAGTTGCTCAAAGGTGCCGCGCTCAATGCGGTGCAAATCGCGGAGTTGCTTTAAGCCCCTTTAAACATCCGTAGGGTGCCGACGAATTATTATCCGTTATATCGGCTCGACAGAGTCTCGCCCGACCGGCCAGCCAGTTGCCGTACGCAAATCGGCCCCGGCTTAAATCCGGGGCCGATGCATAATCAAACTGCTGGCGTCTGTTATGGAGCTGGAGACGGAGAGGCCTCGCCTTTCTTTTTTCCGCCTGCCGGTTTTCCTGGCCCTCCGGGTGCGCTTGGGCCGCGTTCAGGAGCCGAAGCGGCAGGTTGCGCTCCGGCCGCCGGGCCTTTGTGTCTGCCGCCTTGGGCTTCTGGCGCGCCGCCACCAGGTCCACCCGAAGAGTATGGAGTGGACGTTGCTGCTGGAGGTTGTGCTCCGGCCGGTGGACCTTTGTGTCTGCCGCCTTGAGCTTGGGGAGGGCCGCCGGGACCACCCGGAGAGAATGGAGTGGACGTTGCTGCTGGAGATTGCGCTCCGGCCGGTGCGCCTTTGTGTCTACCGCCTTGGGCTTCCGGCGCGCCGCCAGGTTGGGCTGGGGTTTGACTCGGGACTGCCCGCTCAAATTCGCCTTTCTTTTTGCCCCCTCGAGGCGGCATCCCGGGCGGAGTTGTTGTGGCTCCTCCACCAACTGGCGGAGTCGCTCCGAGTTGCTCGCCCGGTTTTCCTTTGCGCTCTTTTCCGTGCGCTGCCGGAGATGGCGAAGCCGGAACCGTTGCCGGAGAGAAACCTGGCGATGCTGCAACATTTGGCTGAGGCCGCTGACCCGCTTTGCCTTTTTGTTTACCTCGTTCAAATGGTGACGCGGAAGTCGCGGGCGCCGCTGAAGTCATCGGGCTTGCGGCGGTCGCGGGCGATGCCTGACCAGCCGCGCCGGTTGGCGGCGGAATATTCTTCGGGTTCTCGGTCTTGATCTTCTGCTTTATTTGGGCTTGCGTATTTGGGTCGACGCCTGTCCAGCCTTTGTCGATCTTCGCCTGTGCGACTTTTGTTTTCACGGTCGGAGGTGCAATTGGTTTCGCCGGTTTCTGCAGCTTGGTTGGAGCGGCGACGACGAGTTTGTCTCCCTGCACCTTCGTTAAGGCTCCGGATTTCGCAGCCGTGGAAAGATCGACATTCTGTTGGCGCTCGATATTGAGGCGCTGAATGGGCCGGCTCGACCGCGCGCTCAGAGCGTTGTAGTCAGGTCCGTAGTTATAAACCGTGTTATTGTTGTAGGTGATGTTGGTCACATTCACGGTTTGGTTGATATAGGTAACATTCTGCGAGGGCGCAAAAATTCGGTCGCGCAAGACCGGCTCCCCGATGTAACGAACATCGACAAAGTTGTAATAGGCGGGACCGATATCGAATTCAACGTCCACCTGGCCTCCGATGGATATACCCGCAAACGCAATTCCGGGTCCTCGCGGTGGCAAAGGCGCCCAGCCGATATAATCCCCGCCGGTCCGCCATGAAACCCAGGCCGGACCCCATTCGAGGTCGCTTCCCGGAAACCAGACCCAGCCGTAATCAGCCAGTCGCGACCAACGCCCATAGTGATAGGTCGCCCAACCAAAGTCTTCGTAGGAAACCCAGGTCCAACCGACGTCTGTATAGGCCCAATAGCCGTCAGAGTAAGGACGCCAGTTAGGGTCGCTCACTGCTACATCGGGCTGCCATCCGTAGCCGTAGTCTGCGACTTCAATCCAGTTCCCGCCGCTCAGGTTATTATAGAAAAGGTCGACTGAGACATCGGCTGCCGCTGCCTGGCGCGCAGCCGGCACAAACAAAGCAACTATCGTTAACGCAAGAAGTATTCGTTTCATATCATTAGAGGTTTGAGGCGTTAGACTTCCGCGCCTCGCGGTTTATTCATTTCATAATTCGAAAGAGGCACGCGAAGCGCGCGTGTCCGTCAAATGAAGTCGCAACGACCCGCCTTGCCGATGCTAATTTACCGCGGCCGCAAAACAAGGAACGAACGCATGCGATGCCGGCAGACCGAGAGGACCTGGCTCTGAGACGGATCGAGCGAAGCGATAATTTTCTGGTAATCGGAAACGGAAGCGATCGGTAGCTGATTGATTTCCTCGATCACGTCGCCTTTTTGTAATTCGGCTACGCCGCTATCGGGTTCGACTTTTGTAACAACAACACCTCTGACATTATTTGGCAGGTCGAGCCGACGCACCATGTCTGGGGTCAGGTCACTCACGTGAATTGACGCGAGAGCGCCGCCTGCCTCGCCTTGATCGTTCGGCGCGGGCGGCTGCTCCGGCTCAGGTTGCCCGGGCGCCAGGCGATTTTGGTAATCAACTGGCTGCTCCTTGAGCTCGGTCGTCACTGTCATTGATTTGCCGTCACGGACGACTTCCAGATCGATCTTTTTATTCAACTCAGCTTGCGCAACCAAGCTGCGCAACGCGGGAAAACTTTTCACTTCGTGACCATTGAATTTGCGAAGAGTATCGCCTTTTTGCAGTTGCGCCTGCGCGGCCGGCGATCCCGGTATGACTTCATCGACAACGACCCCTTCGCTCTCCGTACTATTCTGGGCAGGCTGAGGCGCGCGCGCGCGAATTCCAAGATAACCGCGGATGATTCGTCCCTGCTTCAAGAGACTCTCGATTGCCATCCTCACAGTGTTTGACGGAATTGCAAAACCAATTCCCTGCGAACCGCCGCTGCGCGAGATGATCGCCGCGTTGATCCCAACGACCTCGCCGCGAAGATTAATCAACGGCCCACCGCTATTTCCGGGATTGATCGCCGCGTTCGTTTGCAGCAAATCACCGAACACGTCAGTGCGGTTCGGCCGCCCTTTCGAACTAATGATGCCATCGGTCACTGTCTCTTCGAATCCGAACGGATTTCCGATCGCGAGCACAAAATCGCCAGCCTGAACCGTGTCCGAATCGGCCAGCTTAAGCGGTTTGACGCCGGGATCGTCGATCTTCAACACGGCCAGATCGACCTGGGAGTCGGCGCCGACGAGGCGCGCCTTTTTCGTCCGCCCATCGCTCAATTGCACTTCGATCTCATCCACTTGATCGACAACGTGATTATTCGTGATGATGTGACCTTCATTCGTCACGATCACGCCCGAGCCGAGCGAGTTTTGGACCAGGGCTTCCTCGTTGGGATTGCGAAAGGTGCGCTGCTGGTTGCGAAAGAAAAACTCAAAGGGATCGAGTCCGTATTGCCGTCGGACGCCGATTTTTTTCGATGTCTTGACCGCGACGATTGACGGAATCACGCTGCTGATCAACGCACGCCGCTCCCGATTTAATGCTTCGAGCGATGCAATCTGTTTGGGATCGATGGTCGAGCCGGATGCGAGCGTGTATTTCTCCGGGGTGCGCGCTGGAAGCAAATTCAAATCTCCGTGCCGAAGGCGGTAATCGTAGAGTAATGAAATTCCTGCGCTTACGAGCAGAACGAAAAGCAAAAACTTCGCGAGATTTTTCATCAACTGACGTTCGAAAAGGTGCGTCCCTCTTGTTCGACAACCAACCGGCGGAAATGTTGACTCTCGACGAACTCCAGCCGCGGATCGGCGGCAAAGATCGACATCGCCGCAATGCGCGCGCGCCGCATCAATTGCGCATCGCTTTTTAGGTTGCCCGTAAATCCCAATCGGCTTCGGCCACTTTGAAGCCATCAACGGTTTTCTCCAACACCGCCAGTTTTGTCGCTGTCTCCTTCGACTGATCTGAGCTGAGCAAAATGCAATATGACTTGTGCTCGCCGCGACCGATTCGACCGCGAAGTTGATGGAGCTGCGCGAGCCCAAAACGCTCCGCATTCTCGATCAGCATGACAGTTGCGTTCGCAACGTCGATACCCACCTCAATCACCGTCGTGCTGATCAACACTTGCGTCTCACCGGAGCGAAAGCGTTCCATTATCTCCTGTTTTTCGGCTGACGGGATGCGGCCGTGCAGCAATTCGCAACGAAGCGGATGCAACCTTTCGCGCCACAACTCGTATTCCGTCGCCGCCGCTTTCACGTCCAGTTTCTCGCTTTCGTCGATCAATGGATAAATCACGTAGATTTGGCGCCCCGCTTCCAACTGCGTCCGCAAGAATCCCAATACTTCGCTGAGCTTGGATTCATCGCGGACGGCAGTGATTATTTTTCCGCGATTACGCGGCATCTCATCGATTACCGAAACATCGAGATCGCCGTACACGGTCATTGTTAATGTGCGTGGGATCGGCGTGGCCGTCATCACCAACACGTCCGGCGCCGGTTCGCGTGCGGTCAAGCGTGCGCGTTGGGCGACGCCAAACTTATGCTGCTCATCAATCACGACGAGTCCGAGATTTGAAAACGAAACCGTCTCATAGAGCAACGCGTGCGTACCGATGATGACATCGGGCGCACCGCCTCGAAGCCTCGATTCTGGGGAGCACAGGCCGCTAGCCTGTTCCTCGCGGTGGCTCGCCGCGAAGTTCTTGGTCTGTTGGACCCCGGACCACCAGACCCACCGATAATCCTCACGCGCTTCCACCACACCAGCATCCCAGGGATTCCGCGTGATATATTCAAACTTCTCTTGCAAATCACGCTCAGATCGAAGCAAGCGGTCAAACGATTCAGCCTCCCAAATTTCGCCTGAAGACTTTTCTAGTCGATTGATTTCATGCGCCGTAAACGATTTGATCGTATGCAATATCTCGCTCAAAGAATAAAAGATCGCTTCGCCCTCTTCGCCATTTCCCTTTACGCCGGGCTCGATGAGCATATGCACATGATCTGGCATCACGCACGCGGCATAGAGTTCGTAACGCCGTGTTTGCCAATGAAGAATGCAGTCTAAAACGATGTCGCGAGCTGCTGGAGAAAGCACGCGTCGTTCGCGGGCTGCGAAGGTAACTGCGTACTTCGCCCATGGGCGTTCGAAAT
This sequence comes from Verrucomicrobiota bacterium, assembly GCA_003219195.1. Classification (GTDB taxonomy): domain Bacteria; phylum Verrucomicrobiota; class Verrucomicrobiia; order Chthoniobacterales; family UBA10450; genus UBA10450. The sequence goes on from QHPX01000076.1 coordinate 25,444, forward strand.
GTGGAAGAAGGCGCTTGGTGTAACGCACATCAGTCTGTTTATCCGGCGGGCCGCCTGCGCTCCCCAGAATTTGCGCGTCGCGATGGTCAAACAATGGCAGCGGCCCACTCTCCTCCTGACGCGCCCCTGTTCGGATCGACAATCGCACGCCGAGCGGTTCGAGCCAGCGCCGCAATACCGCATAATGTTGCTCGGCCAAAATCTGAGTCGGCGCCATAAACGCAGCCTGACAACCCGCTTCAATCGCGAGCAGGATCGCTCCGATCGCCACGACGGTTTTGCCTGAGCCGACGTCGCCTTGCAGCAGCCGATTCATCGGAACGTTCGTGCCAAGATCGCGCCGAATCTCAGCGATCACTTTTCTTTGCGCATCAGTCAGCTCAAATGAAAGCGAGCGCAGAAATCTCCCGAGCAATTCGCCGCGTCCGCAATGCGCAGCGCCCACCCGCACTTGAGACTCGGCGCGGCGCGATGCAATCAACATTTGCATCGCGAAAAATTCCGAGAGAACCAGATGCTCGCGCGCTGTGCTTAATGATTCCCAGTCTTCCGGAAAATGAATCGCGCGAATCGCGCTGCGCCTGTCGCCGCGGCCAAGCTCACTCGGCAGCAATGTTTCCAACGGCGCGTCGGAAAGTTCACTTAACAGCCGATAAATAATGCCGCGCAGCGTCCGCTGGGAAAGGCCTTCCGTCGCGGGATAAATCGGGGTGATTCGGCGAAAGTGGATCGAGATCTCTTCATCGTTCTCGATCACCTCGAACTCGGGATGGTCCATGCAAACGCGTTTGCCGCGAAGACGCGGTTTTCCGAAGACGACCAGGCGCTGTCCGGTCGCGATCATTTTTTGCACGTAATGGAGGTTGAACCAGCGACAGACGAGCGGCTCGCTCAGAGCGTTTGCGTTCGATTCTTGCAGGGTCGCTTCGAAGATCTTTTTCCAGCCGCCAAATCGACGCAGCGAAGTCTTCGTCACCTCTCCGCAAAGACAAACCGGTACGTCGCTCTCTTCGTGGGGAAAGGCCGGAAACTCATGCCGATCTTCGTGACGCCGCGGATAATGCGTCAACAAATCTTCCGCCGTCTCGAGGCCTAGCCGGTGCAGCGCGAGTAGACGCGGCCGCGGGATCCAATCGAGCTCAGCCAGCGGTTGCGAGATTTCCATCATCTGGGGAGCACAGGCGGCTCGCCTGTCGTTCGCGGCAGCTTGCCGCGAACGATTTTTCTCTTTTCCGTCAACGGGATCATTCAAATTGGCGCACTTTCCCGCAGCGCATGAATTTGCATTTCAAGCCGCTTTCCGCCCGCGTACTCGTCCGATCTAATGCGAAACGCGACGTCCCACGGCGCCGGGGGCAGCGTTACACTAGCCCCGCCGAAATAAATCGCACGTTGGTGATAATTTCGCTGCCGCAAACGCAGAACCAAATGCTTCTCGGTCACTACGCGCGGAACCGCGGCGGGCTCCACTCCGCGCGCGAAAAAGAGCGGCTGCGGATTTCCGTTCCCAAACGGTTGCAACATCTCGTGCCAGCGAAGAAAATCGAAATTCAGTTCTGAAAACTCAAGTTCATGGTCGAGCCGGAGTCGCGACTGCAAATTTTCATCAGACAAAAGTTCGCGTGCTGTCTGGCGAAACGCT
>QHPX01000077.1 GCA_003219195.1 Verrucomicrobiota bacterium
CGGCTATATTTTTGGCGGACCGGTGCCGGGCATCGACAGTCGCAAGCGCATCATACCGGGAGCTTGGGCCACTCTCGAACAAGACTTTGGCAAGCATCCGCCGAGCTACATCGTCGATACCGAGTCCGGCCCCAGCGGGAATTATCCAGCGCAGAACTTTCCGGTTCTGGCCAAATTACTGGCCGAACGCTATCTGCCGATAGCGCGAACGAGCGGCGGCATGATTTATCGACTGGATGGTTCTTTCCACTGACTAGTGATTGCGCGGCTGGACAGTGCCGGACCGTTGAGTTAGTGGATTGTGCTGATGTTAACTCCCGCAAAAATTTATTTCATCGTTTTCGGTGTTCTCACGATCGCCGGCGGCATCCTCGGTTACGTTAAAGCGGGGAGTTTACCGTCGATTATTGCTGGTTCGATTACCGGAGTGTTATTACTCGTTGCAGCGTCGCTTCTGCCGGAGCATCGCGCGATTGGACTGGCCACCGGCTTCGTGATTTCTCTTCTCCTCGCCGCGCAATTCATTCCCAAATTTATTCGGACCGGCAAGGCGATGCCGGCGGGCATGATGTCGATCTTGAGCGTGATCGGCCTCATCATTGCGCTGATCGCCTGGGTTAAAAAATAATCGCGTGGCAAGAATTCGTCTGCGGACGTGGCGGCGGCTGGTGCTGTTTTTGCTGGCCGCGATTTTCGTTGGGATTGTTTATCGCTGGATCTCACTCGAACGGCTTCAGCGTTTCGCTCCGGCCGAGATAAAGGCAACACCCGCGCCTGAACCAACACCGACTCGGCCACCGGTCATCACAGGTAAGCCGGACACGGCGAAGTTATTCAACGGGATCACGGTTCACGCCACGGTTGAGACTCCCGCCGGCACTGACGCGACGAGCGAGCGCGTCGATCCGGAAAGTTACGTTCTCAATCTAAAATTACAGGCGCGCCTGCCTTCGCCGAACAAGACGATCGAGGAACTGGCCAAAGTTAGTCCGCAATTGCCCAGGCTGTTGCCGGGATTAGCCGCGATGATTGCGCCCGACGCGGTCTCGCCGCTTTTCGCGGAGCTTTACAACACCAAGGTAAAAGTGCTGCGCGAAAATCTTGTCCGTCTCGATCTTCTTCTGTCGCGGCACAATTTTTACGATTGCCAAACGGTGCTGCGACTGCAACACCCGCAGAGCCATCGCAAGGCACTCCTCCTCCAGGCGGACATGGATGTCGATGCAGACGGCTCGGATGCCGACCGTGTGCCGATCGGAAATGGTGCGCCGACAAATTTTAAACCTTCTACCAGTTATCGCTGGCCAAAGAAAACGGCGGCGCCCAATCCATATTTGCCAGCGACGGAGGAGCGATTAAAACGCGCAGAGGATGAGTTTGCCCTCAAGACGACGGCAGCGGAGCGCAAACGCGAGCTGCGCAACGCGATCACGCAATTGCGCGCTGAAGTCACGACGCTCAAAAAATACAGTTTCCTCATCGGCGCGACCGATCCCTACATCGTAATTCCCGGCGCGTTCACGCCTGGCCGTGACGCCGCCAAGACTGGTGATTACGCACTCGCCGTCTTCGGCAACACACTTTATCCCGCCATCGTCGGCGACATCGGGCCGAACGATAAAGTGGGCGAAGCCTCCCTGCGCATTGCGAAAGAAATCAATGTGCAGTCCACGCCCTACAATCGCCCAGTAAACGATCTCAAAGTCACGTATTTAGTTTTTGCCGGAACAGCCGATAGGCCCTTCGGTCCGCCCGATTTGGAAAAACTCCAGGCGCGGTGCGAAGCGCTCGTGAATGAGATCGGTGGCGCGACCGTGCCGCTGCATCATTGGGAAAATATTATTCCGCCGCCGCCAACACCCACGCCAACCCCGACGCCGACTCCAACAGTAACGGCAACGCCAATGGTTGTGCCAACATCGACGTCGTCACCGGCTCTTTCTCTATCAACCAGCCCGTCGGCATCACCCTCAGCCGCATTTGCGTTTCCAGTCGCGAGCCCGGGCGCGAGCGAAATCCCATCACCGACCCCAGCAACGTCGCCAGCTCCTTAAGCGCAGCATTTGCCGGACGTATCAGTCATTCGGGAAATAGCCAGGCGGATAGAAAGGCGGTGGCGCGAAGACGTCGGGTCGTTCGAGGAAAACGCGTCCATGCGGGGACGGGACAAATGCGTCTTCGTCATCTGATCGTGGCCTCACAGTCACGATGCGGCCAGAAGGCAAACGCAGAATCACTCTTCCGTCAGGCGTCGTGCCAACGAATTGGGTACGCCCCGAACCATGATGGAGCGGCGACAGTTCTGACTCCTCTTCGTTAGGCAAAGCTCGGGGAATGCGCGCACGTTTGGCTGTCGATGTACGGGAAGACGCCGACCCGAGCGCCTTCTTCTTGCTGTGCGAACTCGACGACGCCGCTTGCGCCGACGAGTTGTCTTTTTCTCGACCAGAGTTTGCAGCCGAAGCGATTTGCGCCGAAGCGCTCGCAGCCGGAGTTGGTGCATTGGCAGGAGTTGAAATCGCGGCCGGTTGCGTATTCGAGGTTTGCGCCTGTTGAGCACTCGGTGACAGATTTTGACTTGAATTTGACGCGGCCGGTTCCGTGTTCGCGACCGGCCGATTTGCAACAGGGGTATGGCGTCCGGGAAGAGATACGCGCCAAGGGCGGTTGCGGCCAGGAGCAGAAGAGCGAACGCGAGGAATCCGCGCGACACTTGCGCCAGTGGCGTTTTCGGTTCTCTAGGTTTTTTCGGTTTTTGCGAAATCACCGCCGCCAGCGGAATTCCCAATCGGCGGCCAATGGCCTGACGCCTCTCGATTTTTGCCAGGCAGTCCCGGAGTTCACTTTCGAATGCGACCGGGTCTTGCGGACGGTTCTCTGGATTTTCGCGCAGCATGTGCACGAGCAAACTCCTCAGCGCTCTTGGCGCCCGTCGCAATTCCGGCAAACGTCTTGTGCGCAAACGCGCTTTCATCCCGCTCACGGCGAGCGGCACCGCACCGGTGAGCAGAAAACACATCGTAGCGCCGAGCGAATAAATTTGTGATCGGAAATCAATCTCGTGATCGAGCAACTGTTCCGGGCTGGCGAATTGCGGCGCTACCGACGGAGCCAGTTCGCGCGCTTCGCTGCCCTCCGAATGCAGCTCCAGGCCAGCGAGACCGAAATTCAAAAGTTTCACAAACGGCCAGCCGCCGTCAGGCGATTGGCCAGGTACGATCATAAGGTTGGAGGGCTGAATGGCGCGGTGCGCTAAACCAAAGAACGCAGCGGCCGCGACCGCTCTCACTACTTGCAGCCCGATACGCAGGACCGCGTCGGCCGGCATCGGCCCATGTGCAACGACCCAAGAATCAACCGCTTCGCCTTCCAGATATTCAGAAACCAAGCCGAAATAATCGTGCTCGACCCCAACCGCTAAGACTTTCGCGATGTTGACGTGATCGAGTTTTCGCGCCGTGCGCGCGCGTTCCTTGAATTGCTTGCGTTTCGTTCGATCGACGATCGCGAGCGGGATCAATTGGAGCGTGACCGGTTCCTTCGAGCGCGTGTCGATGGCTTTGTAATTCGTCGCCGCGCCCGTGCGGCTGACTTCGTTCGGCGAGCCATCCTCGTTCGCGCAGATCCGGTAATGTTTGAAAAAAGTTGTCTGCTCCATAAAGTTGCGATTCGACAAACGTGCAGTCCGCTGTGCGCATGTCTACTGAAATAAACAACCTCAACGAGCCCGGAGTTGCGCGCGTGATGCTTGGCTACCCCGCTTGGATTCGAACCAAGAATAACGCCTCCAAAGGGCGCTGTGTTACCGTTACACCACGGGGTAGTGAGGCTTTGATTTTCGATTGATCATTGCCGATTTGCAATTGTCGATCTAATCGACAGAGCAAGACTTAACTCGCAAGCTACAAGAAGCAATTCTGCCAATCTCCGCGTAGCGCGGCGCGCGCATGGTGAATGTGCCAATTCGGCACAGATTGCACAGAAAAAGCTCAGGATTTAAAACGGCCTTTCTACCCGAATCAATGTTCGCAAAAACGGTAAATCTGACTATATTTTGTCCTTCACAATGAAGAAGGCGCTGACCATAGAAAATTTACGCGTGACGATCGCCGACCAGGAGATTGTCCGTGGGCTGAGCCTGGCCGTGCCGCGCGGCGAAGTCCACGCAATCATGGGCCCAAATGGGTCCGGCAAGAGCACGCTGGCCAAAGTGCTGGCCGGCCATCCCGATTACCAGGTGACAGCCGGATCCGTCACGATGGATGGCGAAAATCTGCTCGAGCTCGAGCCGGACGAACGCGCGCGCAAAGGCATTTTTCTCGCATTTCAATACCCAAGCGAAGTTCCGGGAGTCACCATCGCAAATTTTCTCCGAGCCGCCGTCCAGTCACGTTTGCCGGAGGGCGAGGAACTCGAAGCCACTGACTATTACGCGAAGCTTTACGAAAAGATAGAGCTGCTCGGTATGGATCGCTCGTTCACTTCGCGTGCGGTCAACGAGGGTTTTTCCGGTGGCGAAAAAAAGCGCACGGAGATTTTGCAGCTGGCCATGCTCGAGCCCAAATATGCGATTCTGGACGAGACCGACAGCGGCCTGGACATCGACGCGCTCAAGACTGTCGCACATGGCGTGAATTCGTTGCGCGGACCCGATATTGGCATATTGTTAATCACGCACTATCAGCGCATTTTGAATTACATCGTTCCCGACCACGTGCACGTGATGGTGCAGGGGCGGATCGTGCGCAGCGGCGGGAGGGAGCTTGCGCTGGAGCTTGAAGAAAGAGGATATGATTGGGCGCGCGAGGGAGCCGCTGAACCAGTGTTTACGAGGTAACATCGACAATGAAAACTCAAACTAAATCCGTCGACATCGATCGGAGTGCCGGTGACTTCGCTTATCCGGAGGTGCACGTCCGGGATGCGGGCGCGGGCTTGAGCGAAAAAACCGTGCACTACATCTCCGATGTCAAAGAGGATCCCGATTGGGTCCGCGAGTTTCGTCTCCGCGGATTAAAAACATTTCTCGAAAAACCGTTGCCGACCCATTGGGCGAGCAAAGATCTCGAGACAATCAATTTCGACAAAATTCGTTACTATCTCGCACCTGGGACCGGGGCAAAGCGCAGCTGGGACGAAGTGCCGGAGGACATCAAGCGCACATTCGAGCGGCTCGGCATTCCCGAGCAGGAGCGAAAATTCCTCGCCGGCGTGGAAGCGCAGTTCGATAGCGAGGCGGTTTACTCAAACATCAAGAAAGCCGTGGGCGAGCAAGGCGTTATCTTCGTTGGATCGACCGAGGGACTAAAAAATCATCCGGAAATTTTCCGAAAATGGTTCGGCAAAGTCATCCCGATCGGCGACAATAAATTTAGCGCGCTCAATTCCGCCGTCTTTAGCGGCGGCTCATTCATTTACGTACCGCCGGGCGTGAAAGTGAAACATCCGCTCCAGGCTTACTTCCGGATCAACGCCGAAAACTTCGGCCAGTTCGAGCGCACGCTCATTATCGCCGACGAAGGCTCGGAAGTGACTTACATGGAAGGTTGCACCGCACCCAAGTTCAACACCACCACCTTGCATAGCGCGGTGGTCGAACTGATCGCGCTCAAGGGCGCCAAAATTCAATACATCACCGTGCAAAACTGGTCGGCCAATGTTTTCAATCTGGTGACGAAGCGCGGCCTCGCCCATGAAAATGCCGAAGTGAAATGGATCGACTGCAACATCGGCTCGCGACTGACCATGAAATATCCGAGTGTCGTGCTGAAAGGCCGCAAATCCCGTGGCGAGGTGCTCTCGATCGCGCTCGCCAACAACGGCCAGCATCAGGACACCGGCGCGAAGATGATTCACGCCGCTGATGAAACGACCTCGAACATCATTTCGAAATCGATCTCGGTCGGGCGACGCGCTCCTCATTAATTCGACTTCGCGCACTGACACCTATCCGGCCATCACCGTCCGCGGCACCGGTAACGCCGTGCAACACGAAGCGAGCGTAAGCCAGGTGAGCGCAGAACAAATTTTTTACATGCAACAGCGCGGCTTGAGCAAGGCGCAAGCCATGAGCGTGAGCGTGAACGGGTTCGTCACCGATCTCGTTCGGCAATTTCCAATGGAGTACTCGGTCGAGCTCAAGCGCTTGATCGAGCTCGAGATGGAAGGCTCGGTCGGATAACTTTTCCGCCCAATTTGAAACTGTAGCGGCGGTCTATGACCGCCGTTCTTGTTCAAGATCGACAATGTCGTTAGTTGCCCATGATGAAGTGAGTCAGGCCGGATCGATCCTGTCCGGCCCCGCCGCTTTGCGCGATTTCCCGGATTGGTTTCGCGACCAGCAGAGTGAAGCGTGGAAACAATTCGAATCGCTTCCGTCGCCGACGCGTAAAGATCAGCTCTGGCGGTTTTCCAATGTCGATCTTCTCGATCTTTCGCCGTTCAAGTTTGGCGGAGCTCAGAGTGATGATGTTCGCGACGCGATTCTCGAGCAATCGCGCGGACTTGAGAAAGTCGCGGCGCGATTGATTTTCGCTGGCGATCAGCTCATCGAACGCGACGTCATTTCTGATCAGCTGAAGAAGCGCGGCGTTATCTTTCAACCGCTCGAGCGCGCCATGGTCGAACATGTCGACCTTTTCCGAAAACATTTCATGTCCCAACCGGCTGTTCTTGGCTCGGCCAAGTTCGCCGCGCTGCACAAGGCGTTGGTTTCGTCCGGAACATTTCTTTACGTGCCGCGCGGGGTTGAAATCGAATTGCCGATTGAAATTTTTCATTGGCTGCACGGCGAGAACGCTTCCGTTTTTCCGCATCTGCTTCTCGTTACCGACGAGCTCGCCAAGGTCACGGTCGTCGAGCATTTCCGCTCGTTAGATCGACATGAGGAGAAAGAACAGACCGCAGGGTTCGCTTGCGGCGTGAACGATCTCATCGCCGGGCCGGGCGCAAAAATCACTTACGTTTGCGCGCAAACCTGGGGCGAAAATGTGCGTGCATTGCAGATGAACACCACCACAGTCGATCAGGATGCTTCGGCGTTGAGTCTCAATCTGCATCTCGGCGCAAAATATTCGCGCTTCGAAAGTCTCAGCCGTCTCATCGGCGAAGGCGCGCGCAGCGACCTGCTCGCCGTCTCCGTCGCGGATGGGGCGCAGGAATTTGATGCTCGCACACTCCAGGATCACGTCTGCCCACACACCACCAGCGATCTGCTTTACAAAAATGCGCTGAGCGACCGCGCCCGAAACATTTTCGGCGGCCTCATCCGGGTCGAGCCGCACGCGCATTTCACCGACGCCTATCAAAAGGTGCGCAACCTTCTCTTGAGCGATGACGCCGAGGCCAACTCAATGCCCGGCCTTGAAATTCTCGCCGATAACGTCCGCTGCACCCACGGCGCCACCTCCGGTCAAGTCGATGAAGAGGAGCTGTTTTACCTGCGATCACGGGGAATTCCCGTGCCGGTCGCCCAACGTCTCATCGTCACCGGTTTCTTGAACGAAGTCATCCAGCGCCTCGATCAACCAGCGATCGCGGCGCATTTACACGGGTTGATCGAAGAAAAATTCTCGGTGTAATTTTTTGCGCGATCGTCCGCTGCCAAGTCAAAGAGCAGGCTCTCGGTTATGGCGCTGAATATTAAGGAACTAGTCAAACGCGCAAAGGAGTACGTCGAGCTCGAGGCCCAGACGACTGTCACCAGCGTTGGTTTTGCAGAGCGATTTCATTTGTTTGGACGAGAAGACGTCGTGCTGTCTGTCAGCACTACTGACAAAGAAGAGCCTGGATGGTGGGTCGTAGGCGGTTCGACGCCGATGAACTTGTATGCGAAGTCGCATTTCCACACCGCCGATGAAGCTTTTCGATACACACAGGTTTGATGCTCCGCCTGACTGCACGGGACTTCGAACGATCAGACATTGCGCCGGGCGAAATCGGGTACGACGCGTTCATTTGCCATGCATCGGAAGATAAAAAATCTGTAGTGCGCCCTTTAGCGCGGTTCCTCGACAAACTCGGACTTCGTGTTTGGTAATGACGAGTTCGAGCTAACAGTTGACGACAGCCTTCGGCAGTCAATTGACAGAGGTCTCGTAAACTCGCGTTACGGTATCGTTGTTTTATCGAAGGCGTTCTTTGCGAGAGATTGGCCGCAATATGAACTTAATGGCCTCACAGCAAAGGAAGTCGGCGGGGAGAAAGTCATTCTTCCTGTATGGCACGGCGTAACCAAGGCCGATATTCTCCCGTATAGTCCGCCATTAGCTGACAAACTAGCCGTCGCCACGAAGGACCAATCAGCTACGGAAGTCGCAAAAGCACTCGCGAAAGTTTTGGCGGCTTAGCACTCAGTTGACAAGGTCCCCGAATGGAAATTCCCGAAGCAAGGCCAGAACAAACCTGCTGCCCGATAGTTGAGTTCCGGCAGTACACGCTTCATCGGGGAAAGCGGGATGTGTTGATCGATCTCTTCGACCGGGAATTTATCGAACCTCAGGAAGCGCTCGGGATGAAGATCATCGGTCAGTTCCGGGATGTTGATAATCGAAATCGATTCGTCTGGCTCAGAGGTTTCCGTGACATGGCTTCACGCGCACAAGCGCTGCAGGATTTTTACGGCGGGCCGGTTTGGAAGGCGCACCGCGAAGCGGCGAACGCTACGATGGTTGACTCGGACAATGTCCTGCTCCTGCGCCCGGCGTCGCCGACCTCCGGGTTCTCGCTCGAAAACAAGGAACGTTCTCGGACTGGATCGAACGAAGTTCTGAAGGAATTGATCGTGGCGACGATTTATTACTTTGGTGCGCCTTTGAGCGCCGGCTTCGTTGAATTTTTCGAGCAAACGCTCCAGCCAGCCGTGACAGATACCGGCGCATCGATCCTCGCTTATTTCGTGACCGAGGATAGTGAAAACACTTTTCCCGCGCTGCCGGTGCGCGAAGGTGAAAATGTTTTTGTCTGGCTCGCGCGCTTCAAAGATCAAACTGCGTACGAACTTCACGTCGCCGCTCTGGCTCGGTCCTCGCGTTGGCGAGACGAGATTTCGGAAGAACTGGCGCGACGTCTTAAACAAGCACCTGAGGTCTTGAAACTATCGCCGACGGCGCGTTCGCTCTTGTAGCACCGCGACGGAAATTTCTTTTGCATCGCAGACCGGCGCTGTTGTATTTTAGTTCCCCTTTTAAAAGCGTAATTGTCGATCTATGGACGTAAGCGGACACATCGGCGCAATTTTGAATCAAAAGAGCGACGAGATTTTTTCGATCTCACCCGCGAGCACAGTCTTCAAGGCCATCGAAATGATGGCGGACAAAAACGTCGGCGCATTGCTCGTGATGACGGGAGAGAAATTGATCGGTATCATGTCGGAGCGCGATTACACGAGAAAAGTGTTTCTGCGCGGCAAATCGTCGAAAGAAACGCGCGTCGACGAAATCATGTCTAAAGATCTGACAGTCACGCATCCGCAGGAAGGCGTGCAAGAATGTTTGCGGGTCATGACCGACAAACATATTCGCCACTTGCCCGTGCTCGACGGCAAGAAAGTGGTGGGCATCATTTCAATCGGCGACCTGGTCAAGCACGTGATCTCCTGTCAAAGCGCGGCGATCGCGCATCTGGAGAGTTACATTCACGGCGGCTATTCGGGGTAGCTGTTCTGTAGCGGCGCTCTATGAGCGTCGAAATTTACATCCGGCGGTCACAGACCGCCGCTACAACTTCCAGACCGTTTTCCCACTTACAATCGTCTGCACCGCCCGGCCCCTCAGTTTCCAACCGTCAAACGGCGAATTCCGCGACGCGGACTGAAACGTGTCGGTCTTGACCGCCCATTCCAGATTCGGATCGATCAGCGTGACGTCGGCCACGGCACCCGACGACAAAGTTCCGGCTTCGATCCTGAGCAATCGCGCCGGCTCGATCGTGTGCATCTCGATCAAACGTCCGATGTCGATCTTGCCATGTTTGTGCACGAGCAGATCGATAAAAATTCCAAGCTCCGTTTCCAATCCGACGACGCCGAATGGTGCGACATCGAACTCAACTTCCTTTTCAAAATCTGCGTGCGGCGCGTGATCCGACGCCAAGATCGACAACGTGCCGTCCGCGATTCCTTCCAGAAGCGCATCGACATCACGCTGCGAGCGCAGGGGCGGGTTTATTTTGAAATTAGTGTCGAAGTTTTGGATCGCCTCGTCGGTTAAGGCGATGTGGTGCGGACAAACTTCGCCGCTGATCTTGACGCCGCGTGTGCGCGCTTCGCGAAGCAATCGCACGCTTCCGGCCGCGCTGATGTGCTGGCAATGGATACGATGATCGCAAAGTTCCGCCAGCAAAATATTTCGCAGGACAATCGCCTCCTCGCCCGCCGCCGGCCAACCCGGCAAACCAAGCAGCGTGCTCCAATAACCCTCGTGCACGACGCCATTGCCAACGAGATTGTAATCCTGACAATGATCGAGCACCGGCAAACCAAACATGCGCGCGTACTCGACCGCGCGGCGCATCAGCTCATGATTTTGCACGCAATGACCGTCGTCCGTGATCGCGACCACCCCCGCCTCCTCGAGCGAGCCGATCGGCGCCAGCTCTTCGCCGGCGAGGTCTTTTGAAATCGCACCGCTCGGTAAAACATTCACGCACCCTGTTTCGGCCGCGCGGTCCTTGATCCACGCGATCGTGCTCGGATTGTCCGCCGGCGGCGACGTGTTGGGCATGCACACAATCGTGGTAAATCCGCCCGCCGCAGCCGCTCGCGCGCCGGATGCAATCGTTTCCTTGTGACTGGATCCCGGTTCGCGCAGATGCACGTGCATGTCGATCAACCCGGGCGCAACGATTAAGCCCTTGGCATCGATCTCTTCAACTTCTGACTTCTGGCCACTAATCTCTGACCTCTGAGCGATCCGCCCATCAACAATCGCAAGATCGACAATCTCGTCCCGCTTGTTCGCGGGATCGATCACGCGACCGTTGCGAATGATGGTCGCGCTCATGGCGTTGCGATTCCTCCGCACAGATAAAGAACGGCCATGCGCACGGCGAGGCCGTTGGTGACCTGGTCGAGAATGACGCTTTGCAATCCGTCCGCGACTTCGCTGTCGATCTCGACGCCACGATTGATCGGCCCCGGATGCATGATCAAACAATCCGGCTTCAAAAGTTTCGCCCGCTCTTTTGTCAGCCCGAACAGTTGCGTGTATTCGCCGATACTGGGAAAATATTCTTTGCGCTGACGTTCGTGCTGAATGCGCAGCAGATTTACGACGTCCGCATCCGGGAGGACATTGTCGATCTTGTGCGAAATGCTGACGCCGAGTTTTTCGAACTCGCGCGGCGCCAGCGTGCTGGGACCGACCAGCGTGACGCGCGCGCCAAGTTTGAGCAGACCAAAAATGTTCGAACGGGCGACGCGGCTGAATAAAATATCGCCGACGATGACGACGTTGAGATTGTCGATCTTTTCTCGCTTTTCACGAATTGTGTAAAGATCGAGCAACCCTTGCGTGGGATGTTCGTGGGCGCCGTCGCCGGCATTGATGACACTCGACTTCAATCGTTGCGCGAGAAACTGCGGCGCGCCGGCCGAGCTATGGCGCAAAACAATAATGTCCGCGTGATTCGCTTCCAAAACTTTTGCCGTGTCCTTGAGCGTTTCCCCTTTCGTCAGGCTCGACGTGCTTGCCGAAATGTTGATCACGTCGGCGCTCAAGCGAGAAGCGGCGAGTTCGAACGACGTGCGCGTGCGCGTGCTCGGCTCGACAAAAAAGTTGACGAGCGTCTTGCCGCGGAGCGCTGGCACTTTTTTAATCTCCCGCGTGCCAACTTGCTTAAACGCGTCGGCTGTCTCGAGGATGAAATTGATTTCGTCGGCCGACAATTCGCGCAGCCCGAGCAGATCTTTTCGGTTCCAGCGTCTGTTCATATCTGGGGAGCGCACGTTCATTCTTTGAATAACCAGACCGCATCGGATTCGCTGTCGGTTTGCTCGAGCCGCACGCGCACTTTCTCGCTGGCCGCGCTCGGCAGATTTTTGCCGACGTAATCGGCACGGATTGGCAACTCGCGATGCCCGCGATCGATCAGGGCCGCGAGTTGGATTCGTGCCGGCCGGCCGAAGGAGTTGATTGCATCCATCGCGGCGCGCACCGTTCGGCCGGTATAGAGAACATCATCGACAATAATGAGCGTTCGGCCTTCCAGCGGCAGCGGAAGTTTTGAGGCGCGAACAACCGGCAGCTCGGCGCGCGCGCCGACATCGTCGCGATGCATCGCAACATCGACAATCCCCGTCTCGATCTCGATCTTTTCACTCGCGCGGATGAACTCGGCGATGCGGCGCGTGATTTCCACTCCGCGTGAAGGGATTCCCGCAAGCACGACCGAGCGAAGATCGGGATTCCGCTCGACAATCTCATGCGCGACTCGTCGAAGCGCGCGCTGAATCGCAGCCGCGTCCATGATGGGGACGGCGGCAGAAGTTGATTGTCGATCTTTCATTGTATTCCTTGGCGACCTCGCAGGATCGCGTTAAAGGAACAAAAATTTAGGAGGCGGACTTTTCGGTGCGCGCCTCCTTCATTCTTCGGTCTCGCCAGTTGGAGCGATGTTTCACGATCCAATCGAGCAAGGCTTTCTCAAAGCCGATGTCCTTCCCGGCTTTTTCGCTCTCGATCCATTTGTGCTTCAAAATTTCTTCGCGCTCGGCAAGGAACTCTTTGTAGAGCACTGAGTTCTTAACGAACTGGGACCGATCCTGTTGCGTTGGGGGCATGGGAGGACTCTTTTCCATAAAAACAAGAACTGGTCAATACAAAGTGAATAACTCGCGAATAAGTAAGACGTAGCATCAGCCATACCTATTTAATCCAACTGACCCTAATCATGGCAGGGTCTGTTGGATTTGCCGCGCGATTTTGGCGAATTCTGCCGCCACAGCTGACCCCCGATCTTCGGCGACAATGGGCATCCCGCGGTCGCCGGCCTCGCGCGTGGCAATGTCGATTGGGATTTGACCGAGCAAAGGAACGCGCAACCGTTTGGCTTCCCGTTCGCCGCCGCCACTGCCGAAAATGTCGTAGCGTTTGTGATCGGAAGGCGAAACGAAATAGCTCATATTTTCAATCAAGCCGAGCACGGGCACGTTCACTTTCTCGAACATGGTGGCGGCTTTGCGCGCGTCGATCAACGCAACTTCCTGCGGCGTGGTGACGATAATGGCGCCGGAAAGTGCAACCGTTTGCACAATCGTAAGCTGGATGTCGCCGGTGCCGGGCGGAAGATCGAGAACGAGAAAGTCGAGCTCGCCCCATTCGACCTGCCGCAAAAATTGCTGCGTGTAACGCGTCACCATGGGGCCGCGCAAAATCGCCGGCGAAGTGTCGTCGAGCAGAAATCCCATCGACATGAGGCGAAGGCCGTACTGCTCGATCGGCACAATCCTGTTTTCGTCTGTGGCCATCGGCCGCTCACGCGTGCCGAACATGAGCGAAATGCTCGGCCCGTAGATATCGCAGTCGCAAAGACCGACGCGCGCTTTGGTTTGCTCGAGCGCGACGGCGAGATTGGCCGCAACCGTCGATTTCCCGACGCCGCCTTTGCCGCTGGCCACGGCGATGACGTACTTTATGCCCGGGATGTGCGTCGCGCCCACGCCGGCACCCGCTCCAGCAGGCGGTGCGTGGATATCGATCAAAACTTTCGCGCTTTGAACGCCGGCAATGTCCAGCAACACCTTTTCGGCGTCGTTTTTGATCGCGGCTGGAATGTTCGGATCGTTGGTGGCGAGCGCGATCTGCACTTTGACTTTGCCATTGTCGATGTTGACCGATTTGAGCAGGCCGAACGAAACAATATCGCGGGTGAAGCCCGGATATTTCACGGACTTGAGCGCCTCGCGGACCATCTCTTCGGAAAGCGACATCACCAGAAACTAGCGAGTCGGAGAGGCCAGTAAAGATGTGCCTCTTCTTCTCTTGAAAAGCTTTGGCGCAGCCGACAGGATGGACGGCATGAAAATGCAATCCTCTCTCCGAATCGTTTTCGCCGGCGTTCTATTTCTGCTACTGAATGCTTGCGCCACGTATCCACAATCAGGACGATCTGCCCTCGTCGGCACATGGACGAACTCGCTCGGAACTGTCTGGATGATCAAGACTGACGGCACGTTCGATGTTGATCTTAAACACCAAGGCAAACGTGACGCATGGGGCACGTATACTGTCTCGGGCGGCACCGTGACATTGCAAAGAACCGGCGGAATCAACCCGAGAGGCTGCACGGGCCCCGGCGTTTACAAGTTCACGCGCCCTGACAAAGACTCGCTGCATTTCGCGCTCGCCAGCGATGCCTGCAAGTTACGCAAGAAAAACGTGCTGCTCGCCTGGCATCGCAAATAACTCCTCGCCGGGTCGCCGGTTCGATCCGGAAGTTCAGCTTCAGCCGCGACCGCTCCGGCGGTTAGGCGCGGGTCCTTTGACTGCGTTGATTCGATAGGAATGTGAACTTGACCTTCAGTTGCCGCGAGTCAGGATGGCCGGGATGAAAATACAACCTTCTTTCCGAATCATTTTCACTGGCGCTCTGGTCGCGCTTTTAAGTGCGTGTGCTACTTATGCGCCCGCCGGTCCAGGGCCCCTTGTCGGGACGTGGACAAACTCGCTCGGCACTGTTTGGACGATCAAAACTGACAACACCTTCGATGTCGTCGCTCCCAAACGCCACATTTGGGGCAATCTTACAATAGCCGGGGATACCGTCACCATCCAAGAAACGGGCGGCAAAGCCGCCAAAGGCTGCCACGGCCCGGGTGTCTACAAGTTGAGCCGCACCAGCCAAAACACCCTCGCGTTCACGTTGGTTGAGGATAGCTGCAAGGAGCGGATCAAAAACGTGACGCTCGCCTGGCATCGAAAGTAACTTCTAGCCGATTTAAGCGCTAATCTTCGCACCGAGAGAGCGCGCGGCGGTCAGACGCGGTCTTTCAGGTCCGTCTTCCCGCCGGCGCGCGCGCAATTGACGCAGCAAAAGATTTTGCCGTTTTGCTCCACGCCGTGGCCGATGACCCGGCAGTCGCAGTGCGGACAAACCGGTGCCAGCGCGTGGATTGCGCACTCGAAACTGTCGAAGGTATGCCGCGTGCCAGCGACAACGACGTCGAATGACTTGTCATAGTCGTTTTCGCAAACTTCGCATGTAGCCATACAAAATGATTTCGCGCGCCGCGGACTCGGCGGCGGTATGCAATTTGCGTCTCGTAAACGAAAGTCTCCCGAGGCCCGAGCTCGTGCTCGTTGCAAGATAGACATGCTGCTGACCACATCACATTTCGTTGTCTGGTTTTTCCCAACACGAAGCTGGAGAAGTGAAAGATTATCGCTCGCCGATTCGATCGAAATTAGAGGAGGAACTCGTTTCCTTTCTTGAGTCGCCTGCTTCTTATCCGGACAAGCCGCAGGCGGTTCGCGTGCTCCAGACCCATATATCCTGGGTGTTTATCGCGGCTCCCCTTGTCTTCAAAGTAAAGAAACCGGTGAATCTCGGGTTTCTCGATTTCAGCACCTTGGAAAAGCGCCGCTATTTTTGTCAACTCGAGCTCTTTCTCAATCGGCGGCTTTCTCCGGATGTGTATTCGCTCCAGGCAAACGGAGAAGCCGCCGAGTACAGCGTAAAGATGAAAGAGCTGCCATGGATTAAAAACAGCACCGGGCCGTGACTCTTTCAAAAGTCTCACGAACTTTTCGACTGGTTCGGCGGACATAATCTTTTAAGCACCAATCACCAACATCCAAGCTCGAGGAAAATTCCAATCAGCAAATTCCAAGATGCAGTGACTAATTTGGACATTGGAGTTTGGAGTTTCTTTGGATGTTGGAGCTTGGGATTTGGAGCTTACGCTGAATTATGCGTCTGTTTCTGTGCGGCGATGTCATGACCGGTCGCGGCATCGATCAGGCATTGCCGCATTCGGTGGATCCGGTTTTGCACGAACCGTTCGTTTGTGATGCGCGTGAATATGTCGATCTTGCCGAGAAAGCCAACGGCCCGATCCTGCGACCGTTGAGCTTCGATTACATCTGGGGCGACGCCTTGCCAGAACTGGAACGCTTCGGGACAGATCTCAGAATAATTAATCTGAAGACCCCCATGACGTCGACGGAGACCCACTGGCCTGACAAAGAAATTCATTATCGCATGCACCCGCTGAACATCGGCTGCCTTTCCACTGCCGGGATCAACGCATGCGCGTTGGCGAACAACCACGTGTTGGACTGGGGATATGAAGGATTGTCCGAGACGCTGCGCACTTTGGATGCGGCGCACATTTGCCGCGCGGGCGCGGGGGAGGATGTCAAGGAGGCAGCAGCTTCCGCGGTTATCGACGTACCGGACAAAGGCCGCGCACTTCTCTTCTCATTTGGATCGACAGCCAGCGGTATTCCGCCGGGCTGGCGCGCCACTAGCGTTTCTCCGGGAGTAAATCTGCTGGACGATCTTTCGGAAGCAACCGCATCGCGAACCGCGAATCAGATGCGGCAATTTCAGCACTCGGGCGAAGTACTCATCGCGTCGATCCACTGGGGCGGCAATTGGGGCTACGAAATTCGGCGTGAACAGATCGCGTTTGCCCATCGCTTGATCAGGGAAGGAATCGCAGTCATACATGGCCATTCCTCTCATCACGTTAAAGCGATCGAAGTGTTCGACGGTCGTCTCATCCTGTATGGCTGCGGGGATTTCCTCACCGATTACGAAGGAATCAGCGGCTATGAAATATGAATCAACTGGTCCGAGAGGTTCAGGCAAGTTTGGCTACGCTATCGTGCAAAGCGCTGGCGATCTGCTGGTGCGATTTTTCGCCGCGGCCCTTCCGCTTCAGCTCACGCGCATCCAGCGGCTTACCGAAAACCACACGAATCGCATGCGGCCGGGGGAAAAACTTGCCGGGCGGCAAAGCTTCGCGCGTGCCATGAACGAAAACGGGAATGACGGATGTCGGAAAATGTTCGAGCAACATCCCGATGCCCGGCTTGAACTCTTGCAGTTCGCCGCTGGCCGAGAGTCCGCCCTCGGGAAACCAAACGAGATTCTTCTTGCTCTTCAGGATAGTGGCGCCAAAGGCCAGACTTGAACGCGCAGCGCGCATGGGCTCGACCGGCAAGATTTTTCCCAGCCGGCTGAGGAAACGCATCACCGGGTTCGCGAAGGCGACGCCGGTCCAACCGGCCCAGTAGGTTTTGCGCAGCTGGCTCCAGTCGAGCAGCGCGGCGATCGCGAACGGATCGAGATAACTGACGTGGTTAGGCGTAAGCACCCATTGTCGATCTTGCGACAGATGCTCCAGACCTTTGGCGCGAACGCGAAAGAGCAGGCGCATCAGCATCCGATTCACGGCATAGAGAAAACGCGCCGTCGCGGCGGCGAGCGGGCCGAGCGGCTTGAGCCAGCGTTTTTGTTTCTCGTCGAGGGCTTCGTCCGGCTTTGCCAGCGGATCGATCGCTTCGCCTTCGCCACCCTCGGTCACTTCGCGCAGGAGATCGCGCACCGTCTCGATCCGGGCGATCGCTTCCTCGGTCAATTCCACTCCGCTCGATTCGGCGATTTCGAGAGTCAAATTCAGCCATTCGAGCGAGTCGATGCCTAGATCGAACTGCGGACTTGTATCCGGCGTCAGACGCTTGTCGCGATATCGCTTCGCGAGCAATTCCCACGCGGCTTGCGCGGCAGAATCTTCCAGCAGCGCGCGATCTTCGCCTGACATTTCATCGACATCCATCGGCCCGGCAGCGGCAGCTTTTTCGCCGCCTTCTTTCGTCTGTTCGTAGCGCTCAGCCAGCCGATGACGCTGGATTTTGCCAAGCCGCGTCCGCGGCAACGCATCGGGGGTGATCGCGTAATCCGAAATACGCTGGTGACTCGGCAACCGCTTTGAAGCTGTTTCGACCGCCTTGCGGACAGTGTCCTTTGCATCGCTATCCGTCTTCTTCGGCACCACGAGCGCGACAAGCTTTCCTTTTTTCTCGAGCACGCCGATCTCGCGAATCGCGGATTCCTCGGCATACGCCGCTTCGACATCCTCCGTTTGGATCTTCTCGCCGCTCTCGGTCTTGATCAGCGTCGAGAGGCGCCCGAGGAGATGCAGATTACTATCGGCATCGAAATAACCCATGTCGCCGGTGCGAAACCATCCGTTCTCGGTGAAGACCTCGTTCGTCTTATCTGGAAGATTCCGATAGCCGCTGAAGACATTCGGCCCGCGCGCAAGAACTTCGCCGACCTCATGTCCGCTGATACGCTCTTCTTTTTCGAGCGCACCCGATTCAATCCGAATCTCCACTCCGGCAACCGGTTTTCCCGCGCTGTCTCGTCGCGACTCGTTAGGCAACTTCACCGCGAGCAGCGGCGAAGTCTCGGTGAGTCCGTAGCCGATGGCGACTTGCCAGCCGAGCGCTTCGAGTTTCGAAGCCAGCTCGGGGTCGAGCGCCGAGCCGCCGGAAGCGAGCAGCCGCAGGTTTTCGCCAAAACGTTTGTGCAGCGAGCGAAACAGCAACTTGCCGGCGCGGAAGCCGAGCCATCCGCCTAAGGCGGATAGCACAAATCCACTTACGGCGAGAAAAACATTGAACAATCTGCGCGCGATCCAGCCGGATGATGCTACTCGTGCTTCAATGCCGGAATAGAGCGCGCTGTAGAGTCGCGGCACGCCCACAATCGCGGTCGCTTCACCCTCCCGCAAAGCCCGCAGCAATTGCTGCCCGCTCAGTGAAAATGGCAGAATCAATGGCAAACCCAGAGCGAGCGGGGCCAGCATGCCGATCACAAACGGATAGACATGATGCAAAGGCAGCGGGAGCAGCACACGATCACCGCCGGTGATGAGCTGCACTTCGGCAGCCGTATCGAGCTGCGAGACAATATTGCCGTGACTCAGCGGCACGCCTTTGGGCGGGCCGGTTGTTCCCGATGTGTAAAACAGCACTGCTTTATCGTCGCGGCTGACCGTCGGGAGCTTCGTCTCATCGCTCTCAAGGAATCGCTCCCAACTTTGTTCGTCGTCCTCGTCGGCATCGAGCAGGATGAGCTTTGGTTTTTCTTTGAGATCGAGTTTCTCGATCCGTTCCACCCGCTTTTTCGTCGTGATAATCGCGCGCGCATCACTGTCTCGCAGCGTATGAACCAAAGTTTTGTTGCCAAGCTGGACATCCAGCGGCACAGCCACCATACCCGCGCGAATGATTCCCAACGCGGCCGCAATCCATTGCGGGCTGTTTTCCGCAAAGAGCGCAACGGTATCGCCGCGTTTGAAATCATTCTTGGCGAGCCCGTTCCCGAAAGATCGCGCGCAATCCGCGAGTTTTTTAAAAGACCAACCATGTCGATCTTTCTTGCCGAAGAAGACTAAAGCCGCCTTCTCGCCGTGCTCGCCTAACGAGTCCACGACCGACTGTAACGTTCGCACCGATCTCATTGCCTTGACGCAGACAATCCTGTCTGCGTCCCAATATTCGCAGGCAGGTTTGCCCGCGTCACGACCGATCCGACGGTGAGCGGCGATCTAAGAGCATGAATCGAAAAGCGTCCGCTGTCTGGCAGGGTGGCCTCAAAGATGGCCGCGGTACCGTTTCCACCGAAAGCGGCGTGCTTTCCAACGCCGCGTATTCTTTCAGCACGCGCTTCGAGAACGAAAAGGGCACTAACCCTGAAGAACTTGTTGGCGCTGCGCACGCGGGCTGTTTCTCGATGGCGCTCTCCGCGCAGCTTGGTGAGGTCGGCCTCAAGCCCGAGCGCATTGAGACCGCCGCCACTGTCACACTGGAAAAGGCGGGCGACGGTTTCGCCGTGACCGCTGTGCATCTCGATGTGAATGCGAAGGTTCCCGACACCGACGATGACAAATTCCAAGCCGCCGCCAAAAAAGCAAAAGAGGGCTGCCCGATTTCGAAGCTGCTCAACACCAAAATTACCATGCGGGCGCGGCTGACCGCGTGATGTGACGCAGGCAATCGTGCCTGCGACTTTGCCCGCACTGTCAGAGGCGCACGTTGTGACCGAGAAGGTTATGCTCACCGGCCGTCCCGGTTGCGGCAAGACGACGCTGATCAAGCGTGTCGTAAATAATCTGCCGCAACGCGCCGGTGGTTTTTACACCGAGGAGATCCGCGACCGTGGCACACGCATCGGATTCAAGATCGTGACGCTCGATGGTGATGAGGTCGTATTCGCCCATGTCGCTCTCAAAACGTCTGAGCGCGTTGGAAAATACAGGCTAGATCGTTCCGCGCTCGAAGCGGTTGGCGTCAAAGCCATCCGCGAAGCGGTGCAGGCGCAGCGGCTTGTCGTGATCGATGAAATCGGTCCGATGGAAATCCGTTCAGCGATTTTTCGGGACGCAGTAAACAAGGCGCTCGACAGCGAAGTTCCGGTGCTCGCGACAATCTTCGGGCGATCCCTGCCGTTTACCGACGCGATCAAGTCGCGTCCTGATGTGACACTAATCGAGGTTCGTCCGGACAATCGCGAGCGACTCGTCTCGAAACTGTCGGGCAGGATTCAAGCGCTGAATCCAGGCTGATGAAGCAATTCGCGGCAGCTCTTCAGCATGTCGTGTGGAACAGTCCGCCCACCGACTCTGTTTCTGCGAGCCGGTTGTAAAGTTGCGCCGCCTCAGCCGTAGGCAACACGTGCGCCTCGATCTGCCTCTTTTTCAAGAACTCCAGGGTTTCGGGTGGAACTTTGAGGCATTCCTTCATTCCGCGCGAGAGCACGATGATTTTAGCGCCGTGATCGAGCAGTTCCTGCACGTCAGCTTGCTGAATGCCGGGCACATGATTGGTGCCTGTCTCCCGCCAGTTCCATTCACGCGATCCTCCGGGAAAAAGCTTTGCATCCTTGTACGGCTCGGCTCTTCCCTCGACCTCGAGTCGGCCCCAAGAAACATGGTTGATCCGAGGCGAACGATTTTTCTCCGTCACAACGAAGCTCACGTTTCTCGGCACGCGTGGGGAAATCGAAGCGCGGACGCGGCGGCATCGCATGCACAGCTCGCTGCTCGTGTCGTATCGCGGCGCCGACGTGATGATTGATTGCGGCCTTGATTGGCTGGGAAAATTTGAGCGGCTGCACGCCAACGCGATCGTGCTCACGCACGCGCATCCGGATCACGCCTGGGGCTTGAAAAGCGGCGCGGCTTGTCCGGTGCACGCGCCGGCGAAGACGTGGCGAACGTTGAAAAATTGCCACATCCAAGATCGACATGTGATCAAGGAGCGCGCCCCTACCAAGATTTGCGGTATCACGTTCGAGGCTTTCCCGGTTGAACACTCAATCTTGGCTCCGGCCGTCGGATACCGCGTGAGCGCAGGCCGCGTCTGCATTTTTTACGGGCCGGATCTCCTTTTCATCCATGACCGCAAGGCGGCGTTGAAAGAGGTGCAGGTTTACATCGGCGATGGCGCGACGCTCACGCGCTCGTTCGTTCGCAAGCGAAGCGCAAAGCTCATCGGGCATGCGAGCGTCCGCACGCAAATCGGCTGGTGCGCGAAAGAAAGCGTTCCACAAGCCGTCGTCACTCATTGCGGGTCGGAAATCGTCACCGGCGATGAGCACAAGTTGGAAGGAAAACTGCGCGGTATGGCCGCCGAGCGCGGCATCATAGCATTCATTGCCCACGACCGGATGGAGCTGACTTTACGCTAATAAGATCATACGAAAAAGACGGCTGGATCAGAACGCCGCGGCGAAATGTTTGTATGAACTCATTTCCAACTTGGTTAATCGCGCTGACATCGTTGTTGGTCACGTCCGCTACGGCGCAGACGCCGGTGCCGGAAGAAAAATCGCCGGCTCCGTTAAAAGCCGTCGCCGAGCTTCATCCCACCGCGGGCAACAAAGTGAGCGGAACTGTCACCTTCACTGAAGTCGCCGACGGAGTCCAGGTTCAGGCGGATATCACCGGCCTGACTCCTGGCAAGCATGGTTTTCACGTTCATGAATTCGGCGATTGCAGCGCGAGCGATGCCGCCTCTGCCGGTGCTCATTTCAATCCAACCAACCAACCCCACGCCGGACCTGACGCGCAAGCACGTCACGTGGGCGACATGGGCAATATTGAAGCGGATGCTTCGGGTGCGGGAAAAGTGAATTACCTCGATCATAATATCTCGCTGGCCAATGACCAACGCTCGGTCGTCGGCCGCTCAGTCGTTGTTCACGCCAAGGCCGACGATCTCAAAACGCAACCGGCCGGCGACTCTGGAGCGCGCGTTGCCTGCGGCGTGATTAGCCGCGCAAAAAGTCAATAGCGCGCAGCTGTCCGATTAAAACGTAACAGCGTCCGATTCATTCTCGCAGACGGAAATTTTTGTCGAAGGCACCGAAAAGGTCGAGATACTGCTCGACGTATCGGGTGAGCAGAAATTTCTCACGCACTGTTTCGCGACCTTTCCTTCCAATTTCTTCGCGCAATTTTTTGTCCTTGAGCAGCCACACAATGCACTCGCCCGCTTCCTCAACTGATGAAACGAGAAAGCCATTCACGCCGTCTTCGATCTGATACCGGATGCCGCCAACATTCCCGCCGATCACCGGCGTGCCTTTCCACATCGCTTCGGCGACCGTGAGACCGAATCCTTCGCGCAACGATTTTTGCAAAACGACCGCGGCGCGCGTTTGCAACGCATTCACCAACGCCGTGTCATCGCCCTTGGTCAGAATCAGGATCCGTTCCTCTTGACAGGCGCGCAACGATTCGAAAATCTGACTGCCTTCGGGGTCGTCGGTCGCGAAGTTACCGAGCAAGACGAGCGTGGCCTCGACCTCTTTGCGGGCGAGCTTGAACGCTTTGACTACTCCTTCCGGGTCTTTCCACGGGTCGAAGCGCGAAATCTGCACGACCAACGGCAGGTCGGTCGGAATTTTGTAATGCGCCAGCCGCTCATCGATCTCCTTATCGCTCAATTGGCGATTCTTAATATTGAACGGATTAATCGCAGGCATGAACACGCGCTGCGGCGGCTTCATCTCCTGCTTGTATTCCGGACAACTTAGAATCGCCGCGTCGTACTTGTCGATCCAACGCCGCAGATATTTCCACATCTCGGCCTCGGGCCGTGAAAGATCGATGTGGCAGCGCCAAATCCACGGGCATTTTTTCTCGTAATGCTCGACCAACGGCAGCGGCTGCGGATCGTGCACAATTACAAAGTCGTGCTCAAGAAAATTCCGCACGCTGTTTTCGTAAATGACCTGCTCGAAGATTTCCTTTTTGATGCCGGAGAGATCGATCTCGCCGCCCTGGAGCGCATTGTGCATTTTCTTCGTGATCGAGAAGAAATCGGCCGTGCCCTGAATCACACGCCACTCGGTGCGAAGACCGAGACTATTCATGAGCAGGGTGAGCGAGGAAATCATCTCGGCCACGCCGCCGCCGTAATAGGTGGAGTTGAAATTCGCCACCCGCAGCCCTTTGAACTTCCGCGCCTTGTCGCGGATACGCTCAACCTGTTCGCGCCCGACGAGCGGCTCGTAATCTTCAATCTGCGTGAGTCGATATTGCGCCATTTCTTAATTGATTCGTTTGCCCTGAGGAACACGCTCGCCAGCTCTACGAGCCGCGATTAATTTCTCGAAGGAATGCCTCCATTTGTTGTCGATGCAAAAGCCAAAGGTAGATGACAAACTCAACCTTCTGACCGACTTC
The DNA here is from genome assembly GCA_003219195.1 of Verrucomicrobiota bacterium. Lineage (GTDB taxonomy): Bacteria > Verrucomicrobiota > Verrucomicrobiia > Chthoniobacterales > UBA10450 > UBA10450. The sequence continues at coordinate 23,702 of QHPX01000077.1, forward strand.
GGCGAGACGGAAGCGATCTGCGCCGAAGTGCTCGACGATCCCACAGCCGAGGGCGGCACATTGCTCAAAGTGATGGCGCGAGGACCGTTCCAAGAAGGCCAACAATGCTGGATCGTCAGTCGCGACGGATCGAAAATCGGCGCCACCGTCGAGAGCGTCTTCAAGCAAACCATCGACAGCGAGGTCACCCTTTCAACCGTGCTCCCTGCCTAGGCAAATCGCCACAAGAATGCTTCATGAAAACGAGTAATCGCGAGCGCAGCTTTCCGTTTCTCACAATTAACGAGCGCGAGTCCAAGCCACGAAAGCGCGGGCTAACTGAAATCCGCGGGCCGTACTACACGTTCGTCGGCCGGCGGTATCTCGAAGATCTGTTCGAAACAATGGGCGCTTACGCCGATTCACTAAAATTCGCCGGCGGCTCGTTCACCCTGATGCCCAAGCAAGCGGTGCGCGAGATTGTCGATCTTTGCCACAAACATGACGTGCTCGTTTCTACCGGCGGTTTTATCGAGCGCGTCCTCGTCCAAGGAGCCGAGGCAGTGCGAAAATATGTCGTCGAATGTAAAGAGCTCGGCTTCGACATCGTCGAAATCTCGGCCGGTTTCGTTTCAATCCCGACCGACGACTGGCTGCGCCTCATTGAGTTGGTGCGGAAATCCGGAATGAAGGCGAAGCCCGAGGTCGGGATTCAATTCGGCGCCGGAGGCGCGACTGCCGCCGAAGAACTGGAAGCTGAGGGAACGCGCGATCCGAACTGGGCGATCGCGCAGGCAAGACGGTTTCTTGATGCCGGCGCGGAAATCATCATGATCGAGAGCGAAGGCATCACGGAGAATGTCGATCCGTGGCGGACGGACGTGCCGGCGCGATTCATCGACGAAATAGGGATGGAAAAGCTCATGTTCGAAGCCGCCGATCCGGAAGTGTTCGCGTGGTACATTAAAAATTATGGCGCAGACGTGAACCTGTTTGTCGATCATAGCCAGATCGTACAGCTGGAATGTTTGCGTGCCGGCATCTGGGGCACGAAAAGCTTATGGGGCCGGGTGGTGACTTACAAAGAGAGTTAGCGCGGAGATCGCGCTCAGTGCGGCCCGCCACTGCCGGCGGCATGGAGCAGAAACCAATCGCTCGCCAGAGCTTGTTCATTAAGGTCGATGACCACGTGATCTTCGCCGCCAACGATGAGCAGCGTCGGCGCCTCGACTTTGGGCAGGGCGTCGCCGGCCAAATCGGGACGCCCTCCGCGCGAAACGACCGCGCCAACTTCACGGGGCAACTCAGCCGCGGCCAATAGCGCCGCGCCTCCACCGGTGCTCGAACCGAAATAGCCGATACCCAAATCGCGCGCTTGCGCTTGCTGCTTCGCCCAATTCGTCGCCTGAATCAAACGCTCGGCCAGCATGTTGATGTCGAATCGATGCTCGCGCGTCCACGCATCGACCGACTCTTCTTCCGGCGTGAGCAAGTCAAAAAGCAACGTGGCCAGCCCGGCGTTGTTCAGCGTGCGCGCGACAAATTGATTGCGTGGACTCAAGCGGCTGCTGCCGCTGCCGTGAACGAAGAGGACCAGCGCGCTGGCTCCATCGACAATCGTCAAATTGCCATCAAGCGTCGCGCGTCCAGCGGGAATGCGCACCTCGTTCATGATTACACTGTGAATGGATAAGTCTCCGGCAATTCGCCTTTCTCCCAGACGCTCGTCCGTTCGAGCGGCCCGAGAGCGCGCGTTTCGTCGATGTGAATGATCGCGTCGAACTGCTCCGGCAAGCGCGCATGAAAATAATGGCTGAGCCGTTCCGTTTCCGGCCGATAAATCACGCCGATGGCGCGTTCGAGCCGCGCTTCGCGCAAGATGTCGATCTTGCGACCGCCTTCGCGCAGATCGATCAGAAACCCGGGCACGCCCACTTCGTGAAAGAGTTCTTCATAACTCCCGGGAAGCGCGGGCCGGACTCGTTTTCGTTCGGCGATCTCACCCCAATCGGAAGCTGCGGTCACGCTACCGTGATGGGTAGTGAAGCCGACGAGCACGGCTTCATTTCCAAAACGCTCACGAATTAGCTGACCAACATTCAGTTCGCCGCGCTCGCTCATCTCGGTCGCGCGCGCATCGCCCAGGTGGGAATTGTGCGCCCAAACGATTGCCTTCGGCTGGCGGCTGCCATTGAGATGCGCGACCAGCGCCTCAATCGTCTCAACCATGTGGCGATCGCGCAAGTTCCATGACGATGCCCGGCCGCGAAACATCGAGCGATAATATTGCTCGGCATTTTTGACCAGACGTGCGTTTTGTTCGGCAAAGAAAAGTTCGTCCGTCGCCCGTTGGCCATCGCGGCTCAAAAATTCCGTGGCCTTTCGTTGTATCTCGACCAGTTGATCGACCACTTCGTCTTCACATGATTCGATAATGCCGGCGGTGGCGGCGTAGCCGTATTCCTGCGGTTCCTGACTGAAATGTTCGAAGCACGAATAGCGGCGTCGCGCACGCCGTGCCGCTTCCGGGTCCACTTTCTGGAGGTAACTCAAAACCGCGTCGATCGAGGCGTGCAGACTGTAAAGATCCAGCCCGTAAAAGCCGGCTGGCGCTTTTTTTGGATCGACATCCTTATTGAACTGGCGTAGCCACTCGACGAATTCGACCACCACCGTATTGCGCCACATCCAGGTCGGAAAACGGCGAAATCCCGAGAGCGCTTCGTCTGCATTCGAGTCGTTGCTCGCGCCTCGCACGTAGCGATGGACACGATTCGCGTCCGGCCAGTCGGCTTCGATTGCGATCACCGTGAAACCTTTCTCGATAATCAGCTGTTTGGTAATCTGCGCGCGCTCGAAATAAAATTCGTGCGTGCCGTGCGACGCTTCACCGAGCAAAACGAAGCGCGCGTTCCCAACCAGGTTCAGGAGCGAATCGTAATCGGCCGAGCTGCCGCTGAGCGGCTGCGTGATTCGGCGAACGATGTCGGCGTCGCTCATTGATTTGCTCAGGAGAAGCCTTGCGCAGCGCGGGCCAGCAATTCGCGCACTTCTTCGTCACTCGTCTGCGAGAAATCTTCATAATATTGACCGACCGCCTGAAACCATTCGGGCGCGATTGCGCAGATAGTTTCGTCCACTTCGATTTCAAATTCGCGGCAGGTCTCCGCCGCGCCCACCGGCACGCCGATGACGATTTTTCCTACATCTCGTTGCCGTAGCGCCGCCACGGCCGCGCGCATAGTTGCGCCGGTCGCCAAACCGTCATCGACCAGAATGACGACGCGTCCGCGCAGATCCGGCGCTGGTCGCCTATCGCGATAGATTTGTTCGCGTCGCTCGAGCTCAGCCGTTTCCTTCGCTGTCACCGATTCAATGATCTCGTTTGCATTCGGCAAAGCACGCACGACATCGTCGTTCAAAACCCGCACGCCGCCGGAGGCGATTGCACCCACGGCGAGCTCTTCAAAACCGGGCGCGCCCAGCTTGCGGACAATGAAAACATCGAGAGGCACATTCAGGCGCCGCGCCACTTCATAGGCGACCGGGACGCCGCCGCGCGGCAGACCGAGCACGATCACGTCATCGCGACCGGCGTACTTTTCGAGCTTTTCCGCGAGGAGACGGCCGGCTTCCGCTCGGTTTGAAAAAGCTCTCATGCGACTGGGGTTATTCGGCCATCATTGTTCGCGAGGCGGGTCGATCTTGTGTTCTGTAGCGGCGGTCTGCGACCGCCGCAACCTTCAATCCCTGCTGCGCAATCTGCGAAGTTAAAGAGAGATTCCTCGACTCCGCTCGGAATGACAAAGGCTCATCGCGGCAGCGGCTGCTCGAGATTCGCGAGCGCATAAGCCGCGACCGCGACGACTGCGGAATTTTCGCCCAATTCTTTCGGCATGATTTTGTCGAGCGTGTCGGCGGCGGTGTGGTGATAATTAAAATAGAAGCGGCTGTCCTGAATTGGACTGAAGGCCGGAATATTCGCCTCTTCCATCGGCTCGATGTCGGCGCCGACGTGCTCGACGAAATTTGTTCCGCCCGCGCCCGATTCCTGCAACGTGGCCAAGACCGGCGCGAGCATCTTTTTTATTTCCGGTTTTCCTTTGACGTTGAGCCCGAGCGGATGACCTGCGCCGCCGTCGGTTTCCATCACGGCAAAATGGTTAGACCATTCTTTCTCGTGATTTTTCGCGTACTGTTTCGAGCCGCGCAGCCCGTTCTCTTCGTTCATCCACGCAATCACGCGGATCGTTCGCTTCGGTTTCAAATGAAGTTTTTGAATCAGGTTCGCCGCTTCCATTGAGACCGCCACGCCCGCGCCGTCGTCGGTCGCACCCGTTGCCAGATCCCACGAATCGAGGTGACCGGACACGATCACTATTTGCTCCGGATGCTCGGTGCCTTTGATGTCGCCGATGACGTTCGCGCTTTCGACATCGGGCAGTTGCTGCGGCGTGAGCACCAATTTCATTCTCACTGGCCCCTGCCTTGCAAGATCGACAATTAACTCCGCGTCTTCAGCCGTGATTGCAGCCGCCGGAATTTTCGGTGCATCGTCCGCGTATTTTGTGTAGCCGGTGTGTGGCAATCGATAATCCGCGCTGCCGACCGAACGAACCAGACAGGCAACCGCGCCTTGGCGAGCCGCCGCGCTCGGTCCATCGCCCCGATAGACCACCGCTTCTCCGTACGCTTCGCCGCCGCGCCCTTCGGCCGCCATTTGTTTGTCGAACGGATAATTGAAGAGCACGATCTTGCTCGCGACTTTTTCGCGCGGCAGCGCTTTCAATTCGTCGAAATTTTTCGCCGCGATCACTTCGGCCGTGATTCCTTCCGGCGGCGTTGCCACACTCGGGCCGAGCGCGCAGAGCAGGATTTTCTGCGTCGTGTTTTCGGCCTGACCGGGAAATTGCACGAGCGTCGCCGTTTCTTCCCCGCGCACCCAGTGGGGCACCATTACTTTCTCGAGCTGCACTTGGCAGCCGATCGCTTTCAATTCATTCGCGACGTACTCGACCGCTTTTGCCGCCTGCACTGAACCGCTCAAGCGCGGGCCGATGTTATTCGCGAGATGCGCGACTTGCCGGTAGGCGTAATCGCTGTTCAACGCCGTTTGCTGCAATCGCTTCAAGTCCGCGAGCGTTTGCGGCGAAAAAACGATCGGCGCCGCAGTCGGCGTTGCCGATTGTGCCTCACATCGCACTGCACAAAGAAACAGCGGCAAGAGTCCGAAAATCCACGCTTTCATGTTGTCTTGGAAAAAAACTGAAGCACGGCGGCGTTAAACTGGTCCGGGCATTCAACGTGTGGCATATGACCGCAGTTGTCGATGATGCGCAGTTCCGAAGCCCATCCTCACCGCGAATCATCGAATCGAGAATTCGGCTGACCGTGTAACTGTCGCCTGCCATCACTCGTTGTCTAAATGCAAGATCGACATCTTCGTAGAAGCGCTTTTGGTGAAATGTCAGCGGCCCGAGATATCGAATGTCGTCGCGGCTGGCTAATCGAAGCGCACTCAAGGCGCGCGGGTCCATACTTTTTGCCACCGCCGCGTAGCCTGGTGCATCGGAAAGGACAAGGCGTTCGACTCGATCCGGGTGTTTCAAAGCAAAATCGGCGGCGACCCATCCACCAAACGAATTACCGATCAGCGACGCACGCTTAATTTTCAGTTCGTTCAGAAGACCGTCAAGAAAATCGACAAAAGTGCTGACGCGATAGTTGAGCAACGGTTTATCCGAACGGCCGAATCCCAACTGATCGAACGCGATCACGCGATGTTTCGCGGCAAGTGCGGAAATAACGGATGCCCAAACGCCGATGTCATCAGCCAGGCCGTGCAGCAAGATCACGGGCGGACCGCTTCCGACATCGACATAATGAATCTTCGCGCCAAAAATCATCGCGAATCTGTCGATTATTTGTGGCGAGTTCTGCGCTTCTTGGGTATAACAACGCGGCGCGCAGAAAAGCATTAACAGCACGCTGGTTGGGAAGACAAAACGCAGCCTCAACATCGCACGCACTTTGTCACAAGGTTGTCGGTCTTCAAAAAAAGGCGCGATCATCAGGACGTAGAGGAAGTCGGCGAAGCTGCGTCGCGAGCCGTAACAAATGAGTATTCGACTCTGCAGCTATTTTGTCCCGATTAGTTACGCTCAGCTTTTTCGACCTTCGTCGAAATCGATCAGGTCCCCAATAGTTTCGATGTCAGTGCGATTCGCAATTCCGTGCTTTTGTTTTAGCTCTTCGAGCATCGGTGTCCCGAAATCTTTCCAGCCGAGCTTCGAGTTGAAGGAATTCCAGATCATGATATCGCCCTCGTTCAGTCGCCGCCCTTTCTCGAAACACCACTCCAGAATTTCTTCGTCCGTCCCATCCTGGAGCACGCGCTCGCGAAGATCGCGATAATGCACGCGCAGAAAATTGCAGCACGCGCCGTCGGCTGCCTTCACCGCGCCGAGGTTCTTGTGATAATCCTCGGACAACTCGCCGCGTGCGTGCACCCGAATCTTGTCCAACATCCGCGGGAAATACATCATCCCTCTGGTCATTTCTTTCGGGCTTTTTGGATAGGTCATCATGGTTGCAAGTTAGCCGCGTTTTCTCCATCAGCGACTAATCACTGGTCACTCATTACTTCTTCAGACCAACCCCTGATCCATCATCGCGTTGGCGACTTTAAGGAAGCCAGCGGTGTTCGCGCCGTTTATGTAATTTCCGGGGGTGCCGTACTGCTCGGCGGTTTCGCTGCAAATCTTGTGAATCACGCTCATGATGTGGTGCAGCCGCGTGTCGACTTCATCGCGCGTCCATGAAAGGCGCACGCTGTTTTGCGACATCTCCAGACCCGAGGTCGCGACGCCGCCTGCATTCGCGGCTTTGCCCGGACCGTAAAGAATTTTTGCATCGAGAAACCGATGCACGCCGTTAATCGTGGTCGGCATGTTCGCGCCTTCCGACACGACGTAAACTCCATTCTTCAGGAGATTGTCGGCGTCCTTGGCGTTGATTTCGTTCTGCGTCGCACACGGAAACGCGCACTGCGCCTTATGATTCCAAAGCGGATTGTGATCGAGCTTGGAATTGGCCGGCGTGTAGATCGCACTCTTGAACTTGTCTGCGTACTCGGCGATCCGGCAGCGGCGGACATTCTTTAAATTCATGACAAAGGCGAGCTTCTCGTCCGTGATTCCCGCTTCATCGTAAATGTAGCCGGTCGAATCGGACAAAGTGACGGGCCGCGCCCCCAGGTCGATGAGTTTTTCAATGGTGTACTGGGCGACGTTGCCGCTGCCCGAAACCAGACACGTCTTGCCGGTTAATTCTTCATGACGAGTTTTGAGCATCTCGGCCGCAAAATAAACGGTGCCATACCCGGTCGCCTCCGGGCGAAGGAGTGACCCTCCCCAGGTCAGACGTTTCCCGGTTAAAACTCCGGTGAACTCATTCCGGAGCTTCTTGTACATTCCGAACATGAACCCGATCTCGCGATGGCCGACGCCGATGTCGCCCGCGGGCACGTCCGTGTCCGGCCCGATGTGACGAAATAGTTCGCACATGAACGCCTGACAAAAGCGCATCACTTCGGCGTCGCTCTTTCCTTTCGGATCGAAATCGGCACCGCCTTTGCCGCCGCCGAGCGGCAACGTTGTAAGCGAGTTTTTGAAGACCTGCTCGAAGGCAAGGAATTTAAGAATCCCAAGATTGACCGAGGGATGAAACCGCAGCCCACCTTTGTACGGGCCGATTGCGCTGCTCATCTCAACGCGGAATCCCCGGTTGACGTGCATGTTGCCCTGATCGTCCTGCCACGGAACGCGAAACATGATCACGCGCTCTGGCTCGATAATCCGCTCGAGGATCTTCGCCTTGCGATACTCGGGGTGCCGATCGAGAACGGGCGACAACGACTCGACGACTTCGTGGACGGCTTGATGAAACTCCGGCTCCGCCGGGTTCTTCGCCTTAACGTCAGCCATCAACGCCGAGATGTCGTCTTTCATAGAAGCTTATTTTTTGTAAATCCGCGAAACCTGAGAGGTATGTCCGACTCGGACGAAAACCGAAAGCAAAATCTTGCGGCGGAATAACTCAGCGCTGCGCGTAATGTTCCGCGCCAAGAAAATGCAGCGACACATACGGCTCATCGCCGACCACCCAACTGTCGTGGCCCGGGCCGATGTAAAACAGATCTCCGGCCCGCATCTCGTAGCAACGCCCGTCTTTCATCTGGCAGGCGGCGCAACCGGACACGACCAGGCCGACGTGTTCCACTTCGCAGAAAGCCGCGCCGGTCGCTGCGCCCATGTGCTCCGACCATTTCCATCCCGGTTCATAGCTCGCGCGACCGATCGTCATCGATCCGATCTTCACTGTTTCGAATTTTCCTTTTTCGAATGTGCGTACTTCATCCGGTTGCTCGAAGCGCTTGATCAAGAAATCATCGTAGTTCGGTAACATTTCTGAATCTAATCGACTGCCGTTCGATTTCTTCTTCGGATTTGTTCGAGTTGGCTAATTCGAAATTAGCGGGAGGCATGCTTTCCCTGCGAAATGTTAAATGTTTTAGATCGAGCCTTGGCTGCCTTAACGATCTTGGCGCAGCCGTTAAATCGCGTATCATCGTCGGGAAGTGAACGTCAAAGGCCCGGAATTCATTCGGTTTTTCAAACCGATTCTCCAGATTCTGAAGCAATCAGGTGGTTCAGGGACGACCTCCGAAGTCATTGATCGTGCGATTGAGCTTCTTCAAATCCCCGAGTCGGAGCAGGAGGT
>QHPX01000024.1 GCA_003219195.1 Verrucomicrobiota bacterium
TCATCATTTCGCAGGTGCAAGTAAAACGCGATGCTCTCGGTCACGTGATCGGTGAGCCACCAGCTCGGATAGCCCGCCTGGTCCGCTGCTCGCGTGATCGCCGCGTGCAGCCAATCGCGGTTGAACTCGAAGAGCTGCCCGGAATCACAGCGAAGATATGGAAATTCTTCTTTAAACGCGACCATGATTGACTTGTTCCGGCGGAAATAATTCGCGCTGTTTCGTGTCCGGTCTCACGCGCCGGCCCAGTGCCTGAATGGCATCGACAAATTGATCGACATCTTCAAAGCGCCGATGCACCGAGGCGTAACGTAGATACGCCACCTCATCGATGCCGCGCAGTTTCTCCAGCACTCTCGCGCCGATGTCCGCCGATTGCACTTCGCGACCGCCGGTCTCGAGATCATGCACGATTTCATCGACAACTTGTTCCAGCGTAACGAGGCTGGTCGAGCGTTTCTCAAATGCCTTCGCGATGCTGCCGGCCAGTTTGCGCCGATCGAACGGCTCATGCGTGCGATCGCGTTTCACGACACGCAGATCCGAGCGCTCGATTTCTTCGTAAGTGGTGAAGCGATAGCCGCAGCTTAGGCATTCGCGGCGGCGGCGGATACTGGAACTATCCCGAGATTGGCGCGAATCGATGACCTTATCATCACGAGACCCGCACTTGGGGCAACGCATAGTGTTACGACACTAACTACCACACTACGCATTGTGGCGTCAATGCGTGTTTACGGTTTAATTGTTCGATTCAATGGTCCAACGAAAAAACTGTAGGGAAAGCTGTTAGCCCTCCACATCGGGAGGGCAACGCTTTTCCCCTACAGACTTCGTAGCTGAATGAAATTGTCGATTCCTGAATTGAGCTGCGATTGGATCGACAGGCTAAACATTGTGCGTCGCGAAAAAAACGTTCAACGCGGAGGAAATTCGAACTCGGCTTTGTCTTTCTTCGCTGAGAGCTTTAGGTAGGCCGCGAATTTGTTGCCACGCTTGGAAACGAAATTCTCGATGAGCTGCGATTTTCCTTCGGAGAGCAGTTCCTTCACTTCATCCGGTGTGATGTCGTGCTCGCAACGTTTCTTTGTCAACTTGAAGACTTGCCGGTTGTCCTGGTCTGGCTTGCGGACGTAGTAGGCGTCGTCCACCTCGACCAGCTCGCCGCCGTGCACTTTGCTTTCGCCGATGACTTTGGCCTTGGAGAGATCGACTTTCGCCCGCGCTTTGCGTTCGACAGGCTTGCCGTCCTTTCCGGTTTTAGGGGCCCGTGGTGGAAATTCCCAGCGGATCTTTGCATCGTTGCGCAAGAGAAACGCATCGAACGGTCGACCTTTCTTCGAGATGAAACCCTTGATCAAATCGGTCTTGCCCTTTTCGACGAGCTGCACGGCTTGCTCGCGTGAGACCTCTTTTTTACACATGAGACGAGGAACGCGGAACACTTGCTTCCATTCCCCATTCTCGCGTTTGCGCAGCACGTAGCTCGAGCCGACTTCGCACAATTCCGCGCCCGTCGCGGGATCGGTCCAGAACGGCTCGACGGAACCGAGATCGACCTTGTCGCCAAAATCGTACTCGGCTTTCCACTTTCCCTTTTTCTCGTCTTTCACGAGCTTGAGCGTGGCGGCGAAGCTGGCGCGGGTCTTGGCCGAAATGAAACCGTCGAGCGGACCGACGACGCCTTTCTCGACCAGCTCGCGTACTTCGGACTCTTCCATTTTGCGGCCGCCAATGACCTTGTAGATCATAAGCTCACCATCTTGTGATTTGTATCCGCGCAACGTCTCGCGCAGCGGCTTGCCGTCGGTGGGTGAAATAATATCCGTGGTGCGAGCGACGGAATCGTCTTCCTCGAATCCTTTTACACGCTCTACGATGCCTTTTGTCTCCTCGACGATTTCGGCCATGAATTTCTCGCGCGGAAATTTCCCCTGCTCCATTAGGCGCAATTGATGTGCCCATTCGCCTGTCATGGCTGGACTTGTGATGTCGGTCGCTTTCACCGCGGTCAGGAACTGAATGAGTTGTTCCGCCTTCGCGGTCGGAACCAGATCACGCTGCTGGCGATCCATGTACTTTTGGCGAATCAATCCATCGATCGTGTCCGCGCGCGTCGCCGGCGTGCCGAGTCCGCGCTCCTTCATTGCTTCGGCCAATTCTTCATCCTCGACGAATTTTCCCGCTGTCTCCATCGCGAAGAGCAACGTCGCTTCTGTGTAACGCGGCGGCGGTTTCGTCGCCTCGGTTCGCAACGTGGCGTCGAGCGTTTTCGCTTGGCGCTTATCCTCTGCGCTCAGCGCCGGCAACGCCTTGCCTTGCGTGGAGTCGTCATTGATCGCGCTCTTGCTGTAAACCTCCCGCCAACCAGCCGAGGTCATGACTTTGCCTTCCGTCTTGAACTTGTGCACCCCGATTTGGCTTAGGCGCGTCGTGACGTCGAATTCCGCCACAGGATAAAATGTCGCCACGAAACGCCGCGCGACCATATCGAAAATTTTCGCTTCCGCGTCGTTCAGGCTTTTCGCTTCCAACGTCGTCGGGATAATGGCGAAGTGATCGCTGATTTGCGCGTTGTTGAAGATGCGTTTGTTGAACTGCACCCAATTTTTCTCCAGCGCTTTTTGTGCGTGACGTTGCAGCACACCGGAAAGATTCTCGAGAGTCCGCCTAACGACCGGGAGATAATCCTCCGGCAAGGCCCGCGAGTCGGTGCGCGGATAGGTCAGCATTTTATGCTTTTCGTAGAGCGCCTGCGCGATATCCAACGTGCGCTTGGCCGAGAAACCGTACCAACGGTTCGCTTCGCGCTGTAGTGTTGTTAGGTCGTACAACCGCGGCGCGATTTGCGAGCTGGCCTTCTTTTCTTCGGAAACCCTCGCGACCGGCTGACCCTGGCACTCGGCAACAATCGCTTCCGCCGCCGCCTGATCCCAAATGCGGTCGATACGGTCGTGCTCGTCGCCGTTCTTCTTGAAGTCGGGACGCTGATATGTGCCTTCGTATTCGCCCTTCGTGATTTCGAATTTCGCAGTAACCCGCCAATAGCCGCGCGGCTTGAAACTCCGGATCTCCAACTCGCGCGCGTAAACCAGCGCAAGGGTTGGCGTTTGCACGCGGCCGACCGAGGCGACGTTGCCCCCGCGCGAACCGAACATGCGTTTCGTAATGGCGCGCGTGCCGTTGATGCCAATGAGCCAGTCGCTCTCGCTGCGAGAACGCGCGGCATCGGCCAGACCGGCCATTTCCGAACCGTCGCGCAAATTTTGAAAACCGTCGCGAATGGCCTGCGGCGTCATCGATTGCAGCCAGAGACGTTTGACCGGATGCTTGTTTTTCGCGAGCCGGCAAAGATTGGTGAAAATCAACTCGCCTTCGCGCCCCGCGTCGCAAGCGTTGATGAGCTGCTCGAAATCTTTGCGAGCGATGAGCTTTTTCAGGACGTTGAAGCGATCCGTTGAGTGCTCGCTCGGTTTAAGCTCAAACTTGTCCGGGATAATGGGAAGCGTCTCGAGCCGCCAGAAACCATATTTTTTTTTGTCGATGTCCTCCGGCATCTGAAGTTCCACGACGTGTCCGACGGACCATGAAATCACGTATTGCTCGTTTTCAAAAAAATCCTCCCCGTGCTTGAACTTGCCCAGCGCGCGGGCAAGATCGCGCGCCACGCTCGGCTTTTCGGCAATGATCAGTGATTTGGACATGAAGCGTGCAATCGAACCGCAGATGCGGGCGTTTTGCAAGTCGGAGCACGTTACGCGCCTGCAACCTTGCCTAACGAAGTCAGCTTTACCCCAATTTTACAAAGTATTTCCCGGGCAACTGTTTCACCAGCCGCTTTAGCTCGAGGCGGAGGAGAGTAGAAGAGACGATCGCACTTGGCAAATCGCATTTGGCGGCGATCTGATCGATGGGCGTTTCAGTCGAATCAATCGCTGCGTAAACGCGGCGCTCGTCCTCCGTAAGCGGCGGCAAGGGACGTGCCGCCGCTTCTGGAGATGGCTTTGTTTCCGGCAAAAGAATTTGCAGATCATCGAGAACATCACTCGCGTCCATGACGAGCTTCGCGCCTTGCTGAATAAGACGATTCGACCCCATCGCGCTCGGCGCGTTAATGTGACCGGGCACGGCGTAAACCGAGCGGCCTTGCTCGAGCGCCTGGGACGCGGTGATCAACGCGCCGCTGTTCAGCCCAGCTTCGACAACGAGAATCCCATGACTCCAACCGGCGATAATCCGGTTGCGCATCGGAAAAGTTTGACGATCCGGTTCGATTTCCATGGAAAATTCCGAAACGATTGCACCATTTCCGTCACGAATCTTGTCGGCCAAGCCGCGATTCTCGGGCGGATAAAGCTTCGACAAACCCGAGCCGATCACTGCCATAGTTCGTCCTTTCGCCGCCAACGCGCCCTGGTGAGCGGCCGTATCGATGCCGCGCGCCAGACCGCTGATGACTGTCAAACCCGCGTAGGCAAGTTGGTAGGCCAGCTTTTTCGCCGACTCCGTGCCGTAATGCGTGGTGCGCCGCGCACCGATTATCCCAATGGCGTGATGATCGCGATCCTCCAGTTCACCCCAAACGTAAAGTACGATCGGCGGCGCGTGAATTTCGCGCAGCGATTTTGGATAGGATGGTGATTCCTGTGTGATAACGCTCGCCCCAAACTTGCGGACGCGTTCTAGCTCCGCCGCAAGGTCGACAATCGATTCCCAATTTGAAATCTGGTCGGCGATTTCGTTTCCAATCCCTTCGACCACGCGAAGTTCGCTGCGCTTCGCGGCCAGTATACGCGGTGGATCTTTGAAAACCTCCAGCAACTTCCGCAACCGCACCGGCCCAACAGTTGGCAGCATGTTAAGCGCGATGCAGGCTTCGGTGGCGTTCATCGCTTATTCACCCAGTAGGGCGACGCTCTGCGGAGCCGTCGAAATTAGTCGGCTCGACGGAGTCTCGCCCTACCGATAAATCAGAATGGAATCTCGTCGTCGTCTGGCTCGGCCGGCGCGCCTGATTTTGGCGGCGGTGCGGCCGATTTTGCGCTCGGCCGCGATTGTCGATCTTGCTCACTGGACTCCGAAGCTGCGCCGGTTCCAGGCGGGCGGCTGCCGAGCAATTGCATCGTTTCGCCAATCACGCGCAGTTTACTCCGTTTTTGCCCGCTTTGTTTGTCGTCCCAAGTATCGAGTTGCAGACGGCCTTCGATGAAGACTGGCCGGCCCTTTTTTAAATATTCGCCGGCGATCTCCGCCAGCCGCGCCCATAATACAACATCGACATACGTGACCTCTTCGCGCTTTTCGCCGCTGTCGAGCGTGTATTGGCGATTGACCGCTAGACCAAGATCGCAAACCGCGCTGCCTTTCGGCGTGTAACGCACCTCCGGATCGCGCGTGAGATTTCCGAGCAGGATGACTTTGTTGAAACTGGCCATGCGCCGGTTATAGCGAATTTATTTGTCTCTCGCCAACTTTTTCGGCGCCCGCTCCTTTTTCTCCGCTTTCGCGCGCAGCCGTTGGTAATGCTGGCGATAGACTTCGGGATCGAGCTCAAACTTCGAGCGCAGCTTCGTGATCAGTTGCGGGTCGGCGTGGAAGACAAAATTGACGTAAAACCCGGAGTCGAGCGCACCGGCGACGTAGGAAAACTGGCGTTTGTCCATTTTTTGCACCTGCTCAACCTCGGCGCCTTCCTTTTTAAATTCGGATTCCAATCGCTCGACGATGTCGTGGGCGGTCTCTTCCTTGCCTTGCGTATTGAGCACGAGCAAGGCTTCATAACGGTTCTTCATAATTCTTCAGCTTTGTTGAAAGTGTTCATCGCGGAAACGAGGCCGTTGTCAATCGCGCATTTCACCGCTTCCGCGGCGTGATCGATTGTCGATCTAACGAGCGGCTTTTCCTCTTCAAAAAACCGGCTGAGCACATAATCGACCCCGCCGTCGCGGGGCGCGGCACCGATACCGATGCGCAATCGCGGTATTTCTTCTGTGCCGAATTGCACAATGATCGATTCGAGACCGTTGTGACCGCCCGAGCCCCCATCCGCCCGTAAACGAAGGCGGCCGAGCGGCAGGGCCAAATCATCGAGCACGACAAGAATTTCCGCGGGATCGATTTTGCAAAATTGCGCGATCGCGAAAAGAGGATGACCGCTTCGATTCATGAAGCTCATCGGCTTGAGCAAAAACACTTCGCCGCATTTCGTTGCGACAGCGTCCCACTTTGTCGATCTTTTCCATGTCGATCCAAATTGTTCGGCCAGACGATCAACCACGAGAAATCCGACGTTGTGGCGCGTGCCTGCGTATTCCGGGCCGGGATTTCCCAAGCCTGCAATCAAGCGAATCTGTGGAGTTTTTTCTTCCACATCCGCTCAATCCAAAATCGAAAATCCAAAAACCTGTCCTGAGCGAAGCGGAGCGAAGTCGAATGGATCCAAAATGGATTACTTCTTCTGCTCCTTTTCTTTCGGAGCAGATGCCTTTTCTTTTGGAGCTCCTTCTTTCGCTCCAGGTCCCGCAGCGGCGGCGGCCTCGCCTTCTTCCTTCTTCTCCTTGATCACTTCAGGCCCAGCCGCAGCTTCGGCTTCAGCAACCACCGGTTCTTCTTCCACCACCGGCGCGAGGACAGAAAAGGCCGTGAGGTCCACTTGCACTTTTGCGGCGACTCCTGACGGAAGTTGAATGTCGCGAACGTGAATCGAATCGCCGATGTTAAGCTTGGATACATCGACAGTTATCCGGTCCGGCAAATCGCGCGGCAAACATTCAATTGCCAGCGAACGCAAACTTTGTTCGAGCAAGCCGCCGAAAGTTTTCACGCCCTCGGGGACGCCGATCGGCTCAAGAGGCACATCGGTTTGAATGGCTTGATCCATCGACACAGCGTGAAAATCGATATGCAAAATAGCGCCGCCCACCGGCGAATGTTGAATTTCCTGGACGAGCGCGGTGCGATTCGACTTTTCGCCGGCGATCTCGAGCTCGACGAGAATGTTCTCACCAGAGGCGTGGCTCAACATCGCGTTGATGTCGCGGGCAGAGACCTGCAACGGCTGCGGTTTGTCCTTTGCCCCGTAAATGATCGCGGGGACAACGCCGCGCGCTTTCAATTTGCGCACCGCGGATCGGCCCGTGGCGCTCCGCCGCTCGGCTTTCAGTTTAACTTGTTTTGCCATTGGTTTCGTTGTCGATGTTGAACAGCGATGAGACGGATTCATCATTGTGAATCCGCTTCATGCCCTCGCCCAGAAGCTCGGAGACGCAGAGCACGGTGGTCTTAAATCCGTCCACCGAACGCACAGGCGTGCTATTGGTCGTTATTAATTCCTCGATTTTCGATTTTTGCAAACGCGATATCGCAACGTCGGCCAGGACGGCATGGGAAACGCCAGCATAGATTCCCAGTGCGCCGCGTGTTTTCAAAAGCTCCGCCGCCGAAGTGAGCGTGCCGGCGGTCTCGGTAAGATCATCCACCAGCAACACGTCGCGATCCTCCACTTCGCCAATCAGGTAGAGGGCTTCGGTTTGGGTGGCGCTGCGACGTTCCTTGGCCACAATCGCGAGATTCGCGCGCCAGGCCTGGGCATATGCGGATGACATTTTGAGTCCGCCAAGGTCCGGCGAAACTACCACCGTTTTCCCGGTCAGGCGCTGCCGCAAATATCTGATCAAGACCGGCAGCGAGTAAAGGTGGTCGACCGGGATGTCGAAAAAACCCTGCACTTGCTGGGCGTGGAGGTCCATCGTCAGGACGCGGTTGACACCGCTGGCGGCCAGCAAATTCGCGACCAGCTTTGCCGTGATCGGCACGCGCGGCTGGTCTTTGCGGTCCTGGCGCGCGTAACCAAAAAATGGAATAACCGCCGTGATCCGATCGGCGCTGGCGCGTCGCGCGGCGTCCACCATGATGAGCAGCTCCATCAAATGCTGGTTGGTCGGCGGGCAGGTCGGTTGAATAATGAAAACGTCGTGGCCCCGGATATTTTCCTCGATTCTGACGTAAGTCTCGGTATCTGGGAACGCGCTGATCGTCGCCTGGCCAAGCGGGACACCGATGTATTTGCAAATACGCTCCGCCAGCTCGCGATTGGCCGATCCGCTAAAGACCTTCAATTCTGGCTGGAGGGCAAACATCGTTGAGGGTGCTACACTAGGCGCTCTGGATGAAAATTGGCAAACGAAGAATGTGCCAGGATTTCTAATTCAATGAACAAGTTGCGGTGCGCACTTGCCAATTAATGGAAATTCTTCGAAAAGTAACGCTGGCCGACAAAATCTTCCATCGACAATCCCCCTCATGACGAACGCCGACGCCATCCGAGTAGAACGTCCCACGACGAATTCGAAATTATTCGCGCACACGCGTTGGGACGCAGTTCCGGTTCTGGCGAGTCTGCTTCATCTCGTTTATTTCTTCGCGCTTTTTTTCCTTTACCCGCATCTGCCGCTGTGGGTGATGCTCCTTCTCGGCTTCGTTTACTCACTGATGGTCAATGCGAATATCAACGGCGTCGGACATAACTTCATCCACAACCCATTCTTCCGCTCGCCCCTGCTCAATCGGCTCTTTGGAATCGTCCAGTCGGTCGCGTGTTGTTTTTCGCAGACCTATTACGACGCCGTGCACATGCAGCATCACAAAGGCAACGCCGACCGGCCGGATGAAAATGGCGATACCGTCGATTGGATCTCGATTTACAAACACGGCCACGACGGCGAGCCGGAGAACCCCTGGAGCTACGTCTTCCTTAGTTTCTTTCGCGACGACGTGGGCGCGATCCGGAAAGAATTGCGCAAGCGCGGAGCGCGCGAATTGATGTGGGGAAATATTGAGCTGGCGGCGTTCGCAACGACGCTCTTCGTAATGTTTCTCTTTAACTGGCGCTACATCATTTTTTATTTCCTGCCGTTTTTCTATCTCGGCCACTGCTTCAGTTACCTCAATGGTTATTACCGGCATTACGGCGCTAATCCTGACAAACCGGTCGCGTGGGGCGTGAGCAGCTACGGCAAGATCTACAACTGGCTCTTTTTCTACAATGGGTACCACGCCGAGCATCATTTTCGTCCGAAGGTGCACTGGACGAAGATGGAAGATTTCCACCGGCAAATCGCCGACCTGCAAAAAGAGGAAGGCGTCCGCGTGATTAGTCGCGCGCACATGCTCGGCTTTCTCGATCCCGATCTACCCAAGCGCGGCGAACGGCCCGATGCTTTGGAGGGCGCCGCGCCGTCGGCGCCAGCGTGATTGTCGATCTTGTTGTAGCGGCGTTTGTGTCAAACGCCGAACTATAGAAATAGGCGCTTGGCACAAGCGCCTCTACAGCTATTTCGAAAAATTCGCGCGCAGCTTTTCCTTCTTCGCCTCGCAATCTTGCCGCAGACGCGCGATTTCAGAAATAAGTTGTTTCTCCAGCTTCTCGATCTCTCCGAAATTCCCCGCGTTCTCTGCTTTCTGGATTTGATCCTTTAGAAATAGTTCTTTTTCGGCAATCTTCGCCTTGTAAGTTGAATCGATCTCCGCGAGCTGTGTTTTTTGCTCATCCGTAAGCACGAGCGTGGGCGACGCCTTGGCCAGCCGCTCCATCGCCAGTTCGTAAGCCGATTTCATCTTCCCGTTGTCTTACTCTTGCTCCGGCTCGTAATCGAATCAATCGTAAGATCGACAATGAAAGTCCGCCTCCTCAGCATCGATTTCGATGGTACTCTCGTCTCGCGCGTGAGCGAGCCGGTGCTCGACGATCGTTGCATGGAACTGATCCGCGATTTGCAAAACGATGGCGTGCTCTTCGCGATCAACACCGGCCGCTCCGTCGACCTGCTTGAGTCCGGTCTCACCGATTTCTCGTTTCCGATGTGGCCCGATTTCATTCTCACGAGCGAACGCGACGTGTTTCGCCGGGGAGAAAATGGAGCAAAATGGGAAGCCTTTGGCGATTGGAACGAACGTTGCGCACGCGAGCATGCGGAACTTTTCAACTCGGCGCAATCTGTGCTCGCGGAAGTTGTCGATTTTGTAAATCAAAAGACAAAAGCGCGCCTGATCTATCATTCCGAAGGTCTGGAAGGTTTAATTGCCGCGGATGACGAAGAGATGAAGCGAATCACGAAGTTCATCGAGAAAGCCCGCACCAAGCAGCCCAAGTTTCATTACCAGCGCAACACCGTTTATTTGCGCTTTTGCCACGCCGATTATCACAAAGGCGCGGCGCTGGCCGAGCTCGCGCGTTTAATCGACATCCCGCGCCAAAACATTTTCGCCGCCGGCGATCATCATAACGACATCTCGATGTTGGATGGAAAAGTTGCCGCCATGCCGGCGTGTCCGGCAAACGCAATCGCTCAAGTTAAAGACGCCGTACGCAATGCCGGCGGTTACGTCGCAAAATTAGAACACGGCGCCGGCGTTCACGAGGCGCTGCGGCATTTCACAAAATCTTAACCGCTACAAATCTGCAACTGACAACGCCAGTGGTGTGTCGGCTTCGATTTTCCCGGCGAAGCGGTTTGTCATGTAAGTCATGAGCAATACCCAGAACGTGAGCGCGAGCGCAAAGAGTGGGAATTGCAGAGCGAGCGGCAGCGAATAGATCATCGCCATGAGCGGAATCCAGACCGCCCACGTCGCAATAAGCACCGGGATGGCGTGCTGCCGATAATAATTCCACGTCAGCAGCGGCCGAAGTCTGCTCCACGAATAGTCGCAATGTTTCCACGCGTAGCCCCAAATGCCGTAGGGCGCGGCAAAGAATGGATTGTAACCGAATTGATCGACGCAAATCTTCGCGACGACGACTGGCACGCTGACTTTCATTCCAAACCAAATCGCTAAGGTTCGGTACATAAGATCGACAAGGACGCCGTCAATCGCCCAGAACGGCGCGGTAAAGAGCAAATCGCGAAAATTTTGCGTGCGCACGCGGCCGCGCTGGAAAAAGCAAACGACGAATAATTCCGGCAAGAGTGCGCCGGCGCACACGGACGCGATAATCACGAACGCGACTTCATGATTGCGTTTGTAATCCGCCAGTTGATTTAGCAGCGCGGCGCTCTTCGGCGAAAAATAATGGGCCAGCACGATCGACAGCATCGTCGCTTGCAGGACGAATCCGGGAAGCATGTTCACCTTGACCGCTTGCCAGCCAATTGTCAGCGGCGTGCGCGATTTCTGCATCGCGCAGATAGTCCGGTCAGGGCCTAACCGATCAAGAAAAATTTACCAACGCACACTCGCGTTCGGGCCCGTGCCGGGCGCGACACGACCTTCATCGGGAACTTTTTCTCCGGGCACCGCCGTCTGAGTCGTGGATGTGTCGGAACTCTCTTGCGACGCGCAGCCGGCAGTGAAAAACAAAAGCAATGAAATCGCGCAAAAACCGAATTGCCTCACAGCGACCAAACCTTAGCCACCTTTGCGTTTATCTCTAGCGCAAATCTTGTAGAATGAAATGTGACGCGCGCCGGTAAGATCGACATAAAATCTTTGCGACTCGAAGAGCTCCAGGAAAAGCTTGACGAACTGGGCGAGCCGAAATATCGCGCAGGTCAGATCGCCGATTGGCTTCACAAAAAGCGAGTCACCTCCTTCGACGAGATGACGGACTTGCCGCAATCTTTGCGCGCAGAACTTGCGCGGCAATTTTCGTTGGACAAGATCGACATCGTTCGCGTGCTCGGGTCGAAAGATTCGACGCAGAAATTTTTGTTTCGGCTGCCGGATGGCAATCTTATCGAGTCGGTTTTGATTCCGGCCTCACCGGCTCTTTACGGTGAAAAATCGGACCGGCGCACGATTTGTATCTCGACCCAAGTAGGCTGCGCTTATGGCTGCAAATTTTGCGCGAGCGGTCTGGAGGGATTTTCGAGAAACCTGCGCGCAAACGAAATTGTCGATCAAATCATCGCAGTCGAGCGGGCTAGCGGGGAAAAGATTGACAATATCGTTTTCATGGGAATGGGCGAACCGTTCGCTAACTTCGAGAACTTGACGCGCGCGATCCGGATCATCAATTCGCCGTGGGGCCTCGGGATCGGCGCGCGGCACATTACGGTTTCGACAAGCGGACTCGCGCCACAAATTCGAAAACTAGCCGACGAACCGACCCAAGTTCGCCTCGCTGTTTCATTGCACGGAGCGACGGACGAAGTACGCGATCGTATCATGCCGATCAATCGCCGTTACAACATCGACATGTTGCTTTCAGCCTGCGATTACTACATTTCTCGCAAGAAGCAGCGGCTCACGTTCGAATACATTTTGATCGCCGGTGTGAACGATTCGGACGAGCAAGCGCATCTGCTTGCAAAACACGCGCGAAGACTCTCGGCGAAAGTGAATCTCATTCCCTACAACACGGTGGAGGGCTTGCCGTGGTCGCGACCATCACGTAATCGCCAGGAAAACTTCTTGTCGATCTTACGCGCGGCCGGAATTGCGGGGACGTTGCGACGCG